>PNLE01000001.1 GCA_013822855.1 Planctomyces sp.
CTCCCAGACCACCGCCACCGCCTCCAGTGATGTATGTCTCATTGTTGGCAACTCCTCCATTGCCACCAACGGCGCGGTTGCCAACAAGTGTTACCGTGTCAAGCGTGACATTCGCCCCAGATCGTGCGAAAACCGCTCCCCCAGCCCCCATTCCGCCCCCACCGGAACTGTAGGAGCCGTTCCCACCATCTCCCCCTTTGGCCAACCCATTTTGGATGGTCAGGTTGCTGATGGTGACGGTCCCCGCGTTCACAAAGAACGGGCGGTAAGCGTCGTTGCCACTGACGGAATTTCCGACGCCACCGTTAATGGTGACTGAATCACTGATGAATAATCCGCCGGTGGTCAGCGTGATGGTGCCCAGATTATTGGCAATGTTGATGACATCGGCCCCGCCTGTGGCTTCCGCATCCAAAATGGCCTGACGAAGCGACCCGGCACCGCTGTCGTTGTTGTTCGTCACCGTGAAGGTTTCGGCCTGAGCGCTACCCGCACTCCCCGCCACCAGTAGCGTCGCCGCATAGAGCCAGTGCCGCCAGCGCTTCTTGCGGGGCACGGGGGGGATGACACCCGGTCGGCATGGTCGCCGTGTCGCTTTGCCGGCCGTCGAAACAGCCTGCGCTGAAGTCGAGTCCGTACCTTGATCCGCGCGACGTGATGACGTTGCCAATCCGCACCTCCCTGTGGTTGATCGCCGTTCAAAAGAGCGGCCATCCTTGCCGCTCCGGCCCGTGGCAATCCTGCCAGCAGCGTCAGATCGTCAATTCCCCACAAGTACCTGAGAGACAATGAAGTGCATTGCTAACGATTTGTGCCACCCTTAATGCACAACCAGAAGAATCCCACTCTTCATTCATCTCACACATCTCGCGAAGAGGCGGCCAAGTCCTCTTTGCGGCATTCACCTTGCCTTCCTCGTTCGCACATCAAATCCACATCTTGGCAGCCGACACCAAAGCGTCTCCGTTGCGAGTCCATCCTCAAATACACCAGAATGCTTCCCTCCGGCGGAGACTGCCGGGCCGCCAATAATCTCGGGCGAAACATCTCCCAGTCACAGCTCGAGTCCCAGCCCAGCCCACTCTTGACGATCCCACGGATCCCCGCATGCTGACATCGCAGCTCTTCTGGAGAATCTTCGCGATCTATGCGGGCCTCACTCTTTGCACGGCGTTTGCCTTCGCCCTCACACTCAACGCGGGTTACAGAGAATTGGCCTATCCGCAGGTGGAAGCCCGGCTGCGAGACAATGCCAATGTCATCATCACGCAGCTCAAGAAAGTGCCTGCGGATGATCGCTGGGATTTTCTCCGCACCATCAACTCATCATCGGAAACACACTTCGAAGTTCTCACTCGACTGGAGGCGAAGGAACTCGAAACGAAGGATGCTGAACTGGCGATGGTTCTGAAAGGCCAAGCGGGCTCTTCACGCCGAACTGTTGCCTCTTCGCTATTCCAGTTCTACGCCATGGGCTTCGATGCCCAGGGGCAGGGACTCGTTTTGCGACTGAGCACGCCACTTGAAAGTGTGAGCGAAAACTTCTCCTGGATCTCGGCCCGGCTGTGGGCGACCGCTATCACGCTCGTGCTTGTCGGCCTCGTGGTGACCTACGTCGTTGTCGCCCGGATCATCGAACCACTTGACCGGCTCACCCTTGCCGCCGAGCAGATGGCGCTCGGCCAACCCCCCAAGGGCTTGAACTTCGAAAGCCGCAACGAGATCGGCACTCTGGCCCGCACCCTGCGAACCATGGATCGCCAGTTGGCCCAGCGTTTCAGCGAGCTTGAATCTCAAAGCCGCGAACTCGAGGAGAAGCACGAGCAGCTGGCGACCGTCCTCCGCTCGATGATTGAAGGGGTGATCGCCGTCGATCGCTCCGAACAGATCCTCTTCGCCAACGACACAGTCCTGCGGCTCCTGGATGTGCAGCCGCAAAGCTTCATGAAGCGGCCGATCTGGGAAGCTGTGCGTCATCCCCAGGTGCAAAGAATCATTCGCGATGCTCTCAGCGGCAAAGCTTCGGAGCGTGTCGAGTTCGATGTCGCCCGCACCCAGCGAACCATCGCCATGGTCGCTTCGCCACTCCCCGGACATCCCGCCACCGGAGCCGTCCTGGTGCTGCACGATGTCACCGATCTGCGGCGACTGGAGAACCTGCGGCGCGAGTTCGTTTCCAACGTCTCACACGAACTGAAGACGCCGCTCACGTCCATCAGCGCCTACGCCGAGACCTTGCTCGGGGGAGCGATGGAGGATGAGGAGACCTGCCGCACTTTCCTCCAACGCATTGAGGAGCAGGCCGAGCGGCTGAACACATTGATCGGCGACCTCATCGCTCTCGCCAGGTTGGAATCGGCGGAGCAGTCGTTCGACCTGGAATGCGTCAACGCCAGCCATGTGCTCCGTAAGTGCATCGACGAGCATCAGGGAGTGGCCGCCAGCAAGGAGATCACCCTCCAGGTGGAGGCTCCCGCGACGGACATCGAGGTCATTGCCGACAGCGATGGGCTGCGGACAATCGTCGACAACCTGCTCGACAACGCCATCAATTACACTCCCGCCGGCGGCCAGGTCACAATCCGCTGGGGGACGGAAGGGGAGTGGTCGCGGATCGACATCGAAGACACCGGCGTCGGCATCCCACGGGAACATCAAACGCGCATATTTGAACGCTTCTACCGCGTCGACAAAGCCCGATCCCGAGAAGTGGGCGGGACGGGACTGGGCCTGTCGATCGTCAAGCACCTTTGCCAAGTCTTCGGCGGCAGCATCCGGGTCGCCAGCCAAGTGGGCGTCGGGAGTCGGTTTACAGTGCTGCTCAAGGGAAATCACGAAGCATTGGTGGGGCGGTGAACTTGTGTGTATTTCCCTTAACCATGAGGCGGGTTTTTACACCAAGAATTATTTCCATACAAAGTTGCCTGTGGAGGGGGCGAGGGCGGTGGGAATTGAACGCAAGCCTATGTGCCACTTAAATTAAGCGAATCTTCACAATTGGCGAGTTGGAATTTTCACAGAGAGACCTTAGGCTCCCCTCGTCTTCACAATTGTGTGGACAGCAACTTCTCGATTCAGACCAGACACCTGATGGATTTCCCGGAGACTTTGATGTCCACGATGCGTTTCCCCTCGCTGTTGGCGCTGTTCCTTTCATTCGGCCTGACTTGTGCCGGTTGTGTGCAGAAAGCTCCGACGGCAGGTGGTGCTGGCGACTCGGGGGCAGCCACCACAACTCCTGCTGAAGGAATGGCTGCTGGTACATCGACCACGCCAGCCAATGTCACGGGCACGATTGCCATCGATGGCTCCAGCACGGTCTACCCCATTTCCCAGGCCGTCGCGGAAGAATTCGAAACCAAGTTTCCTGAGGTCAAGCTGACCGTCGCCATGTCCGGCACCGGCGGTGGTTTCAAGAAGTTCATCGCCGAGGAAATTGATGTCACCGGTGCCAGCCGGCCCATCACTGAGAAGGAAGCCGCCGAGTGCAAGGCGAAGGGGATCGAATATGTGGAATTCCAGGTCGCCATCGATGGTTTGACCGTCGTCGTCAATCCGTCCAACAATTGGGCTGAATGTATGACGGTCGCTGAACTCAAGAAGATTTGGGAACCGGACAGCAAAATCACCAAGTGGAGCGAAGTCCGCGAAGGCTGGCCGGAGGAGCCGATTCAGCTCTTCGGTGCCGATACCGCCTCGGGAACATTCGATTACTTCACCGAAGTCATCAACGGCAAATCGAAGTCGAGCCGTTCCGATTACACGGCCAACTCGAACGACAACATCCTGGTGCAGGGCGTGGTCGATTCCAAAGGGGCTTTGGGTTACTTTGGCTACGCCTACTTCGCCGAAAACGCCGGCAAGCTGAAAGCAGTGAAAATCTCGGATGGTAAGGATGCTGTCTGCGTCGAACCCACACCCGAGACCATTGAATCCGGTGCCTACACACCTCTCTCCCGGCCACTTTTCGTCTACACCACCAAGGCCAAGCTCAAGCGACCCGAGATCGCCGAGTTCGTCAAGTTTCTCCTCTCGGCGGAAGGCGATAAACTGGTGAGTGAAGTCAAATACATCAAGGTTCCCGAATCCGTGAAGAAAACGATGACCGATCGACTCGCGGAAGCATTGAAGTAGTCTGCACATGGGGATCTTCTCCAACCGCTCCACAGGATCTTGGTACGCCACTTACGTGTATCGAGGACTTTCAGGTGGGCGGTTGGATAAAGTGATTTGAGGAATGTCCGCTGGCTCGCCGGCACCTGTCTTTGGAACCGAACGCGGATGACTGCGGACGATCGACAATCGCCAAACGATCCACCTCTTGCTTCCAGCCACGGTTCGGCGGCCAGCGATCTCGTCTATCGATTTACCTGGCAGCGCCTGCGGGAGAACTTCATCCAGTTCACGCTCTTCATGTGCGCACTCCTTTCCGTGCTCACCACGTTGGCCATCATCTTTGTGCTGGTCAGCGAGGCCGTATTCGGGATCCCACCGGAACGGGCTTTCTTCCAGGAAATCAGTCTCTCGCAATTCTTTCTGGAAACCCGCTGGGCACCTCAGTATTCGCCAGCGTTCTTCGGCATCTGGCCGCTGGTGTGTGGCACGTTCCTGATCGCGGCGATTGCTGGCTTGATCGGCTTGCCGACCGGCCTCCTTTCCGCCATCTATCTGAGCGAATACGCCTCCCCGCGGGTGCGATCAATCGCTAAACCCACGTTGGAACTTCTCGCCGGTGTTCCGACAGTCGTTTACGGCTACTTTGGGCTGCGAATTGTCACCCCCTACTTCATCCGACCCATGCTCCGGCCAGCCGATGTCTTCGGCATTGATTGGCTTTGGAACATCCCGGTGGATGGCTTCAACGCCCTGAGTGGAGGCATTGTCGTGGGCCTGATGATCATCCCCACGGTTTGCTCACTGAGCGAAGACGTGTTGCGGGCCGTTCCCCGCACCTTGCGGGAAGCGGGCTACGCCCTGGGCTCGACGAAGTTTGATGTCTGCGTGCGGGTCGTTGTCCCTTCCGCGTTGTCCGGGATCATCGCGGCTTTCCTTCTGGCGATCTCCCGTGCTGTGGGAGAAACGATGGCGGTGACCATCGCAGCTGGCCAGAAGCCGACACTCACCCTCAACCCGCTCAGCCAGATCGAGACGATGACCGCCTATGTGGTCAACGTGATGTCAGGCGACACCCCCGTCGGTACGATCGAATACAAAAGTCTCTACGCGGTGGCTCTCGTCCTGTTCCTCACCACGCTGGTGATGAACTTGATCTCGCAAATGGTGCTGGCCCGTTATCGTGAGGTCTACCAATGAGCGAGACCCCCACGCCGCGCAGGCCATTGTCACCACTTCCCGAAAAGCCCCCCATTCCAACGACATCTCCTACCACATTTGTGGGGGGCGGATTAGTTGAAGAGAGCTTTGATCTCGCCCTCGCAAGGCGTCACCGTAACGGACGCATCTTTGAATGGGTCTGCTGGTTGGCGACTTGGGGCTCCGTGTTGATCCTGGGTGTGCTCATCGCGGCCATGGCGTGGCAGGCTTTTGGCTGGCTCACACCCAAGTTCCTCGTTTCGATGCCCAAACGCAATCCGGCCGAGGCGGGGATTCTGCCCGGTATTGTCGGCACGTTCTGGCTGATCCTCCTCACTGCCATTCTCTCCGTTCCCTTGGGTGTCGGAGCCGCGATCTATCTCGAAGAGTATGCCAAGCCGACACTTCTCACACGGTTCATCCAGTTGAATATTGCCAACCTGGCGGGTGTCCCTTCGATCGTTTACGGCATTTTGGGCTTCACGGCGTTCGTCCGTATGTTTGGTCTTGCCCGCAGTGAATATCTCATCAGCTTCGGGATCGGCACTTTTCAGTTGACGCTTCCCTTCGGTCGCACCGTCATCTCCGGAGCTTTGACCCTCGCCCTCTTGAGCTTGCCGGTGGTGATCATCGCCAGCCAGGAGGCACTCCGTTCTGTTCCCCCCAGTCTCCGGCATGCCTCCCTCGCGCTGGGTGCGACGAAGTGGCAGACCATTCGATATCAAATTATTCCGTCCGCACTCCCCGGGATGATGACGGGCGTGATCCTCGCGATGTCGCGGGCGATCGGCGAGACGGCTCCGCTGGTGGCGATCGGGGCCGCGACCTATATCACCTTCACCCCCGGACGCATCGGCTCCCTGTCGGAAGTTGTCACCCGGCCTGATAAACTGGCTCAGGTGCCATTCGATTCCTTCACGACGATCCCCATGCAGATCTACGGTTGGATCAACGAAGCCAAGCCCGATTTCCAGCATGTCGCCGCCGCCGCTATCCTTGTGCTGCTGGCGATCCTGCTGATCTCGAACGGCTTGGCCATCTACATCCGCCAACACTTCCAGAAGAAGATTCGCTGGTAGGCATTTCCCAATGAGTTTGATTCCCCGCCCGGCCAGCTTCGCATCGGCCGCGAACCCATCGCCGACGGAAACAGCCGCCAGCCCGGAGGCCTCGCCGCTTAGCGGGTCGCACCCTGTCGCGGCCAATGCCGGAGGGGCCAACACGTCGGGCGGAGCCTCCACGCCGCTCAAGATTGAGACCCGCCGGATGAACTTCTTCTACGGAAGTCACCAGGCTCTCTTCGACATCAATCTCCGCATTCCCGAGCGGGCAGTGACGGCACTCATCGGCCCCTCCGGCTGCGGAAAGAGTACCTACCTGCGGGCCCTCAACCGCATGAACGACATCATCGAGGGGACGCGGCACACCGGTGACGTTCTGCTAGATTCCCACGACATCTACGCCCCCAATATCGATGTCGTTGCTCTCCGCAAACGCGTGGGCATGGTCTTTCAGAAGTCCACGCCTTTTCCCAAGTCGATCTTCGAGAACGTCGCCTATGGCATGCGGATCGCTGGCATCCGCAACCGGACGTTCATCCAGGAAACCGTCGAACGGTGTTTGCAGCAGTCGGCCCTCTGGAACGAAGTGAAGGACCGACTCAAGGATTCGGCGATGGCCCTTTCGGGTGGCCAGCAGCAAAGGCTTTGCATTGCCCGCGCGTTGGCCACCAATCCCGAAGTCTTGCTGATGGACGAACCCGCCTCGGCACTCGATCCCGCCTCGACCGCCCGTATCGAGGATCTGATCATCGAGCTCAAGCAGAACTACACGATCGTCATCGTCACCCACAACATGCAGCAGGCGGCACGCATCAGCGAATTCACCGCCTTCTTCTGCCAGGGTCGGCTTGTCGAAGTCGGACTCACCAAACAGCTCTTCTTCAAACCACGCGAGAAAGAGACCGAAGACTACATCACCGGCCGCTTTGGTTGATCCACTTCCCGCGGATAGGCATTGTTAAGATTCCCGCCAAGACTGCCGGATTCTCCTCCGGTTTGGAATTCGAGCGAACCGACGAGGAAGTTTCATGGCCATTCACTTGATCCGAGATCTGGACGCTCTCCACCGCAGCGTGCTGACGATGTGCGCCCGTGTTGAGGAACTCATCGACTCGTCCGTGGATGCCCTCCATCGCCGGGATTATGAACGCGCGGAGTTGATCCCGTCCCAGGACGACGAGATCGACCGGATGGATGTCCGCATTGAGGAGGAATGCCTCAAGCTGCTGGCGCTGCATCAGCCTGTCGCCATCGACCTCCGCCGCATCACGACAGTGATGAAGATCTCGGGGGAGTTGGAACGCGTCGCCGATCTCGGGGCCAACATCGCCGAAAGGGCGCTGTCGATCATTCGCTGCGGCGAGGTGCATGTCCCGGACGATCTGCGGGAGATGTCCAACCTTGCCCTGGGAATGCTTCATCGCAGCATCGACGCCTACGTCAATCTCGATGTCCGCATGGCACGGGATGTCTGCCTGATGGACGACCGGGTCGACGAACTCAACCGCACCATCATCCAGGAACTGATCCAGCAGATGCAGCGGCAGCCGGAGCTCATCGAGCCGCTGATGCATCTTTTCAGCGCCTGTCGCCAGATCGAACGGGTCGCCGACCACGCCACGAATATCGCCGAGGATGTAGTCTATCTTGTCGAGGGGGAGATCATTCGCCATCGCAACAGGGACGGCGCGCCCTATGGCAATCCACCCGCCAGTGTGTGAGGCTTCATGTCGAGGCGGAAGAGATCATGAACTTCGTGTGAATAACGCCAATCCCGTTCCCCGGTGCGGGTCACGGCCATCCCCCTGTAGCTATTCTTACGCGAAAATCACCTCCGCGAATTTAGCGAGAGGTGTCGGGATATAAGAAACCTGATCCACCAGCTTCGGCTTAACGCGTCGCGGTGGTCTAGCACACAGTCCGATGGACGGTGCCGTTGGTCTGACCAACGGAGTTTTGAAACGAACTCCAGTTCCCTTCCTGATCACCGAGGTTGTATGGCCAAGCCGAAGATTCTTCTGATCGAAGACGAGCGGTCATTGATTGATATCCTGACATACAACCTCGAGAAAGAGGGATTCGAGGTCACATCGGCTTCGGACGGTCAGGATGGCCTCCGCCGTGCCCAGGCGATGACTCCCGATCTGGTCATCCTCGACCTGATGCTCCCGGTGATCGACGGCCTCGAAGTTTGCCGCCAACTCCGGGGCGACCCCAAGCTGCCGAATGTTCGCATTTTGATGCTCACCGCACGGGCCGAGGAGGTCGACGAAATCGTCGGCTTCAACATGGGAGCAGACGATTACGTCGCCAAGCCCTTCAAGGTCAAACCGCTGATCCATCGCATCAAGGCACTCCTCCGCCGGTCGCAGGCCGGGGAACAATCGCGGGATGTCATCGTCACCCGCGGCATCGAAATCGACCGCATCAACCACACCGCCCGCCTCAACAGCGAAGAGCTGCATCTCACCCCCACCGAGTTCCGCCTGCTCTGGACTCTCGCCCGCTCGCCCGGCCGCCCCTTTGGAAGAAATGAACTGATGGATCGCTGCCGCGGCGAGGACGCCAACGCCCTCGAGCGCACGATCGATGTCCACGTCCGCTCGCTGCGTCAGAAACTGGGCGCGCTGGCCGATGTCGTCGAAACGGTTCGAGGCGTCGGTTATCGCTTCCGTGCCGAGAACGCCGACGTCGCCGCCGAGTAGACAAACCTTCATGCCGACCTTCGTCCAGCGCACCGATGTGTTCTGGGGATGATGTCGGTCGATCGGAATATAGCGATTGCGCCTCGAGTCAGGGCCCTGTGGATTTCCACAGGGCCCGTTCCGTTTCCATGACGGCATTTTTTATGTGCTATGTTCCCCATGAGTCGATGGTTCCTGGCGGCATTTCCACATGTGGTCGGGGACACGACTTCCCATTGCCGGAAACAGACTGTCATCGCCCGGTCGGAAGAGTCGGTCGGGCAAGCGGCTGCTGTTTGTCCCTTCGACGGAATGATCACGAAGGGCCGGCGGCGGGATAACATCGCGCGTCCGACCCGACAGGCATGTCATGCGGAACCAGTCTGAATCACGACTCACCGAAGAGGAGCTGTTCGAAGCCGTCGAACAGCTCATGGAGTCGTCGTCGGCTGAAACACCCGGCGACGACTTTGCCGATGACTCGATGTCGCCGCAATACGAAATGACGCACGACGCCATCCATGATGTCCTCCCCGATGAGGCCGACGAAACCGGCCTCGGTGCCAGCAATCGGGATGAAAATGGTCTAGACGACAACGAACTTCCCGCTGCCCGGGAAACGTTTGGCGAGCCTCGTACCTCGAGACGGGATCTTTCTCCTATCGACATCGAAGCGTGGGCCGATCCCGCTGGCAGCCCACCCGCGATGCTGCAGGATTTCGCAGTCAGCGATGATGGCCGTCGGGGACATATCCGTTCACCCCGCGACAACACTTCTCCGATCACCCTCGATCAAGCGATCGAGAGCTTTGAGACACGTCGGCCTGCTGGTGATGCCCCGAACCGTGAACTCCGCCGCACGGATCGAACTCGCGACCGCTCGCGATCCCACGAACATCGGCCAGTCGCCGAATCCTCCCACAATGCTGCTGCGGAACATTTCAAGGCTGCGGCTCTGGCCCGCATCCAGAATCTTGAAGCTGATCTCGATAACAAAAACACACTCATCCAGGCGCTGACCGAGCGTCTGGAACAAGCCGCCGAACAGTTGGATCGACTCCACCGCACGGGTGCCGATCGCAAGGTGGTCAGCTCCTCCTTCGGAGCCAGCGTGGATCGGCATGCCACGCTTACCGCCGATATGCAGCGGTTCCTCGAACAGTGGGATGCGATGCAACCCGCCGTCCTCCTGGGGCAACTCGACAGTCGGTTGGCCGACATCCGCGACTATCTCTCCGAACAGTTTGAACAGCTGCGGGGTCAACGATCCTTCTATGCTGCGTCCGGCTCCCATACCTCGCTGGAATCGGCGGTCGACGAGACGCTCCAATCACTCCTGGATCCCCGCCCCACCGATTCGATCAATGATGAACCCGAAGGCAACGCCGTCCTTTGGGAGAGCCTCAAGGCTCAGATGCTGGAGGCCGAAGCGGAGCCTTCCCGTCATCATGGACATGAAGAAACCTCTTCTTTGGAATCGCTGGTTGAGACCGATTTCGTCGAACCCGAGGTGCCGCTTCCGTTCAATCTGGAGGATTGCCAACAGCATGAGTTCGAGGCTGCGATCAACCAGCGGGATGCCTATATCAGTTGGTTGATCCGGCGTTTGCGGGCCCGAGAGATCTCCGGCGGCCCACCCAACTGGGCGGTGCTTGAGAACGCGCCTGAAGAACTGGTGTTCGAACTTCGCTCCCTCCAAACCCGGCTGGAGGAACACCTCCGCCTGGCCGAGGTCGAACTTTCCCTGGAGCGCGCCCGCTGCGCCCGCGATCTGGCCCGTGTTCGCCAGCAGCAGGAATCGGCTGGCGACCGACGCGATCCCTCCGCTTCAGGAAACGAATCGACCCCCACGGTGGCCACCAGCAAATCCGCCGAGCGCCGCTGGCGAAGATTCCTCGGGACAACCCCGAAGGATTAGTGCTCGATCATTCCATCTCAAAGTATTCGTAGCCTTCGAATGTCATGATTTCAGCCTTGCGCAGGCATGCCTTCTCGGACTCCTCCATTGATAGCCATTTCATTTAGATGGTCGGTGCTGCGGTCTTGGCATGACGACTCAAGCTCGGGATCACGCGAGTTCCATCAACAATCCTTTTTGTAAGCTTTTCCTTCAGACCTCAAACAATCGATCAACCTGCCAACCGACTTTGCCGATAGTAATGTTTGAGACCATTCCAATCATTGCGTCACGGGCGAATCGGCGGAAGCTGCCGTTTGCCGGTGTCTCTCGGGGGCACAGGCCATGGCCTGCTCAATCGGCCATCGATCGATCAGACGGATCGCGGCACCCCTCGTTGCCGCCTGGCTGATACTTTGCCCGGTGCCTGCCCGTGCGCAGGAAGGGGCCACGCCTTCATCGATTGCCAGCGGTGGCCTTTCCGCACTCCCACCGGCCATTCCGACCACACCATTGATTCAACCTGCCCAGTACACCGTCGATCCTGCCACCGATTATCAATCCGCTCCCACCGCCCCCATTTATCAGTCTCCCTACGGCCCGGAGTACAGTCCCTACCGCGCTGAAACTTCGCAACAGGCCTACCAGTCTTTGGCCTCCCACTACGACGATCTCGCCACCGGTCCCAAACAGTACGCCGACTATGCCCCAGAGGGTTTCTATCCCCTCGATTATCAGGAAGCACCGGGAGCAAACCCCTACCAGCCGCTTTCTCCCGCACCGGCAATCAACCCCGAAGACTTCGACAGGTTGGTCATCCGCGGACCGGTTCCCGGCTCTTTTCTCGTACCCGGAACGGGAACCGCCTTTCGCTTCAGCGGCTTCGTCCGCATGGGTGCCAACTACGACTTCGATCCCATCGGCACGCCCGATCTCTTCGTGACGCGGACGATCCCCGTACCGCAAACCGTGGGTCAAAACGTCAATTACAGTGCCCGGCCAACCCGCATCAGCCTCGATACATGGACTCCCACGGACTACAACGACTGGGTTGTCCATACGTTCGTGCAGTTCGATTTCCTCAGTGGCAATCCGCCGGCCGTGGGTTCCTCCAGCAACCCCCGGCTGCGATTCGCCTTCATCGACTTCGGCTATTTCCGAGTGGGCCAGGATACCACGGTCTTCATGGATCCCAGTGTCTTTCCCCGCACGGCGGACTTCCAAGGCCCCAACGGGATCGTCAACTCGCGCCAGGGCCTGGGCCGTGTCACAATTCCCATTGGCGACAACGCGTTCGTCGCCGCCGCTCTGGAGCAACCCTTCTCGGACATCACCACCGATAACCTGGGCGTGAACGTCCAGGACATCCCCGACTTCACTGCCCATATTCGCTATCAGCGTGATCTCTGGCATGTTCAAGCGGCATCGATCGTCCGGTCGATCGGCTTTCGTGAAACCGGCGACGAAGTCACACGCCGCGCGGGCTGGGGTGTGAATCTCACCGGCAGTGTCCATCCTTGGGCAGTGCTCACGGGAACCAATCCTCTCCGCGATCCCGATCCCACACCTCTCTCCCGCAGCCGAGTCCTGTTGCAGTTCGCCGTTGGCTCGGGGATCGGTCGCTACATTCAGGACACCAGCGGCATTGGTTTGGATGGAGCCATCACGGCCAACGGCGGCTTCGAGACTTTGGGCATCAACAGCATGACTGCTTCCTACGAGCACTGGTGGGCCAACCGCTGGATGACAAACGTCACCTATTCGAACGTCAATGTCGACAGCAGCAACGCCATGCCGGGGAGCAGCTTCGCCGGCTCGGATTACGTGGCCACCAGCCTCTGGTACATTCCCGTCCGGAACATGTCGCTGGGGATCGAATATCTCTGGGGCCGCCGCGAGAACCAGGACGGCCAATCAGGCCGCGCGGACCGCATCCAGACCGCCTTTCAATACAACTTCTGATCCGTGCGAGTCTGCGGGTTGAACGGATGGTGAGAACACTGCGGTGGTTGGCACCGTTCGAGGCGGCGGCTGTCCTTCCAACCCTTCGAAATTCCGGCAAATTCCGTTCGGGCATCTTCCCGTATGACAGTGGCCGGGTGTAGAACGTGGATTATTGGGTGCTCTCCATTTCGATGAGCACTCGAACGATGTCCAGTCCTCTCCCCGTCTTGCCCTCGCCGGATCCCTTATGACGTTCGAACTCGGGATGGTTCTCGCGCTGCTGGCTTCCGCGATCATCATGTTCGCGATCGACAAGCCGCGGATGGACATCGTCGCGCTCCTGATGCTGACGCTCCTGCCGCTCACGGGCGTCATCACCATGAACGACGCCCTGCGGGGGTTCGCGGACGCGAACATCGTCCTCATCGCGGCCCTGTTCGTCATCGGCGACGGGTTGGTGAGAACGGGGGTCGCCCGCAGCCTGGGCGACTGGCTCAGTGCCCGCGCGGGGAGTAATGAGACCAAACTGCTCGTTCTGCTCATGCTTGTCGTCTGTGGCCTGGGTTCGACCATGAGTTCCACAGCAGTGACGGCGATCTTCATCCCCGTCGTCCTCCGCATCTGCCAAAGCACCGGCACCCCCCCCAGCCGGTTGATGATGCCGCTGAGCTGTGCCGCCCTGATCAGCGGGATGATGACCCTCGTCGCGACTGCCCCCAATCTGGTCGTCAACAGCGAACTGATCCGCTTCGCCGAACTCCATTCCACGGACAGCACCGGCTTTCGCTTTTTCAGCTTCGCCCCCTTCGGCGTCCCCATTCTGATCTGCGCCATCGCCTACATGTATTTCGCCCGCCACTGGCTTCCCGCTGGCAATAGCCCCGCCTCCATGACCGGCAGCCAGCGGCCGACCCTCGCGGGTTGGGTCGAACAATATCAATTGGCCGCGCGCGAGCAACGGGTTCGCATCACAGCGGCCTCGCCACTGGTCGGCAAAACTGTGGAAGAAGTCGGCTTGAGGAACTCCGCCAGCGCCAGCCTCGTGGCCATCGAACGCGAGCGTTCAGTGCTCCAGCCCACATCGAAGACGATGCTGCAAGCCGGGGACATCCTCCTTGTCGATTTCTACGGTCCCCCGACAGATTCCGACGCCCTCCGCGAAAAGTATGTCCTCGATGCCCTGCCGCTCACGGGGATCTACTTCACCGATCGCGCCCAGGAGATCGGCATGATCGAAGTGATCATCCCCGCCGACTCCGAACTGGTCGGTCAATCGCTTCTTTCCAGCGAGTTCCGCAGCCGCACGGGTCTGACTGCCATCGGGTTGAGACGCGGCAAGTCGGCCGTCACCGAAGATCTGCGGAACGAAACACTCAAGATCGGTGACACGCTGCTCATCATCGGCACCTGGAAAGCCATCCGGCATTTGAAGAGCGATGGCAACCTCGTCATCCCCCTCCAGTTGCCCACGGAATACGACGACCTGCTCCCCGCGCATGGGAAGGCACCACAGGCGGTGGCCTGCCTGCTGCTGGTCATCGGCCTGATGGTCAGCGGGATCGTGCCCAACGTCCAGGCGGCCCTCATCGGCTGCCTGCTGATGGGACTGTTCCGCTGCATCACCATCGAGACGGCCTACCGCTGCATCGACTGGAAGACGCTGGTGCTGATCGTCGGCATGTTGCCGTTTTCCATTGCCCTGCAGAACACCGGTGGTGTCGAACTGGCCGCGGACGGCTTGATGGTGGTCACCGATGGCCTCGGGCCGCGCGGTGTGCTGGCACTTTTGTTCCTCATCACGGCCGTTCTGGGGATGTTCATCTCGAACACAGCGACGGCCGTTCTGATGGCACCGGTGGCGTTGGCGATGGCTGCCGACATGCAGGCTTCGCCGTATCCATTTGCCATGATCGTCGCGCTCGCCGCCTCGACCGCCTTCATGACTCCTGTCTCCTCCCCCGTCAACACGCTGGTCGTCACCCCGGGAAACTATTCGTTCGGAGACTTCGTCAAAGTGGGGGTTCCCTTGAGTATCATCGTGCTCGTCATCAGCGTGGCGATGGTTCCTTGGCTGTTGCCGCTCTATCCGACTGCTGGTTTGCCAATTCCCATCTCACCTTGACGCACCCCGCTTGTGGAAAGCATCGGCCAAGGACTCGGCCAGGCTCGTCCTCATGTCCGTCTGGTTTTTGGAATCTCTGTGACTGGTGCACTTCAAGGCAGACGCGATGAATCAGGCTCCCGAAACGAGTCCTCCCAGCCCCGTTGAAAACCGCCCTTCGCTCATGCAGCGGGTGCTCGACTTCGTCGAAGTCGTCGGCAATCGCGTGCCCCATCCGGCGGTGATTTTCCTGATGCTCATCGCCATCGTCGTCGTCCTCTCGCATGTGATGGAAATGATGGGCGTCACGGTCAACTACCAGGTGATCAATGAAGATACCTACGAACTGGAGACTGAAACCACCAAAGCCAACAGCCTGTTGACGGCCAGCGGCATCCGCTTCATCTACGCTTCGCTCATCTCGAACTTCATGGGGTTCTCAGCCGTCGGGCTGATGATTGTGGCGATGATCGGCGCGGGTGTCGCGGAAGAGGCCGGACTGGTTCAGGCCCTCATCCGCAAGTTGGTGATCCTCTCGCCGCGGGCGATTCTCGTCTACATCCTCGTCTTCGTGGGGATCCTGTCGAGCGTGGGAGCCGACGCCGGTTATCTCGTTCTCATTCCCCTGGCGGGGACGGCTTTCCTCAGTATTGGCCGCCATCCCCTTGCCGGTCTGGCGGCGGGGTTCGCGGCAGTGGCGGGGGCCTTCACGGTCAACATGCTCATCAAGCCGCTCGATGCAGTGCTGACGGAATTCACCAACGACGCCATCCATCTGGTGGATCCTTCCCGGTCGATCGGTCTGACGGCCAACCTCTGGTTCTCGCTGGTCTCGGTGCCCTTCCTGACGGTCATCATCACGCTGGTCACCGAACGGATCATCGAACCCCGCCTGGGGACTTACACCGGTGAAAAGCCGGAGGAAACAGGCGGCGCGTTGACTCCCGCCGAATCCAAGGGGTTGCTTTACGCGGGCTTCGCCCTCCTGGGAGTGCTGGTCTTCTTCGGTCTGCTCACCTTGCCACCGGGAGCACCGCTGCGTGACCCCGCTTCGGGTGCGATCATCGGCAACTCCCCCTTCATGCAGGGGCTGATCGCCGTGATCATGGTTCTCTTCCTCGCCACGGGGATCGCCTATGGGATTGGTGCCGGGACGATTACCAAGACGAACGACGTGATCAACGCGATCACCAAGGCGATCAGCGGGCTGGGCGGAACAATTTTCCTGCTGCTGATCATCAGCCAGTTCGTGGCCTACTTCAACCACACGAACATGGGGACGATCCTTGCGATCAAAATGGCGAACGTCCTCAAGGATGCGAACGTCGGCCCCATCTGGCTATTGCTGGGATTGATCGGGGTCGTGGCGCTGCTGGATTTCCTCATCACGGGTGCGATCGCCAAATGGGCCATTTTCGCGCCAATCTTTGTTCCTGTGCTGGTCAAGCTGGGTGTCGATCCCGAGGCGGCTCTCGCCGCGTATCGCATCGGTGATTCGCCCGTCAACATGATCACACCGCTCAACGTCTATTTCGCGATGGTGGTCGGGTTCGCCCAAAAGTACGACAAGAACGCGGGAGTGGGAACGATTGTCTCGCTGATGCTGCCCTATGTGTTCGTCATTTTCTTCGCGTGGACGCTCCTCTTCGTCGCTTGGTATCTCATCGGCTTGCCTTGGGGAATCTAGGTTGACTGACAAGGGCAATCCCACGTGATTTAAACGGTCGAAGTTGTCGTGGATTTCCGCTCTCGGAGTCGCTTGTTGCTGGTGCTCATTCATCTGTCATTTTCTATCGATCAACCGGCTTGTTTCTGACGAGGATTCCTCCATGTCCACCAACAATTCATCGCTCAATGCCGACTCCGCTATTGAACTGCTCCTGCGGCTGTTGAAGGTTCCCGGCCTCAGTGGTCAGGAGCAGGCGATCTCCGACACCGTACGTGGCGAACTCATCGCCGTGGGTGTCCCCGTCGAAAGCATCCAGACGGACGACGCGCCAACACGGATCGACCTTCCCTGCGAACTGGGCAACCTGTACGTCACCTTGCCGGGCACGACAACCGGCCCGCGCATCGTCCTTTCCACACATCTCGACACCGTTCCCATCTGTGCCGGTGCCCAGCCGATCCGTGAAGGAAACCGGATCCGGACGAACGGCACCACCGGTTTGGGTGGCGACAACCGCACGGGGTGCGCCGTCCTCATCGCCACGGTCGCCACTCTGCTCAAACACAAGCTGCCTCACCCGCCCCTGACACTCCTCTTCACGGTCCGTGAGGAGAGCGGGATTCAAGGGGCCCGCCACCTCAATCCGGCGGCCCTCTCCGGGGCCGAGATGTGTTTCAACTTCGACAGCAAAGTACCGGCGGATCTCATCACGGGGGCCGTCGGCCAGGAAAGTTTCACCGTCGAGATCGGTGGACTCGCCTCCCATGCGGGAGTCGCTCCAGAGAAGGGAATCTCGGCCACATTGGTGGCCTCGCTGGCCCTCGCCGATCTCCATGCGCACAGCTGGTTCGGCAAGGTTCAACAGCCCGAGGGAAAGGGCACCAGCAACATCGGTGTCTTCGGTGGAAAGATGGGACTGGCGGCGGGTGATGCGACCAATGTCGTCACCGACTACGTGCTTCTCAAAGGAGAGTCCCGCAGCGCCGATGAAGCGTTCACGACCAAAATCACCCAGGCTTATCGAGCCGCCTTCGAGCGGGCCGTGGAACAGGTGACGAGTGCCGATGGGCAGAAGGCGACGCTGAAATTCACCTCCCACGCCGCCTACCCGCCGTTCAACCTCGCCGACGATGACCCGGTCGTTCAGCGGGCTATTCTGGCGGCGAAATCGCTGGGTCTTGAACCAACAACCAACTTCTCGAATGGCGGCCTCGATGCCAATTGGCTGGTCAAGCATGGCCTCCCCACTGTGACCATGGGGGCCGGCCAACATGAGATTCACACGGTGAAGGAGTTCATCGACCTGGATCAGTTCATCGAGGGCTGTCAATTGGCTCTCGCGATCGCCACACTGGCCTCGAATGACTGAATGTCGGTTGAACGGCGGCCGCCGAACCGGTCGCCGACGTCAAATCAACGTTGCAGTCGGCATTGTTTGGATTCTGGAAACCACTAAGGAACATCGCATGGCATCTCTGGTTGTAATCGGCTACGAAAACGAACTGACCGCTGAAGAAGTGCGTCTGGCGCTGCTCAAGATGCAGAAGGAATATCTGGTCGATCTGGCCGACGCAGTGGTCGCCGTCCGCGACGACAAGGGCAAGGTCAAACTGCGTCAGATGTACGACCTCACCACCGCCGGCGCTTTGAGCGGCGGCTTCTGGGGCACACTGGTCGGCATGATCTTCCTGAACCCGCTCTTCGGCCTGGCTGTCGGCGCGGGTGCCGGTGCCCTTTCGGGTTCACTCACGGACGTCGGCATCAACGACAACTTCATGAAGCAACTGGGTGAAACACTCAAGCCCGGGACCGCAGCCCTCTTCGTGCTGATCCGTCACATGACGGCCGACAAGGTGCTGGCCGAAATCGAAAAATTCGGCGGCACGCTCATCCAGACCAGCCTCTCGCACGAGAGCGAGGAAAAGCTTCGCGCTGGCCTGGCCGCCGCCACGCCGGTCACACCGGCCACATAGTCACACCTCTGGCAACCTGTGGCTGTTTTCCACGCGGCCTGCTCATTTATGGCAGGCCGCGTGATTCATTTCGTGCTGACTGTCCGGGCTTTCCACCAACGGTTTCCAAGGCACCGCCCATGGATACGAGTTCACTCCGCGACTACGCGACGGTTGTGGCAGCGATCGTCGCACTCATGGTGTTCATCCTTAATTCGTTCTCGCTGGTACGGAATCGCCGCATCGAGAATCTGGCCCGCTTCATCGAGACCCACGACCGGCTCTTCTCGCCGGACAGCTATCTCGCCACCAACATCATCGCGCTGGAGAAGGGGGAACTCGTCCGCGATTTTGCAGATGCTGAGATGGAGCGTCGGTTCTTGCTGATGCTGCTGGAGATCGAGCAGATGGCCCTGTTGGCCAACAACCAGGCCGTTCCCCGGCACACACAGGTCTACATGTTCGGCTCATACGCACGACGATTGCAAAAGCTGTTCACCGTCAAGGAGCGGGAGAGCATGTTCTGGGAACTCGCGATCGGCTACCTGGACGAACTTGCCAAGGACACCGACCGCTACGAAAAGCTCACCCGCAAAGACCGCGAACGCTTCTGGCATTAGGCCGTGGGT
This sequence comes from Planctomyces sp., assembly GCA_013822855.1. Lineage (GTDB taxonomy): Bacteria > Planctomycetota > Planctomycetia > Planctomycetales > Planctomycetaceae > Planctopirus. The sequence goes on from PNLE01000001.1 coordinate 19,251, forward strand.
CTTGGCCGCAAAGCCTTACCTGCCGTCGTCCTTCGACTCCTCGTTGATATCGCCCGGTCGGTAACTCGGCAGCCAGGTGCAGGGGAAGATCGCCAGAAGCGACAAGCCCGAGAGGATCAGGAAGCCCGTCTTGATAGCCCGGGTGCGGGCGACGGCGTTGATGGCGAGAGCTTCCGTCACTTCCTCAGGAGTGGCCGAAGTCCCCGCCAGCCGCTCCTTCACCTGCACATCGCTGAAGAAGTTCATGTTCCCCATGTTGATCTGATCGCGAAGCTCGGCGGAGATGACCGGGTTGTCTGTCTTGCCCGAGACGATGATCGAACTCAAGAGGCCCACAAGCATCGCACCGGCGAGGGCCGTCCCCACGGCGGCGGCGAGGTTTTGCGTCACCCCGCGCAGCGAGCCGACATCGGCCGCCATCGACTTCGGGGCCGATGTCACCAGCACGTTGAACAGCAGCGTCACCAGAGCTCCCTGACCCAGCCCGACCGTGATCAGTCCAATGACCACCGGCAGAGCGTTCCAATCATTCCGCACCACGAAGGCCAGCCAGCCAGTGCCGATCGCGACGATGGTGAACGCGCACTGGGCGATCATCCGCGGGCTATATTTCCCGTACAGCCGCACCACCAGAAAAGCGGTGAAGAAGACCGTCAGCATAAAAGGCATCATCGCAACCGAAGTCATGATGCTGCTGCTCCCCTGCACCACTTGGATATAAAGCGGCACCGTGAAGTTGATCGCTCCTTCCATCCCCACGATCGTGAACAGGGCCGCGACCGCTGCCCACTCGCGGGGCGAGCTGACGACGTCCAACGCCAAGAGCTGCGTGCGGCCGAGTCGTCCCTGACGCTGCGTCCAGACGAGGAACGCGAGGCCAATGGTGGTTCCCACAACGATCATCACCGGGGCGGGTGAGACACCCAACACATCGAATGGAGCGGCGGGCCGTGCGATGAACAGACCCCAAGTGCGGATGTTGTTGAAGCCGAAACTGATGAGGATGATCGCGGTGGCCGAGAGGATCACACCGAACACATCGATCTTCACAGCCGGCTTGGGTTCCGACGGCTTGAGGCGTGTGCTGAGGTACAGGATGGCACCGGCGTGCAGAATGAGAATACCGAAGCCGAGCCTCCAATTGATCGTGGCAACGAAGCCGACGGTGACGAAGGCGAGCACGCCGGCGATGGCTCGGGCCGAGCCGAGCCAGCCGATCGCTTCCGCCTGTTGCCGACCCTTGTAGTGGTTGGCGATCAGCACGACGAGCGTGGGAACGAGTGCCGCGCCAGCCATCCCGGCGCAGCCCTGGGCGGTGAGCATGATCTCAGCCGTGGGGCTGACGACCATCAGGATCATCGCCAAGAGGAAGAGGCCCACCGCGGCTTGGAAAAAGATCTTCGAGCCGAATCGTTGGCCAAGCTTGGCCCCCAACATGATGAAGCCGGAAACGCCCAGTGAATAGAGGACAATGGCCGTCCCCACCGTGGTGGGTGGCGTCTGGAAGCTCGAGATCATGCCCCCCATCGAGACGGGGATGGCCGCCACGTTGAACGACATAAGCGCCTGGCCCATGGCGATCACGATCATCGGGATCCAAGAATCTCGGACTTCGGTGTTGTCGGCGGGCAAGAGCGATTCACTGGCCATGGGGGGAAACCTGCTCGTGGTTGGTGGGGAGTTGTTGGTTGATGGTTGGAGGATCGAACTCTCTGATTTCTAAGCTTTTTCGCTGCTCTGCTTTTCCGCCTCTTTGCTCTCCCTCTTCCCTTTGGCTTCTTTCCTTCTCCCCTTCCGACCTTCTCCCCTTGGCTCTCTTCCCCCTCACTCCGGTCGCGACACGAACAGATCCATGCCCAACTTCTGCGAGAGGAACTGGGCGACGAGCTGTCCTTTGACGCTGTTCCCGGCGGCGTCCAAAGGCGGAGCGAATGTCCCCAGGCCACCCTTGCCGGGCGCGACCGTCACGATGCCGCCGCCGATGCCGCTCTTGCCGGGCAGGCCGATGTTGTAGAGCCAGTCGCCGGAGGTTTCGTAGAGGCCTGCCGTGGCCATCACGGCCAGGGCGTAGTGGCAGACGGCCGGGTCGACAACACGCTCCTTGGTAACGGGATTGACGCCGCCGTCGGCCAATGTCGCCCCCATGATGGCCAGATCGGTGGCGGTCACGTTGAGCGCGCACTGCTTGGTGTAGAGATCGGTCGCCTCGGCCGGTTCCATGTAGATCCGCCCAAAGCTCTGCAGCAGGCGGGCGATCCCCTGGTTGCGGAAGTTCGTCTCCGAAGCCGAAATGTAGACTTCCTCGTTGACCGAAAGATCGCGACCGGCAAACCGAGAAAGTCCCGTCTGGATGAACTTCCATTTGTCGGCGAACGTGTCGCCGGGCACGAGGCTGGTGGTGGCGATGGCACCGGAGTTGACCATTGGATTGGTGCGACCGGCCGCTCCTTGCTCGATCGCCCCCAGCGAATTGAAGGCCTGCCCCGTGGCATTGACCCCGATTTTTTTGTGCAGCGTCTCCGCCCCCAGCACTTCGCACACCAGCGCGAAGACGAACGGCTTCGAGACACTCATGATCGTGAATTCATAGCCGCAATCACCGACGCTGTAGACTTCTCCTTTGGTGCTGACGACCGAGATTCCAAAGAGGTCGCTCGGCACTCGGGCCAATGCGGGATAGACCTGCGAGTTCTCGCCCTGGCTCTCGATTCCGAATCGCTTGTGGGCCTCGTTCACCCATTGCTGGACGATTTCGGCGGGCGGCAAATGCCCCGTGGAAACGTACGGCTGGTCGAATGTGTCATTCATGGAGGATGGGGTCGCCATGCGAATCTCGCTGAGACGGAGGGTGAATCGAAGGGCCGCTGGATTCGACGAGGGAGTATCGAAGAGTTTTGAGTGATATGTTCACCGCAGACTACGGACGCTTCGGTTGCACAGTCAATCCCTGCATCCCGACTCCCAGGTAATACGCCCTAACTCCACCGTAACGAATCGGTACGGCATCCTGTGGGGGCATGACAATTGCTTTCTGGAACGATTGACGACGACGGAGTCGTATCCCATCGTCTGTCGTGGAAAGCATTCGTCAGCCCCTTACACACTAAGAAGCTCGGGAATCGCCATGCAGAGTCCCCAGACCATTTCTCCACAGCCCGCCCCGCCCGATTGGTCGGGGGGGCGAGTCGGGCCGTGGCAGTCGATCAAACGCCGGATGTTCGGCGGACTGATGATGGTGCTGCCGATCCTCATCACGATCTGGGTGGTGATCTGGCTCTACTTCGCCTTGCGGCATTACGTGATCGACCCGCTCGCGCTGAATGTCCTCTGGCTTTTCCGAAAAGGCCAACCGGGGGTGGAGCTTCCCGAGTGGTTCGAAGTTTACGCGGCGCCGCCCATCGCGGTGTTGTTGGCACTGCTGGTCTGCTACATCCTCGGGTTTTTCGTACAATCGAGGCTGCGGGTGTGGATGGATGCGATCCTCCTGCGTGTGCCGTTCATCTCGGTCGTGTACGACGGGGTGCAAAAGATCTTCAAGACGCTCGACACCCAGACCCAAAAGAAGGGCCCGCAGCGCGTCGTGCTAGTGGGCTTCCCCCATCCTGGCATGAAGGTCCCCGCCTTCGTCACCGCCTCGTGCAAGGACATCGAGACGGGCCGCACGCTGCTGTGCATCTATGTCCCAACGACGCCCGTCCCCACCTCCGGCTACTTTCTGCTGGTGCCGGAGGACGAGGTGACCGAGCTCAACTGGACACCGGAGCAAACCCTGCAAACCATCATCTCCGGCGGTCTGACCGTTCCGCCGGATGTTCGCTATTTCAAGCCGGGAGAAGGGGCCTCACCTGTACGCTCCGTGTGAAAGAGCAGATTGGTAGTCAGGCCTGTCTAATCGAAGTGGAAGCTGTTGACGAGGTTTTGCATTTGATCTACTGAAGCGGTCTCGGCGTTGGAGCTCCAGTGGATCTGGCAGGAGGCTTCTCGTCCGCCAGTCAACTCCTTGGCGACGACCGTGATCCGGCGTGTCTCGTCATAACGGTAGGTCAGTTCGACGGGGGAACCGACGGGGAGGTTCGAGGGCAATCCGGTGATCCGGAAATCGCCGATGAACGTGCAGCCGTCGACTTCCTTTGTCTCTCCTTCCAGCAACCGGACGAGGATCCCCGCGGGGTTGGGGGTGTTGGTGACGAAGCGCTGTTTGAATTCGCAGGGTAGGGGGGTGTTGCGGGGGATCATGACATGGTTCAGTTTTTTCGTGCGGTCGCCGGGCGGTGTGATCTCGATTCCCAACGAGTGCGAGTTCACATCGACGGCGTCGACTGATTGAAGCCGGGAGACAACGGCTTTCGACTGCCCGAAGACTCGACCGGTCTCTTTGGCCTGCAGAATCCCCGCATGAATTGCCGCCCCTTGGGCAACGGCCAACTGGGGATCGAGGATCCGCACCGGAGTGCGGCCGCAAAGCTTTTCCAGCATCGCGCTGACGCCGGTCATGTAAGTCGAACCCCCGATGAGCAGCACTTCGTCGAGTGCCTTGGGGTCGACCCCCACGCCGTCCAGCACGAACTCGGTCGTGTCCCGTGTTCTTTGCAGAAGGTCGGCCGTGAGACGCTCAAACTCGGCCCGGGTGATGACGGGTTTGACCAGCTTGTCCTTGTAGGCGAACTGGAGTGCGGCCTGGGGATGGTCGGACAGCGCCCGCTTCACCTCGTCGCATTCGTCGGTCAACGCGAGCCGAGATCGAGGATCATCGCGCGGATCCAACCGGTAGTTCAGGCGGAATTGTTCTGCGACATGGTTCACCAGCCGACGCGTCCAATCGAGACCGCCGAGGAAGGTGTCTCCATCCGTTGCCAGCACACGGAACTGGAGGGCCGAGTAGCGCACGACCGTCACATCGAACGTCCCGCCTCCGAGATCGTAGACAAGGATCGTCTTCTCGCGTTCGGATTCGCCTGACATGAGCTTGCCGAGGTCGCCTTGCTGCCAAGCGTATGCCAGAGTCGCAGCCGTCGGCTCGTTGAGCAGGTCGATCACGTTCAAACCGGCGATCTGACCTGCGTTCAATGTCGCCCGGCGGCAGGGATCGTTGAAGTAATAGGGGACGGTGATCACCGCGTTGGTGACGGGGCCGCCCAGCCGCGTCTCCGCATCCTGTTTGAGCTTCATGAGGATCAGTGCGGAGAAAAACTCCGCGCCCAACGACTGCCCGTCGATGACTTTCACATAGTCGGGATTGCCCATCTGTCGCTTGATGCCGACGACCACACGGTCGGGATTGACCGATTGGATCCAGTCGCCATGCGGGCCGACGACGACCTCGCCGTTGTCGTTGAGGACGATGACCGAGGGGGTGATCGGTTCGCCGTCGGAGTTGGGAATGATGACCGGCCGGCCATCCTCGGCCATGCTGGCGATGGCCGAGGTGGAGGTTCCCAGATCGATTCCGACCGTCAAGCCGTCAACAAACTGCGTCATGTTTTCCGCCCGTCGAAAGGAACCGACCCAGACATGTTGGTAGAACAAGCCGGTGAAGGAGGGGTGGACTTCACCTCGCTGTCGGCCATCTTACTGAAAGGCTGTGAGGAGCGAATCGCTTGGCCGCAACCATTGAGGCTGTTTCACCGATTCTTCACACTCAAAGGGTTGGTTCATGGGCCTTCCTCGAAGACGAGTCATGCCGGATATCGGTGACTTGGCATTCCTCTGCCATGAATCCTCCCACGCCGTGTTGGTTGGGATGCGTAGAGAGGGTGCAGGCTTGCGGATGTGGAGAGGGGGGCTCGCTGGTCAGTTGCCATGAAGACCGTTCTGGCTTTTGGTGAGAAACCAAGTTACTCTCAATTAAGAGAGTTACTGCATTCTCGCAGGAACTCGGTCAGCAAATTGCGAAGTCAGCCTGCAGTGCTCCTTTCTTGATCCCCATCGACCAGATTTCGAACTCTTTCTTGCGTGCGTTACATCCGAGAGTGGAACATTTGATCATGTTTTTTTCGCCCACCCGATGGAAAATCTCGCCGTTTCCCGAGAATCAATCAGCTATTGAGATCCAGACTTGCTCAAGGGTTGGCTCTTCGTGGTTGGTCAGTGGGGCTGTGGTGTTTGCCCTCTCTGTCTCATTGGCGAGTTCCCCCGTGGTTTTCGCTCAGCACTCCGCTCCCAAGGGAGCTGGCAAAGGGGCCAAAACACGGCCCGGTCAGAGTGCTCCGCCGGCCCATGGCAGCGGATCCTCCCCCGCCGGTCACGGATCACCCGGTATGAGCGGTCGACCCTTCACGCCGACTGCTCCGGCGGTTCCCAAAGTCCTTCCCGGTTCGGATCGCGACAATCGCGACTGGATTCCGCCCGATCCCGAGAAGCTGCCGCCCGACTACCGCGCCCCCGTCAAACCCCTTGAAATGACCCGGCTCGACAAACCACTGGCCACACAGAAGGAACTGGACGAACTCAAGCGTGAAGTCGGCAAGTATCGAACGGTCATCACGAACGGCGAACTGTCCAGCGACGCCGACAAGAACCTGCTCCGCCGGGGGATCCGCTATCGCCTCGCACTCATGACCGATCCGCTCAACCGTGAAAAGCTGCACCAGTTCCGCGAGGATCTGACAGTCCGGGATATGCAGTTCGCCGCGAGGAACAAGACCCGCCCCGATGACATCCGTTCGTTCCGCACTGCGTTCTGTGAAGAGATCGTCAAGCAGGCGGTGCCACTGCTCGACAACAACTTCTACGTGAGGCTCCAAGTCGCGATTCTGTTGGGGGAACTCGATGTGCTTCCCAACGATCCGCGTGGAGGGTTGCAGGTTCAGGCCTTCTCTCCCGCAGCCAAGCCACTCGTCGAAATCTTGAAGGACACGTCCACGTCACAGCCGGAAGCCATCAAGACTGCGGCCGCGAACAGCTTGCATCGCATTTTGAAAGTCGGTCAGCCCGATTCGAATCTGAAGTCGGAGATTGCCCAAGCCGCCGTCGATCAGCTGGTTCTCAGCGATACCCACTTCTGGTACCAGATGCGTCTTGTCCAACTTCTTTCCGCCAACGACACGATTTACGATCGTGCGGAGCGAAAGCCATACCTGTGGAACACTCTGCTGGGATTGCTCAACGATCCCAAACGTCATTGGCTGGTGCGCGGGGAGGCGGCCCGAGCCTTGGGACGGATCGCCTACGAGCCGTCCGTACCGGCTGCGAAAATCACTCAATCGCTGGCCAACTTTGGTGTCGAACTTGCAGCCGCCATGAAGACCACACCTCAGGATGAGGCCATGCTGCGGTCGGCCTTCGTGAAATTGTATCTCGCATTCCAGCCGTTGGATGATGCCGACAAGGATGCCCTGAAGCGGAACGCGGGCGGGTTGCTTTCCCACTCGACGCTAGGCCCGCAGGCCAAGCCGGTTTATGACCAGTTGTTGCCCATCGTCAGGGCCGCTATCAAGAAGCAGGCCATCCCGGTGGACTCGGTGAAGAGTCTGCAGGCGATGGGTGGCGAGAAGCCCGCCGCTCCCGCGACAAACGCCACCACCAGCGTCACCAACTCCGCCACTCCCGCCACCGCGGTTCGTAACTGAGCATCTCCCTTGACCACCATTCCCCCTGAGGCCGCCGGAGAGGCGACATTATCGCAGCCAGCTGCCGACACATCTTTCTTGAAGATGGAACGCCGTGGTGCCGCAGCCTGGTTGACACTCGCACGTCCCTCCCGCCGCAACGCTCTGTCGGAGCGGATGCTGGAAGAACTTGAGTTGGCACTATTGGCGATTCGTGAGGATCGCTCCCTCCGTGTGGTCGTGCTGGCGGCGGAAGGCCCGGTCTTCTGTGCCGGACACGATCTCTCTGAAATGCGGGGGCGATCGGAGGGGGCTTACCGTCATCTCTTTGCCCGCTGCACCCGCGTGATGCTTGGCTTCCGGCGGCTTCCCCAACCCGTCATCGCCCGTATTCAGGGTTTGGCCACGGCGGCGGGATGCCAACTCGCCGCCGCATGCGATCTGGTGGTGGCGGCCGAAACGGCTGGCTTCGCCACGCCAGGAGTGAAGATCGGGCTCTTTTGCACCACGCCCATGGTGCCCTTGGTGCGTGTTGTGCCACCCCGAATGGCAATGGAAATGCTCCTCACGGGGCGAGTCGTCCCCGCCGCCGAAGCGAAACAATTCGGCTTGGTCAACACCGTGGTTCCCGCGGAGGAACTGGATGCGGCAGTGGGGAAGTATGTCGACGCTATTGCCTCCGCGAGTGCGACAACCATGGAATTTGGGAAGCGAGCGTTCTACGAACTCGAACATCTCGCCGAGGCGGAAGCCTACGCGCAGGCCGTAGAAATCATGACAAGCAACGCCCTTGCGAATGATGCCCAGGAAGGGATCTCGGCATTCATCGAGAAGCGACATCCCCGATGGGATCACACAGCGGCCGTTTTTCCGCAGTGATGCTCTAGTGTGGTTTCCAGGATGCGGACTGAGCGCGATGTCGACTCAGTCGGCTGGCTCATCTTTTCCCATTGATTCGCGTGGAGTGATCGTTCGTCATGCCGCTCCCCAAGTTTGAAGAACTTTTTGCTCGGCTGGATGATCACTGCCCGCAAGTGAGAGTTGTCGCCGCCGGTGGTGCGGATGCCACGGTGCTGGAGGCAATGTCCGCCGCCGCCGAGCGGGGCTGGATCGAGCCGATGGTTACGGGCCATGCCCCGGCCATTCATCAATTGGCCGATTCGCTTGGTGTTTCGCTCAATCCCTTCCAGGTGATCGATGTCCATGAAGCCGAAGTGGATACTCCCGCTCCCGCTATGGCCGCCGTCGCGGAGATCCATGCGGGACGGGCCGCCATTCTCATGAAAGGACAGATCGCCACCCCCCATCTCATGAAAGCAGTGCTTCAGAAGGAAGGTGGATTGCGAACCGGTCAGGCCATCTGCCAGGTGGTGCTGATGGAGCTCCTTTCGCACGACCGTCGGTTTCTGATGACCGACACGGGGATCACGATCACACCCACACTCGACCAGAAGAAGCAGATGGTCGAGCACCTTGTGAAGGCGGGAAGGGGACTGGCCTCGATGAGTCCCACCGCTTCGCCATTGGATGATGTGTTTCGCATCGGTCTGATGGCGGCGACGGAGAAGGTTTCGGAGGCGATGCCGGACACGCTCGATTGTCCCGCCCTGTGCGAACTGGCGAATGAAAGCCGCTATGGCCACTGTCTCATCGAAGGGCCGCTCTCGTTCGACATGGCGATGGATGCGGCGGCGACCAGCCGGAAGGGGCTTGACCGTCGGATCGCGGGCAACGCCGATGCCATGCTGTTTCCGTCGTTGCAAGCGGCGAATTTAACGGTGAAGGCCATCATGTACACGGCCCACTGCCGGTTCGGCGGCATGCTGATGGGAACCACGCACCCCGTTGTTTTCATGTCGCGGGCGGATGAGACCGCCACTCGACTGAACTCGCTCGCGCTGGCGATCTCCACGGCTCTCGCGTGAGGTTCATCCCTGGCACCATGCCTATGGTATTGTGGCCTTGTCTGCTTTGGCTGCCTTCTTGGCCCTTGTGGGCTGTTCAGGAACGAGACCCACCTTCGTGTCGCAATCCGGCATCGGGAAGACGTCATTCGGCGAGGTTTGGTCGCTAAGGATTTTTATCGCCTCGGTGATCAGATCCGGGCGTGACTCCGCAAGGTTTGTCGTCTCCGACTCATCATCGGCGATGTTGTAGACTTCCCATGGCTGGGGGTTCCGAGTCTTGAGACCGCGGCGGAGGATTTTGAAGTCGCCCAACCGGACACAGACCTGCCCAGTGTACTCCGCATAAACCCAGACCATGGGTGTCTGGCGCTCAAGCGGTCCGGCCGGAGATTTCCCCGTCAGCAGTGGCAACAGGCTCGTTCCGTCCAGTCCCTCCGGTTGTGGAATGTTCGCCGCTTCGCAGAGTGTGGGGAACCAGTCGGGGAAGTAGGTGGGTGCCTCGCAGATCTGGCCCGGGGCGATTGTCCCCGGCCAGGCGACAATCGCGGGAACCCGCAGGCCCCCTTCGTAGATGCTCCCCTTGTAGCCGCGCAGTCCTCGGGTGCTGTTGAAGAAAACGGGATCGGCTCCGCCGACATGGAAGTACTCGCTGGCGGAGTCGTGGGTCGCGCCGTTGTCGCTGGTGAAGACGATCAATGTCTTCTCCAAGAGGCCCGCTTTCTCAAGAGTGGCCACCACTTGGCCAACGTGATCATCGAGGTCATGGATCATCGCAGCATAGGCGGCCCGGGGACGGGGATGGGGCAGGTAACCCCCTTCGCCGCGATAGACACGATCATCCCATTCCTTTGGAAAGCGCTCGAGCAGCTTTGGTGGGGGCTGCATGGCGACATGCGGTTCGATGAATGGCAGATAGAGGAAAAAAGGCTGGGTGCGATGGGCTTCGATGAATGCGGTGGCGGCTCCGAGAATTTCCTGGGGTGCGTATTTTTTCCCCTGGTAAGTCTCCAGCAGCACATCCCCCTCGGGCTGCTTCTTGTGTCCGGGAATGGGTGCTTCGTTGAGCAGCACAGACACGCGATTTTTCCAGAGCGATTTGGGAAAGTAACTGTGGGCGATGGCCTGGCAGTTGTAGCCGAAGAATTCGTCGAAACCTTTGCGGTTGGGTTCACCGGTGCTTCCGATCGGGCCGAGGCCCCACTTTCCGAATGCGCCGGTCGCGTAGCCGGCGCGCTCAAACTCCTGGGCCAGCGTCACGGACTCTTTGCTGAGGGGGTGCTGCCCTTCCGTGAATTGAGGGATCAGGACCTTGGCCTGCTGGTTGCCGCGAATTTCCGCATGTCCCAGATGTTTGCCAGTCATGAGGACACAGCGGGAGGGGGCGCAGGTGGGGGCACCGCTGTAGTGCCGGGTGAGCTTGATTCCGCGAGTGGCCAATCGATCAATGTTCGGCGTGGGAATCTTTTCCTGGCCAAAGCACCCGACTTCACCCCATCCCAAGTCGTCCGCGAGGATGAAAACGACATTGGGGCGGTCGGGAGCTGCGTCCGCTGCCTGAAGTTGCCCTGTTGCTGCCGAGTCAAGCAATGGGAGAAGGGTTGCTGCACACAAAATCAGCAAATGGCAAGCCTGCATAAAAACGCTTTTCATTAAAAAGCACCCATAACACATGTGCGACAGATTTGAGTTCACGTGATGCCCGGAAAGTGGGCAGCGATTATTTCGGGTTTGGCATGACACTGAGGGACTTGTTGACAAAACCCGCCTATTTTATCGCACATTCGTTGAAAGCCGAACTTTTCGTGGCCATTGGCCTGTTTCGCATCTCAGAATGCACGAAAATTGCATACATGATTTGGTGGGGGAGGTGTGGATTCCGCAATAACTGAGACGAGTTTGTGATTCAGTTGATTCCAAAACAAACGATGTTGCGTTTTGTGAACTACCATTGCAGCAGTCTGGGAGGCCACATCCTGGGGATGGGGCAATTCGTTTCGATCACCTGATCAATAAACCCGTTCCATCAGTCGCCGGATTCGATGCGACATACTGTTTGAACAAGGTTTCAGCGGTCTGGAAACTTGCTGGTGGCAGCCAGTGTTTCCAATCTCGCCACTTTCACGAACAACTGCCGGAAAAGCCAGAATCTTATGACGATCCGCGTCGCTCTCCACCACAAAACGGTTTACACCTACGACCGCCTCGTTTCGATGGGGGCGCACATTGTTCGATTGAGGCCCGCGCCCCATTGCCGGACGCCCATCGTCTCCTATTCGCTCAACATCGAGCCGAAGGATCACTTCCTCAACTGGCAGCAGGATCCGCACGGAAACCACATCGCCCGGTTGGTCTTTCCCAAACAAACTTCCGAATTCAGTGTCGGCGTCGATCTCATCGCCGAGATGACGGTAGTGAACCCTTTCGACTTCTTCCTCGAAGAATACGCCGAAGCCTTTCCCTTCACCTACGAATCTTGGCTGAAATCGGAATTGACGGCTTACCGTACGGAGGAGGAGCCCGGTCCGCTGATGAAGAGCTATCTCGAAACCGTAGAGATGAAGCCCCAGCGGACGATCGATTTCCTGGTCGAGCTCAACAAGCAGATCCACCGCGATGTCTGCTATGTGATTCGCATGGAACCTGGCGTGCAGTCTCCCGAGGAGACACTGTCGAAGCGTTCCGGCTCTTGCCGCGATTCCGCGTGGCTGCTGGTGAACGTGTTGCGGCATCTGGGTTTGGCGGCACGGTTCGCCTCGGGTTACCTGATTCAGTTGGCCCCCGATCTCAAGGCGCTCGACGGCCCTTCGGGCACGGAAGTCGACTTCACCGACCTGCATGCCTGGACTGAAGTTTATCTTCCCGGGGCGGGTTGGGTGGGTCTCGATCCCACTTCGGGCCTCTTCTGCGGCGAAGGGCATATTCCGCTCGCCTGCACTCCCGAACCATCATCGGCGGCCCCCGTGACCGGAGCGGTCGATCCCTGCGAAACCACGTTCCAATTCGAAATGGAAGTCGTTCGTGTCCATGAGGATCCCCGCGTCACGAAGCCTTACACCGACGAGCAGTGGCAGCGGATCACGCGGCTAGGGAACGATGTCGATCGTCATTTGCATGCCGCCGATGTCCGTCTGACAATGGGCGGCGAACCGACCTTCGTCTCGATCGACGACATGGAAGGGGACGAGTGGAACACCGCCGCCGTCGGACCGACGAAACGCATGCGTGCCGATGTGCTCTCGCGCCGATTGCGTGAACGTTTCGCCCAAGGGGCGTTGCTCCATTACGGTCAAGGGAAGTGGTATCCCGGCGAGCCGTTGCCGCGCTGGGCCTTCACGCTGATCTCGCGGAAGGATGGTCTGCCCGTCTGGCGTCAGCCCAAGTTGATGGCCGACGAGACGACGAAATACGAATTCACCTTTGAAGACGCCCGCCGCTTCATCGAGACGTTGGCGAAGAATCTCGAAGTCACCACCGATACCATCGTCAATGGTTATGAGGATGTCGCTTACTACGCCATGCGCGAGATGCGGCTCCCCATCAACGTCGAGGTCTTCGACAACAAGCTCAAAGACCGCCAGGAGCGGGAACGGATCGTGCGTCTGTTCGAGCGGGGGATCGGCAAGCCGACGGGTTGCGTCCTCCCTCTTCGCCGCAATCGGTGGAGCAGCACGCCGCACTGGATGACGGCCGAGTGGTCCGTCCGCCGGGATCAGTTCTATCTTCTGCCGGGTGATTCGGCGATGGGCTTCCGCCTGCCGCTGGATTCGCTCCCCTACGTCTCGGATGACAAGCTCAGCCAATTGATGGAGCGGGATCCGATCGAACCGTTGGCCCCCTTGCCGATCCCGAAGCCATTGCGGCGGGCGGCCCAGGCCATGGTTCCCGCAGTCCCGTTGGGCGTGGCTTCGACCAGTGCCGCCAATCTGTGGTCCGCACAGAGTCTGGGCGATGATCAGCCTCAGGATCGACCGTCGGCGGAGCATTGGGGATTCGGGGAAGGGGTGGCGATGAAATCCACCGCCCGCAAGTCCACACTTCACGGGGGAGATGGTGGATCCTCTCACTCCGGGTATGCCAGCTTCGATGGTTCCGCTCAAGCCAATGGCGAGACACATACCAACGGCTCCGGCGGATACGATTCCGTCATTGGCCATAACGGTAACGGGAACGGACATCATGGCAGCGGGCAAAATGGCAGCCAGGAAAATGGTTATGGCCAGTCGACCTGGGCCGCTCCAGTGCCGGTCATGTTCGACGATGGCTGGGTGCGGACGGCCATTGTGGTCGAGCCGCGTGAGGGCCGCCTGTTCGTGTTCCTGCCCCCGGTGGAAACGGCGGAATGTTTCCTGGAGTTGATCGCCGCCATCGAAGAGACGGCGACAGAGCTTGCAATGCCAGTCGCGGTGGAAGGGTATCTCCCACCGTACGATCCGCGCCTGCTGGTGTGGAAGGTCACGCCCGATCCTGGGGTGATCGAAGTCAACACACCTCCCACGGAAACCTGGAACGAACTCTCCGAACTCACCACGGGCCTATACGAGGAGGCGCGGCTTTCGAGGCTGGGCACCGAAAAGTTCATGCTCGATGGCCGGCACTCGGGGACGGGCGGCGGCAACCATGTCGTCCTCGGCGGCAAGACGCCAGCCGACAGTCCCTTCCTGCGACGTCCGGATCTGCTCCGCAGCCTCATCTCGTTCTGGGTCAACCACCCGTCACTCTCGTACCTGTTTTCGGGCCTGTTCATCGGCCCGACGAGCCAGGCACCGCGTGTGGACGAAGGCCGCCGCGACACACTGTATGAACTGGAACTCGCCTTCGAGCAGATCCCCGATCACACGGCGGTTCCTCCCTGGCTGGTGGATCGCATTTTCCGCAATCTGCTCATCGACGTGACGGGCAACACACACCGCTCCGAATTCTGCATCGACAAGCTCTATTCGCCCGACAGTTCCACCGGTCGGCTGGGGCTGGTCGAGTTCCGCGGGTTCGAGATGCCGCCGCATGCCCGCATGAGCCTGACGCAGCAGCTTTTGATCCGTGCCCTCGTGGCCTGGTTCTGGGAAGAGCCTTACCGGCACTCCGTGGTGCATTGGGGCACATCACTCCACGACCGCTTCATGCTGCCGCACTTCCTGGAAGAGGACTTCAAATGCGTGATCGGCGAGCTTCAGAACGCGGGATTCGCGTTCGAGGCCGAATGGTTCGATCCGCACTTCGAGTTCCGCTGCCAGAAGATCGGCGAGCTTTCCCTGGGTTCGGTTCACGTCGAGTTCCGCACGGCTTTGGAGCCTTGGTATGTCCTCGGTGAGGAAGGGGCTCCCGGCGGCACTGCCCGTTATGTCGATTCGTCGGTCGAACGATTGCAGGTGAAGGTCAAGGGGCTGACTCCCGGCCGTCATGTTCTGACGGTCAATGGCCGCCGGATTCCTTTGCATCCAACGGGCACCGAATCGGAATACGTGGCGGGCGTGCGGTATCGGGCCTGGCAGCCGCCATCGTGCCTGCATCCCACGATCGGGATCCATTCGCCGCTGACGTTCGATGTCATCGACACGTGGTTGGAACGCTCCGTGGGCGGGGCCCAGTATCATGTGGTTCATCCGGGTGGCCGAGGCTACGACGTCTTCCCCGTCAACTCCTACGAGGCGGAAAGCCGCCGCATGAATCGGTTCTTCAAGATGAACCACACGGGGGGATCTGTACGGATTCCACCAGAACATACGAACCGGCACTTCCCGTTCACCCTCGATCTTCGCAGGCCGTCGGCACCGATGTTCATGTGATGTCGTGAAGGCTGGCTGGTAGATCATTTGAGTGGTCGATCACCTGTGTGGTCGATCAGATTCGGAAACGTGCCACATGAGCCGAAACGTCCCTGTGATTCCCATGGGGCGTTTTTGTAATCGGGGCGATCGTCAAGAATACGCAGTTGCACGATCGGTTGATGAACGGATACGGGGTGGCGATCGCAGTGGGAATACATGGGAAGCGGACTCGATCCTGTTGACAGTTTGATGGCCGCTCTTGTATCCACGCTGTCGCACGCACATCCTTGTGCTCAACAGTGGTGAATTGTTGGATCGCCGGAGCCGAAATGGTTCGCAGGCCGCAACCCGTGCGAAAGATCGACAGCGCGAGATGACTCAAGCCCCTGGAACAGTCCTGCGAACCGGCCTGGCTGATGGACTCATTGAAAGTTATCCCGTCGCGGACGGATCCTACGATGAGTATTTCTCCGCGCCGGGGACGTTGCGTCCGCACACGATGCAGCTGGTCGATGCCCTGCACGAGATGGGGCCGGTCGAGCTGCTGCGTTGCCGGCAGCAGGCACAGCGGACGATCCATGAAAACAGCGTGACCTACACCTCCCATGGCGACACCGAACGTCGGAATCGTCCATGGGAGTTCGATGTCATCCCGCTGATCATCCCGCCGGATCAATGGCAGAAACTCTCGCGAGGGCTGTCGCAGCGGGCTTATCTGCTGAACATGATCGTGCGGGATCTGTACGGCGAGCAGCGTTTGCTCAGCGAGCGGCTGCTCCCGCCACAGCTTCTCTTCGGCAATCCGCTCTACTCCCGAGCGCTGCACGATCTGCCGGCTCCGGTGCAGCATCAGTGGTTGCAATTGTACGCGGCCGAATTAGCGAGAAATCCCCAGGGGCAATGGATGGTCGTCGCCGACCGGACGGAGGCCCCTTCGGGAGTAGCGTACGCGCTGGAAAACCGGATCGTCGGTTCCAGCATCTATCCCAAAGTCTTCCGAGATCAAAGAGTTCAGAGACTCGCGCCGTTCTTCATCGCCCTGCGCGAACTGCTCCAGAAAATGGCTTACGACCACCGCGACAACCCGCGGATCGTCCTGTTGAGTCAGGGACCCTCAAACCCCAATTTCTTTGAAGATGCGTATCTTGCTCGCTATCTCGGTTACACGCTTGTCGAGGGCGAGGATCTCGCCGTTCGCGACCAGCAGGTGATGCTCAAGACGTTAGGAGGCTTGCTGCCGGTGGATGTGCTCTTCCGCCGTCTGGACGATCTCGATTGCGATCCTTTGGAATTGAAGAGCGATTCGTTCCGGGGAGTGACGGGGCTCGTGCAGGCTTTGCGGGCCCGCCAATGCGCCGTCGCCAACGCATTGGGCAGCAGTCTCCTGGAAACGCCCGCGATCATGGCCTACCTGCCGCAGATCGCGCGCAGCTGGCTGGGGACGGAACTGGAAATCGAATCGGCTCGGACCTGGTGGTGCGGGGATCCCAAATCGCTGGCCTATGTTCGCGAGCATGCCCACAAACTCTGGATCCGGCCCGCCTTCGCCCATTCCAACCTCCCTTCCGGTCGACCGGCGGAGATGTCCCAGGCTCAACGGGATTCCCTGCTGGCGGCCTTGAATCACCGGCCCCACTTGTTCGTCGGCCAAGAGATCGTGCATCGCTCGAAGGCTCCGGTCTTGCTTAACGATTCGTGGCAGTCTTGGCATCTGGGGTTGCGGACGTATCTTGTGGCATCGAACGCGGGATACATCGCCATGCCGGGTGGGCTGGTCCGCTGTTCGCCCCAATCGCACACGATCGACCATTCGGTTTCGCTGGGGGAAGGGGCCAAGGATTGCTGGGTGCTCAGCGACGGGCCGGTGCCGCAGATCACTTTGCTTTCACCACCCGGTGCGGCAATCACATTACGGCGCAGTGGTGCCGAACTTCCCAGCCGCGTGGCCGACAACATGTTCTGGGTGGGTCGCTTCGCCGAACGTGCAGAGAGCTCGGCTCGGTTATTGCGAACACTCGTCAGCCGTTTGACGGGCGAATCGGGCGGCAGCAATGTTCCCGAAGTCGCCGTCCTGATGCGTTGTCTGGCGGAAGGTGGCCAGATTGAACCGAGCTTCGCGTTGCAGGATTTCCGCAAGCACCTCCCCGCGATCGAGAACCTGCTTCCGCCGGCGATCTTCGACGAACGCGAGCCGTTCAGCCTGAAGGCGACGCTCAGCCAGCTTAACCATGTCGCTTCTCTGGTTCGCGAGAGACTCTCGCTCGACAGTTGGCGGACGATCAACCGGATCTACCGCGAGTTCCAAAGACGGCGGACGGGTGGGGTGACCGATTTCGCGGACGTCCTCCAGCAGCTCAACCGTCTCATTGGCGATCTTTCGGCACTCAGTGGCTTGTCGATGGAAAGCACGACCCGCACGTTGGGTTGGCGCTTCCTGGATATCGGCCGCCGCATCGAGCGTGCGATGCAGACCATGGTGCTGGGCCGCAATCTGCTGGTGCCGGAGTACATGAACTCCTCGGCAGTGCTTGAATCGATCGTGGAGGTCGCCGACAGCCTGATCACCTATCGCACGCGATATCTGACCCGCATTCAGTTGCCGCCGGTGTTGGATCTGATTCTCACGGACGACACCAATCCCCGTTCGGTCATCTTCCAATTGCAGACTTTGTCCCAGCACATCGATCAACTTCCACGGGATCGATCGGCTCCGTTGAGAACCACCGAGCAGCGTCTTATTTTGAATGCGATCAGCCAGTTGCAGCTGGTCTCAGCGGAGGAACTGACGCGGGCGAACGATCCCCGTGTCCGTGACCGGATCGATGCCCGGCTGGGACGTTTGTCGAGGCTGTTGCCCAAGTTGTCGAACGCGATCACCCATCAGTATCTGCTGCATGCCGTCTCGGCCCAGCAACTGACGGATGTTCGGCCGCGAAAACTGAAATCGAATGAATGGAACGTGTCGCCGCCGAAAGCAAATGGTGTGTCCACACGGGAGAAGTCGAGGCTCAAGGATCCGAACGATGACCAGACGGATCCGAACGATGTTTGATCTCAAACCAGGGAGTATCCCGCCGATGTTGTCGGACTAAGTGCCGCGTTCGGATTGACGGATCTTGAAGGGCTCCCGCTGAGGCACATGCCGCGTCTATGGAATATCGCATCACCCACATCACCGACTACAGCTACACCGACCCGGTGGCGGTCTGTCACAACGTGGTGCATCTCGCACCTCGCAACATGCTGACACAGCGTTGCTTCGAACACCGTGTCGCGGTGAGACCCCGGCCGGCGGCTGTGGTCAGGCGAACCGATTTTTTCGGCAATGTGGAACATTATTTCGCCATTCAACGTCCCCATCGCCGCCTCGTGGTCAAATCGACCAGCCACATCGAGGTGATTGTCCGACCTCCGGTGATCCCCGGGCTCTCGCCGCCATGGGAGCATGTGGTGGAACGTCTGTGCCGCGCTGATGGGCATGACTGCCTGGATGCCATGCAGTTCTGCGTCGACTCTCCTTCGATTCACGCTTTCGCCGGGCTCAGGGAGTATGCGATCCCCTCATTCACTCCAAACAAGCCTATTGTTTCAGCAGTTCTTGATCTCACGGCACGAATTTTTCATGATTTCAAGTATGACCCTAAAGCGACAACCGTGAACAGTCCCTTGGAGGAGGTTCTCGAAAGTCGCCGTGGTGTCTGTCAAGACTTCGCGCATCTTCAGATCGGCTGCCTGAGATCGATGGGTCTGGCGGCCCGTTATGTGAGTGGTTACATCCGCACAATGCCACCTCCCGGAAAGGCTCGATTGATTGGTGCCGACGCGTCCCATGCCTGGCTCTCGGTTTACTGTGGTGAAACCGGGTGGGTCGATTTCGATCCCACGAACAACACCATGGCCTCAGATCAACACATCACCACGGCCTGGGGAAGGGACTACACCGACGTTTGTCCGATCAAAGGGGTTTACATTGGCGGTGGACAGCACACGATGGCAATCTCGGTCGATGTCATGCCCGACGAGGAGTTCGACACCTCCCCCGGATTCGCGGCGACGGCCGGTTGACATCACGGCCGGTGGACGGGTTTCAAGCGAAGTATTGGCGACTGTTTCATTGGTATCTCACGCAGGACCGCATTCATGAATCCAGCGCTGACGTCCGCACCCGACGTGGCTCTCAACTTCGCCGACTACCAGACCGAAGGTTTTCACGACG
Source organism: Planctomyces sp. (assembly GCA_013822855.1). Lineage (GTDB taxonomy): Bacteria > Planctomycetota > Planctomycetia > Planctomycetales > Planctomycetaceae > Planctopirus. The sequence continues at coordinate 38,686 of PNLE01000001.1, forward strand.
AACTGTTCGGCGACGACGATTCCCCCAGGCCGGAAGCGGGTCCGCTGATCCAACGCATCAATTCCCTCCCTCCGGGTGAGCTCATGCGTCGGCAGGCCGCCGCCGAGAGGCTGCTCCTGCAGTTGGGGATCACCTTCAATGTCTATGGGGACAACCAGGGGGCCGAGCGGATCTTCCCGTTCGACATCGTGCCGCGGATCGTCCAGGCCCACGAATGGGAGTGGATCGAGAAGGGACTCAAGCAGCGGATCCAGGCACTGAACCTGTTCATCAACGACATCTACCACGACCAGCAGATCATCAAGGATGGCATCATCCCCTCCGAGACGTTGCTGGAGGCCACGAGCTATCGTGCTCAATGCCACGGCCTCAACCCGCCGCACGGGATCTGGTGCCATGTCACCGGTACCGATCTGGTTCGGGGAGGCGACGGCCAGGTCTACGTGCTCGAAGACAACCTGCGGTGCCCGTCCGGTGTGTCGTATGTCCTGCAGAACCGTTCGATCATGAAGAGGACTTTTCCCCAGGTCTTCGATATGAGCCGAGTCCGGCCCGTGGGGGATTACCCGCTACGGCTTTTGAGGATGCTCGAACATCTCTCTCCGCGTGATGTCGCGAACCCGCGGGTGGTGGTTCTGACGCCGGGGGTCTTCAACTCGGCCTACTACGAGCACTCGTTCCTGGCCCAGCAGATGGGGATCGAACTCGTCGAAGGCCGGGATCTCGTGGTCACGGGCGGGCGGGTCTTCATGCGCACGACGTCGGGCTTGGAACCGGTGGATGTGATCTACCGCCGGATCGACGACGACTTCATCGACCCCAAAGCCTTCCGCCCCGATTCGATGCTGGGTGTCGAGGGGCTGATGGATGTCTATCGCGCGGGCCGGGTTGCTCTGGCCAACGCGCCGGGGACGGGTGTGGCCGACGACAAGGTGATCTACGCCTATGTCCCCAAGATCATCAAGTACTACTTGAACGAAGAACCGATCATTCCCAACGTGCCGACCTACATCTGCGAGAACCCCGAGGAGCGAGAGTATGTGCTGGCCCACCTTGGCGATTTGGTGGTGAAGGCGGCCAACGAGTCGGGAGGCTACGGCATGCTGGTGGGGCCGCATTCGACCAAGGAGCAGCAGGCCCAATTCGCCGAACTGATCCAGGCGAATCCCCGAAACTACATCGCCCAGCCCACACTGTCGCTCTCGCGCGTGCCAACGATCTGCGGCGACCGGTTTGAAGGCCGGCATGTCGATTTGAGGCCATACATCCTCTATGGTAAGGAAATCTTCGTGCTTCCCGGCGGATTGACGCGGGTCGCACTGCGGAAGGGGTCGCTCGTGGTCAATTCCTCCCAAGGCGGTGGAAGCAAGGACACATGGGTCATCGCGACCACACAGGAACAACTGCAGCCGCAATCGACAGCACCTTGAGCCTCATTAGCTTGAGCTAAATCAAGACGTACCAGAGTCCATTGATTCGCCATTGCACCACAGACCAAACTCATGTCCGTTAGTCGGAAGAACCTGAATGCTCAGCCGTGTCGCCGATGCGATCTATTGGATGAGTCGCTATATCGAGCGTGCCGAAAACCTGGCGCGTTTCATGGACGTGACTTTCAACCTGATGCTGGATCTGCCGCAATCCCATCAGAACGCTTGGCCCCCGTTGGTGTACACGACCGGCGACCACGAATACTTCCGCGAGAAGTACGGCGATGCCAACCAGGCGAGCGTCATCGAGTTCCTCGCTTTCGACCCGGACTATCCCGGTTCGATCCGCGCCTGTCTCAAACTCGCGCGGGAGAACGCCCGCTCCGTCCGCGAGACCATCTCCAGCGAGATGTGGGAGCAGCTGAACCTGTTCTACTACATGGTGCGGGAGGCCTCTTCGAACGAGCGGATCAAGGCGTCGCCGCTCGATTTTTTCCATGAGGTCAAGCAGGCCTCGCATCTCTTCAAGGGGATCACCGACGCCACGATGTCGCGGGGTGAAGGGTGGAATTTCAGCCGGTTGGGTCGCCTGCTCGAACGAGCCGACAAGACCTCCCGCATCCTTGATGTGAAGTACTATCTGTTGCTGCCGACGGTGCACGATGTCGGTTCACCGACCGACGACCTCCAGTGGCAGGCGGTGCTGAGATCCGTCAGTGCGATGGAGATGTACTCGAAGCAGTTCCATGCCATCACACCTTCGCGGGTCGCCCAGTTCCTGCTCTTGGATCGTCACTTCCCGCGGGCGATCAACTACTCGGTGATCGGTGTTGAACACGCCCTCCATGCGATTTCCGGCACGCCGATGGACACCTTCCGAAACACGGCTGAACAAAGAGTCGGCCAACTCCGTTCTGAGCTCGCCTACACCACGGTGGATGACGTGATCCAGCACGGCCTCCATGAATTCCTCGACCAGTTGCAGAACAAGCTCAACAAGATCGGCGAGGCGGTGCATGAGACATTCATCGCCGTCCGCCCCATCAACTCGCCCTCCCAGTCACAGTCCCAGGAGAACGGGTACCAACGACAGTCGATCTTCATCCGCTAACCAGATGGATGGAGGGAGCGGTCATGGCGAAAGCAGGCTTGGGATTCATCCTCCGCATTTGCCTCAAGTGAATGAGTTCGATTGGTGCCAGTCTTCAAAATGGGCCTGAGCGTGGCTTGCAGCGAGAAATCATCTCTCGATGGCCCTTCGAAGAACTCTAGCCATCCAGCATGCGGCGTTTCTGTCGGGACAGTGCACGCAATGCCTGCCAAGCGCAGATGCTCAATGCCGTCTGCGTGCCGAATATTCCCAACAGGAGCATGAAGACAATGTCGCGGGTGCGTTCGTCGGAGTAGACCGAGGGATAGGGTGGATTGATCCAGCGGACCATGACAGCAAGGATGAACAGGGTGAATGTGCCACCCGTCAACGTGGCGGCAATCGCGGCCCAAATCTTTTTCTTGCCGATGAACCACCCGAACACCACCGACATGGAGTGGAAGATCCATAAAGGCGTGGTGTGAGGCAGGAGATCGACTAAGGTGAAGCCGTGGCTGATCGCCATTCCCAGTCCGATACCAATGGGGAACATGGTGATCCAGAACAGGATCACCGCGTGGCTGAGCATGATGAATACGGCGGCTTCCCGAATGCGGACGGGATCCCCCATCGCTCGAATCAGCCGGGTTGCAAGTCCCGGGCCGACCGCGTGAATTGATTCATGGGCCAGAAAGCGAGCCAGGTCGTCGTGCAGATCCTCCGCTCCCAGGTAACGGTCTTCGGGCAACCTGCTGAGCGACTTCTCGCAGATCCGTGCAAGATCCACCGGAATCTCTTGACGCAATGAACGCACGGGGGAAATCAACCCGTCGCGAATCGAGGTGAGGATTTCGACGATCGAGACTCCTTGGTGGGGAGGCTTCCCAGTTAATGATTCGTAGAGAATGGCACCTAGGCCGAAGATATCGGTCGCGGGACCGCACCCGCGCAGTCCGAACTCCAGCTGTTCGGGGGCCATGTAGTTGGGAGTTCCCATGATGACACTGGTTCGGGTTTCAACCGCGGCCGATTCCAGCACCTTCGCTAGACCGAAATCGGTCAAGCGGGGAACATAAGGGAACTCGGCCTCGATGGAGTCCGCACCTGTGAAGTTGCTCTGGGGAAACAAGAGGACATTTGCCGGCTTCAAGTCCCGGTGCAGAATGCCCGTTTGATGGCTGTAGGAGACAGCCTTTGCGAGCTGCATCAGCATTCGGGCAGCCTCCCGTGGCGGGAGCGGGCCGTGATTTTGCAGCCAGAGGGCCAGTGTCGGCCCGGTACAAAGGGCGTAAGCGATATAGGGTGTCGCCTCGGCTTCTCCCGCCTCGAAAGTGGCGACGATATGCGGGTGATCAAGTCGGGCGGCAGCCCGCGCTTCGAGCAGGAACCGGCGACGGGCATCTTCCGTCAACTGGCGGTGTGGCAATGGGATCTTCAAGGCCACATCGCGGTCGAGTTGGACATCACGGGCCTGATAGACGACGGCGAAGCCGCCGCGTCCCAACAGGCGAATGATCCGGTAACGGCCAACTCTTTCAGGAAGATCGGTTGTCGACTGGGTCGCAGAGTTGGCCGCGCCATCGAGATAGGGCCTCAGCCCCGCCACAAGCTCCTGCATCTTCCTCAGTGTTTCGGCACCAATTTCAGCTGTCTTTCCGGCGGATCTCCTGAGGAGCAGAGACCGTTTCAGTTCATCGGACAGCGACGCCAACGCCTCGATGGAACCAAACTCGGCACTTGACAGCTCTGGTTCTGCGAAGTCGTTTGAATTCTGGCGGTCATCGGTCATGCAGACTCCGAGAATGGGTTCGCCAGTTGAATGTTTCGTACGATGCGACATCTCGGCTGAAGGTGGAGAGAGTCGGGAAAAATTCGCTCCAAGCGAGCATAACTTATGTGTAGTGGACGTGTCACCAGATCGACTTGGATCACAAGAGGTTGTCGACGGAAGATTTGAGTTCTGATCAAGATGAATCGATCGCTGGCATCAAAGTTGGCCAACTCGTACCCTGCCAACGACAACAGAACCTGCCATCTCGACATCTATCCCAAGGGGCCACTCGTGCCTGTGATTGCCATTGCGAAATTGACGACCTTTGCAAATGAGTTGTTTCAAGCAGCGGGTGTGGGGGAAACCGATGCGGCCCAGATGGCGGCGAGCCTCGTCGACGCCAACCTCCGGGGGCACGACTCCCACGGCGTCATGCGGATAGCCTCGTACATCGATCAGATCCAACAGGGGCGAATCTTCCCAACGGAGCGACTGGAGATCCTCAAGGAGTCGGCCTCGTCGATCGTCGCCGACGGTCATTGGGGATTGGGGCTGGTGCTGGCTCATCAACTCGTCGACCGCATGATCGACAAAGCGGCCCACTCGGCGGTCGTCATCGGGACACTCCAGCGGTCGTCGCATATTGGACGGCTGGGGGAATACGCTGAAAAATTCGCTGCCAAAGGTCTCGTCTCGATGGCGCTCGCCAACACGCACGGCGCGGCCCAGCGCGTGGCCCCCGTCGGCGGCAAGCGGCCCCGGTTGGGAACCAACCCGATCTGCATCGGAGTTCCCGGCGGGACGAGCGGCCCGTTCGTCTTTGACATCGGCACCAGTGCCACGGCGGAAGGGAAAGTTCGCGTCAAAAAGATCGCAGGGGAAGCCGTACCGCCGGGGTGGATCCTCGACCCCGAAGGCAACCCCAGCACCGATCCCAACCAGCTCTACGGCAATCCACCCGGCACCATCCTGCCCCTGGGCGGAGACCAGGCCTATAAGGGTTTCGGGCTCGCTTTCATGATCGAAATGCTCTGCGGCGGGATGTCCGGCGGCCAATGCGCCTATCCCAATCCGCCGGCCCCGATTGGCAACTGCGGGTGGTTCATGGCGATCTCGCCCGACTTCTTCGCCGGAACGGAACACCTCTTGCAGGAAGTTCGCCAGTTGGAGGAATACGTGCGGAGTGTCCCCAAGATCGATGAATCGAAAACGATCACGCTGCCGGGTGATCCCGAGCGGGCGGTGCTGGCGGCTCGGTCGTCGACGGGAATTCCCCTCGATGAAGGGAACTGGAAGGCACTCGTTACGCTAGGCGAAAAGCTTGGAGTAGCGGCGCCTGCCGTTTGAACCAAGTAAGCGGCGAGGGATTGGTGCGTTGTCACGCACCCTACAAAAATGCATACGGCATATGAGACAAGAGGTTGCAGCATGAGTGCGAGTTGTTTGGGGTTGGCACCGAGTTTCGGGTTCGGGGATCGTACGGGGCTGGCCACGCCGGGGCACATCGCGGCCATGAAGGCGAGCGGTGCCGGGATCCTGCCGATCTTTGCACAGCAATCGATCCGCGAGATGGCCCGCACGGGCCGGACAGCTTCGCAGGTGATGGAGGATGCCTTCCGCGCGGTGCGGGCCGCTCATTGGGAAGGACCCGTCGGCGCGGACGCCGATCATCTCAAGACGGAGGCCGATGTCGACGTGACGGCCGAAGCCGGCTTTGTCTTCTTCACGATTGACCCATCCGCCGAAGTCGATCAAAAGGCGGACAATTACTCGTTCGATGAACTCAAGTACCGCTTCCACGACGCCCGCGAGTTCGCGCCGTGGGTCGATGCGTACGCGGGCAAGCAGGTGAAGCTCTCGACCGGGACCGTCATCGACATGACAGAGCCGGTTATCATGCGTGCCGCTGTGAAGTACGGAAAGGCGATCCAGCTGGCGATCCGACTGGGACGCTACATCCAGGCTGTGCAGGACCGCGCCGGTCGAGGGTGCGAGATCGAATTGAGCATCGACGAAACCGACCAGCCGACCACCGCCGCCGAACATTTCATCATCGCCCAGCAACTGCTGACCGCCGGGGTCAGGGTGGTGAGCCTCGCCCCACGATTCATCGGCGAATTCGAAAAGGGTGTCGATTTCAAGGGAGATCTCATCGCCCTCGAACGCTCACTAGCCGATCATGCGGCCATCGCCAAGGTCGTCGGCCCCTACAAACTGAGCCTGCATTCGGGTTCTGACAAGCTGACTGTCTATCGGCAACTGGCCAGGCTCACCGGGGGCATGTTCCATGTCAAAACAGCAGGAACCAGCTACCTCGAAGCCTTGCGTGTCGTTTCGATCGTGGCACCGGCGGAGTTCCGACAACTCGTGACGTTCGCGCGGGAGCGGTACAACGTCGACCGGGCCACTTATCACGTCTCGGCCACTTTGGAGAACGTCCCTTCGGCCGACGATACTCCGGACGACCACCGCCTGAGGCAGCTCTACCTCGAAGACTGGGCCGATGTCTTGCCAGGCCGGGGATTCACCGCACCGGGCCGACAAATTCTGCACTGCACCTTCGGCAGCACATTGCAGGATCCCCACTGGGGACCGCTGGTCGCGCAGATCCTGCGGGAACACCCCGCGGTCTACAGCGATGTCCTCCAGACGCATTTCGTGAAGCATCTGGAAACACTGAAGGCGGGGATGTGACGCCCCGCTTCTATCGACCTAGTACGTCCAAAGAGTGACCATACAGGTCACTTGTGGTAGCCCAGAGATGTCATCACGTTGAAGAGTTCTTCAAAGGTGATGAAGCGGCGGCGATGCTCCATTTTGTATTGATCGACGGCTTGAGCCAGTTCGGCCACTTCCGGCTTCATGGAGCTGGGAGTGGTGGTGAACTGGCGGCGTTCAGGGCCGCCGGGCCGTCCTTCCGGGCGCGGAGCACGACGATCGGCGAACTGCGAAGCCGTCTCGGGCTGGTAACCGAAGCGTGGCTCGCCAACCGCAGTTGTATCAAGAGAAGTCTGAACAGTGTCCATCGAAGATGCTCCAGGCGCGGAGATCGAAGTCTGAGAATAATGGCCAGCCGCAATCTGTCAATTCCCATTCAAAGCTAGGTCGTGTCTGAAGGAATGCAAATTCCGTATAGGGAAAATCCCTCCCACCTCAGAATTTGCCGGTGTGTGAGGCGGTTCAGATGATGCCCATCCTCCTCCAACCCTTCGATATCTCAGATCACTTGGCACCGAGTGTCCCAGCGAATGGATCTGTGTCGCTTCCCCTCACGCATCATTTCGGTTATCACGCGAAAGGCCAATCAGCATAAAGAGATAGGCCTGCACCACACTCGTCGGCGAATCACTTTCCCGACGGATTGGAACCCCCGAATGACCACTCGATTGACGATTCTCGGCGGCGGCGCGATGGGGACGGCCTGCGCTCTTTTGCTCGCCGAACAGGCCAACCAGCAAGTCTCGGTCTGGGTCCGCGATGTGGAATACGGCGCTCTGATGCAGCGATCGCGTGAGAACTCCCGGCTGCTGCCCGGAACCAGACTGGCGGACAATATCTTGATCACCTCCGACATCCGGGAAGCGGCCCATGACGCCGATTACCTGGTACTGGCGGTTCCCTGCCAGTTTCTCCGTCATTCACTGACTCAACTTCAAAGGGCCTTGCCGGCGGGTGTTCCCGTCATCAGCGTCATTAAGGGCGTCGAGAACGGAACATTTCAGCGGCCCAGTCAGATTGTGAGGGAAATACTTGGTCCGCGTTCGGTCGCGATCCTCAGCGGGCCGAGCCATGCGGAGGAGATTGCTCGACGTCTACCCGCGACCGTTGTCGCTTCCAGCGAAGATCTGGAACTGGCGGGGCGTGTGCAGCAGATGTTCTCCACCGAAAGATTCCGCATCTACACCAATGCCGATACGTTGGGCGTCGAATTTGCCGGCGCCCTCAAAAATGTGATCGCCATCGCGACCGGCATCAGCGACGGGCTGGGGTTTGGCGACAACGCCAAGTCGGCGTTGATGACTCGCGGGCTGGTGGAGATGCAGCGTTTCGGTGTCCACTTCGGCGCTAATCCCATGACCTTCACGGGTCTGGCCGGGATGGGGGATCTGATCACCACCTGCGTCAGCCCTTATGGCCGCAATCGCAAGGTGGGATTTCGACTGGGAACCGGAGAACCGATCGGGAAGATTCTGGAAAGCATGGAAGGGGTGGCTGAAGGGGTGGCGACCTCCAAGAGTGTCGCCGGGTTGGCGAAGCAGCATGCCCTCGACCTGCCGATCATGCAGCAGGTTTATGAAGTCCTCCACGAAGGAAAAACGCCAGAACGAGCCACATTGGCACTGTTGGAGAGGCCCCCCCGCTCAGAGTCTGCCGAGATCGCGGCGATCGTCGAGCAAGTTCCAGAGGTGTAGTGGAGACCCTCTTCTGCCGATGACTATTTCTCGGTCTTTTTCGGGCGACGTGGCCGGAAGAACCGCTTGGATTCGTTCACCACCCGCCAGCGGGTTCCGATCCGGACGAGACAAGTCAGCAAGTAGTTCCGCCACCCGGGGACGACGTACTGTCGACCTTTATCCATGGTGACGATCGCCTTCCGCACGACCTCCTCCGGGGTCTGAGAGGAATGCTTTTGCAGCCAGCCGGTGGCACCGGCGACATCGAAGAAATCCGTTTGTGTGACGCCCGGGCACAGGGCCATCACCACCACGCCGGTCTCGGAAAGTTCGGCGTGGAGCGCTTCCGAGAAATGCAGCACGTAGGCCTTGCTGGCGGCGTAAGCCCCCATGTAGGCCACAGGCTGAAAGGCAGCCAGCGAAGCGACATTCAGCACACCACCGCGATTTCGCTGAATCATGGCTGGTAGAAAGTGGTAGGTCAGGGCGGTCAAAGCTTCGATGTTCAACCGCAGCATCTGCCGGATTCGATTCGAATCGGTCTCGAGGATCTCTCCGACCATGCCGAAGCCGGCGCTGTTGACCAGTAGATCGATTTCGATCCCCGCTTGTTCCACCCGCGAGGCGATTTGTTGGATGGAATTCTCCGCCGTCAGATCCATAGCGATGATCTCGGTGCGGGTCCCATGCAAACGGTGAAGTTCTTCCGAGAGCGACCGCATCAACTCCTCACGCCGCGCGACCAGCACCAGATGCATCCCGCGGGCCGCCAACTGGCGGGCGAACTCCGCTCCAATGCCCGAAGACGCTCCGGTGATGACTCCCCAGCGATCGGTCATGGAAGCCAGACGCGGCACGTTCTCAATCCCGTCGCAATAAAGGGAACCACCTCAAAAACAAATTCAGCATCGAACTGCCATCATTTCATAACATGTTTGCCGATCAGACGATAGAGCACACCGGTCTGGCTCAGATCAGTTCCGCACGCTTGCGGGAGAGGTCATCGAAGCAGGCCTCAAGGCACAGACTCAGGTTGGCGTTCTGATGGACGTGCATACCGGCCTCGATCACGCGATCCACCATGACCGCCAAGCCTTCCAATGTTTCGGCATTGGCACCCAGCATGCGGACAAATGCCGCCACATCGGGATTGGCCTGAAGCTCTTTGGAACCCGTTTCCCGGCCCGTGTGGCAAAGGCCGCCAATCACTTGCCGAAGGTAGTCGACAATGAACTTGAAGACGTGCTGCAGGATCTCCCGCTGGCCCGATGTTTCCGCCGCTATTCCTTCGACCTTCGACATGACGGCTTTGGCCAGGGTATGTCCCTGAAATCTTCGTTCGCGCAACGTCGATTGAAGCTCGCGTCGAAGTTCCCAAAGGACGGGGTCGAGCAATTGCCTGGCCAAAGCCAAGCTACCATCGCAAAGAAGACTCACCTCGCGTGCCGCGGCCTCGTCAACGGAGCCATCCGCCGAAAGAAGTGTGATCAAGTCGGTTGAGCCAAGAGGCTGGAAACGCACCAGATGACATCGCGAGCGGATCGTCGGCAGAACGGTCTCCAATGTCGCGGCGACGAGAATGAGAATCGCTCTGTCGGGAGGTTCTTCCAACGTTTTAAGGATGGCGTTGGCCCCGGCATCGTTGAGCAGATGGGCATCGTCGATGATGGCGATCTTCCGACCGCCCGCGAGCGGCTTGATCGAAAGACCGTGACAGAGCCCTTCTTGACCCCGGTTCTCTTTCGAGCCGACCAGGAGTTCGATCGGAATCTCCCGCTTCCCCTCGGGGCATTCGACGACCTGGAAGTCGGGATGGGTGCCTGCCAGAAATGGACGGCAGCCACCACATTCCCCGCAGGCATCCAATTCGTGATGGGCTCGCTTGAGACAGAACATCGACTGGGCGAACTTCTGCGCGACCAGCCGCTTGCCGACTCCTTCCGGCCCGACAAAGAGATATCCGTGAGCCAGCCGCCCGCGTGCCGCAGCCCGACTGAGTTGCTCGATCGCGATGGTTTGGCCACGCACTTCACTCCAGACCGACATGATCCGATGGCTCCTCTAAGTCGCGATCGATCCGCTTGGTAGATCCTGTTCCCGGTGCACTGAGTGTCAGGAGCAATTGGCCCGGTCGGATGCTGCTGCCCGTGGTTACCATTAGGCGGTGAACCACTCCCGCACAAGGACTTTCCAGATCCCGGCTGACGCCCTCGATTCCGATCTCGGCCAGGCGATCCTGGGGACTGATCACGTCCCCCAATTCCACGAGCCAGGCGAACAAGATCAACGGCTCACCGGAAGACCACTCCGGGGCCAGAATTTCTGTCAAAGAGGCCCCCGGATCTGGTTGTCGCTCCGTCATCCGTGAGTTGCCTTCTTTGGGATTCACAGGAGTGGTGGGGGAATCAGGGCTTAAGACCCCGATCCGAATGAGACAGTTCATTATGCCGCAGGATCCATCGGCACTCACTCAAGAACGAAGACGGCCACCTCACATCGTTGTGAGGCGGCGGTCTCTGTGCGATTCGCCATCAAACAAGTCGGCCCCTGCTGTGGTCTCAGGCGGCCACTTTAGCGGGTGCGGGCTGGGGAGCATTGCGGCTGACCAGCCAGTACAGAACAGGGTTGGCGATGAAGACCGTGCTGTACGTTCCGGCGATGGTGCCGACGATGAAGCTGTAAGCGAATGTATGGATCCCCTCGCCACCGAAGATGTAGAGGATGACGACCACGATCAGCACGGTGGTGGCCGTCAGAATCGTCCGCGACATCGTCTGGTTCACACTGAGGTTGATCATGTCATAGGTGATATTGGGGTTCTTGCCCTTGATCTCGCGGATACGGTCGAAGATGACGATCGTGTCGTTGAGAGAGTATCCGATGATCGTCAGGATCGCCGCGATGAAACCCATATTGATCTTGAAGTCCTCGAGGCCCAGGATCGCACCGATCGGTGTCTGGGAAAGCCATGCTCCGACAGCGATGCTTCCCAAGACCACCAACGCATCGTGGGTCAGCGCGGCCACTGCGGCAAAGCCGAAGTAAAGCTTTTCAAATCGGAACCAGATGTAGACCACGATCGCGATCAGGCTCAATAGAACCGCCGCTAAAGCATTCAGTTGGGTTTCAAAACCGACCGAAGTGTCGAACGAGTTGAATTCGTCGAAAATCGGCTCGTTCGCCAGTTGTGTGGCGAGGGATTTGAGTGCTGTGGCCAGATCGGCGGGAGGAACATCGGAGGTGACCCGCGCAACCAATTCGGTGAACTTGCCACTGCCAGCCGCTCCGCCCTCTTTGACACCATCCACCAGGACGAGGCCAATGGGAGATTCGAATTTTGGGGCATTCCCCGTTCCCGGAATGGCCTTGAGTTGCTCGGCCAGATACTCGGCGATGGTGGCCTCGGCAACGGCATTCGTGAATGCCAAAGGCACACGTTGCCCACCGCTGAACCGATCGATGTTGGTTCCCGGCCGGTTGCGGATCGTCTTGGCGTCATCAGGAGTGACGGGCGTGATCTCGCCATAGGTCATCTCGGCACGACTCAAGGCCATTTCAGGCGCAGCGAAGGCATCGTTGATCAGCGTGCGAACCTGCGGGCGGTCGACGAGGTTTGTCCTGATGCGGAAACGGGTTCCCGCATTGGCAGCCTCGCTGTTGATACGAAGTTCTTCAAGCGAAACCGGTGTCGGGAATTTGTCATCCAATTTTTCACGGACAACGGAGGTTTCCTGCGGCTTCTGGAATTCGAGGGTGACCATTGTGCCGCCGGTGAAGTCGATATCGAGATTCTCCCGACCCCTCAATCCCAGGGTGACAAGCCCAATTATGATGACAGTCGCCGAAAACAGGATGGCAGGCACTCGCATGGCCAGGAAATCGACCCCGCTCAGCTTGATAGTGGGCATCATGGCGAGAGTCTTCACAAGCCGCTTGCGCTCGATAACATCGAAGCAGATTCGGCCGAAGACAAGAATGGCGAACATCGAGGCTGTCAGACCGATGAAGAGCGAAACCGCGAAGCCTTTGACTTGGTCGGTGCCGATCATGAAGAGGATCACAGCGGTAATGAGCGAGGTGATGTTGCCGTCGACGATGGCGGAAAGGGCCTTGTCGAAGCCGTTCTGGATCGTCATCCGCAAGCTCGCCCCGCGGGCGATTTCTTCCCGGAAACGCTCGTAGATCAGCACGTTGGCATCGACCGCCATACCAATGGTGAGCACCAGCCCCGCAAGACCCGGGAGGGTGAACGTCGCATCGATGAAGGCCATCGCCCCGACGACGAGGATCAAATTCAACACCAGACACAAATCGGCGATCACGCCGGAAACGAGGTAGTAGACCGCCATGAAGATGAAGACGGCCGCGGCGGAGAGGAGAATCGCCAGGATCCCCTTCTGCTGGACATCGGCCCCGAGCAATGGACTGATGGTGAATTCGCTGATCGGCGTGGGAACCAGAGGAACCTCGAGAGCACCGGCATTCAATACACCGGACAACTCATCGACTTCCTTGCTATTGAAATCCCCCGTGATCTGCCCTCCACCGGATGACAGGCGGGCTTTAAGAGATGGTGCCGAGTAGATCTTGCCGTCGAGTAGAATGGCCAAGTGGCGTTCAAACTTGTCGACGGGATCGGGGGCGTATTTGGCAGTCAAGGCGTCGAGACGGATCGAACCAGTTGTCGTCATGCGGAACCCGACTGCTGGCCGCCCCGACTGTTGATCAATTTCGCGCTCCGCTTTTTGCAAGAGTTTGCCAGTGACCTGCTTATCGGCTGGTTCATGAACTACTAAGAATTGCTGAACATCGACCAGTTCACCTTTGTCATTTCGCCGCTTTACGAATCGGATCTGTGTTTGATCACCTTGGCTTTGGCTGACGGTTTTGCCTTCGGCGACATTGCGCCAGCTGGCCACCAGTTTGCCGTCTTCACGGATATCGTCTATGTTTTCTCCCAACTGATTGGCCCGACTGATCAAGGTCGCATGATCGCGTGCGTTGGCGAGGATGGCGAACTCAAGGCTCCCCAAGCGGGTGATGAGCCGCTTCTTCTGCTCGACAATATCCTTATCAGCACCAGGGATGATGATTTCGATTCGATCGCGACCGACGCGGCGAATTGTGATTTCTTCCGCACCGGAGGGATTCAGGCGTTTTCCAATCGCCTGCACGAGGCGTTCCACCATGTCGATGTCAAGAGTCTTGCCGTCGGCCTTCACCGCTTCCGTATCGATCTGGTAGACGAGGTTGGTCCCACCTGCCAAGTCAATACCTAGTGGAATGGCCTTCCAGATCCCTTCACCGCGCACGCCATGATAAATGAAGGGCGTCAGTGCCAAAGCCGTTGCAAAGATGACGGTACTCAGCCGGAAGCTGATGTCCTTCATCCGCAGGGCGTTTCCAATGAGCGTCCCCAGCACGAAGGGGAGCGTCACCACGCACAACGCGATGATTCCCATCAGCCAGATGTCCGTGGACGACGTGGCGGCGGGGACTTCGGTAACCACAGGCGCCGCCTGGAGCAAAGTCAAACCTGAGAACAAACCTTCCATTCCGCGTGTTCCTATCAGTTTCTGGCGAACTCTGCTGTTGCCGGGCTTATGTTCGGTGAATTGCTGCTATTGATGGGTTGAAAGACGGTTCAAAAAACTGTCGGCCTGCTGAAACTTGTTCGCCCGGAGACGGTGACCATCAGCCGCCGAATCCATTTTCCGCGATGTTCGCGGAGGGTTGGAACAATCGGCTAGAGAGGTTTGGCTTCGGTCTGCGGGAGATCTTCGCCGACAACCTCGTGGATGGCACTGCGGCGGAAAGGAATGCGCACGTTGTCACCGAATTTGAGGGTGATCTCCTTGCCGTCGGAGGAGATGTTGGCCACATGGCCGATCATTCCGCCAATGGTGACGACGCGATCGTTCTTCTTGAGCCCCTTGATGAGGGCATCCCGCTTGGCCTGCTCTTTTCGCTGGGGCACGACCATCAGGAAATAGAACAGACCGACCACGATGATCATGGGGACGAACATGCCCCACATCTCGGCTCCAGCGTTGCCCGCTGGTGCGGCCGGTGCCAGCTGTGCGATCGTAAAGCCCGACTGCCAATTCACTCGAAATCTCCCATCGAACCAGCACTCCGGCTCCTGCCAGATGCCGATCCGTCACCCTTGGCGCACTCATGATCGTCATCCAAATCAAGTCATACTGGCGAGTGCAAAGCCACTCTCCAAGACTGAGTGATGACGAAGGCAAATGCCCCAACTTGTTATGCGGCAAGACTCAGCGCGGAGTCTCCTCGCGGTTCTTGCGGGCCGTATCCTAGCCGGACTCCCCCCACCGGGCAAGTTGATCGACCCGGAAGTCTTGACCACGACCGGCGAGGATGGCTTCCCGCAGGTTTTGCATCAAAGTCTGATAGAACGTGATGTTATGGAGAGTCAGCAGGATCGGCCCGAGCATTTCGCCAGCCATGAAGAGGTGCCGGAGGTATCCACGACTGAAACGGCGACAGGCTTGGCAAGGGCAATTCGGATCGAGCGGACCGGTGTCCTTAAGGTGCTTGGCATTTTTCAGCCGCACTGCTCCTTGGCTGGTGAAGGCCATGCCGTTGCGTCCATTGCGGGTCGGCATCACGCAGTCGAAGAGGTCGATGCCCCTCAGCACCCCTTCAATGAGATCGACGGGGCGGCCCACCCCCATCAGGTACCGTGGCTTCTCCACGGGAAGAACCGGCGTGGTGAACTCCAACGTCCTGTACATCTCTGGCGGAGGTTCGCCGACACTCAGGCCACCGACCGCGTAGCCGGGAAAGTCGAGCGGTAAGAGTGCTTCCGCAGAGCGGATCCTCAGAGACTCGATTGTTCCGCCCTGGACAATGCCGAAGAGGGCCTGTTCCGGGTTCTGGTGCGCCTCCCGGCAGCGGGCGGCCCAGCGCGTGGTGCGATCGACGGCTATGAGAATTTTTTCGTGGGGGGCATCGGCGGGGGGACATTCATCAAGGCACATGATGACGTCCGCCCCGAGCAACTCCTGGATCCTCATCGCGCGTTCAGGGGTCAGATTCAGCGGGCTGCCATCCAGATGTGAACGGAAGGTGACCCCTTCTTCCGTCATTTTGGAAAGCTTGGCAAGGCTGAAGATCTGGAAGCCTCCCGAGTCGGTGAGGATCGGGCCGCTCCAGTCGAAAAACCTGTGCAGCCCACCGAGGTCCGCGACGACCTCCGCCCCTGGGCGAAGCGCGAGATGATAGGTGTTCGCGAGGATCTTTTTCGCACCCGTGGCGACAATCTGGTCGGGGGTCAACCCCTTGACGGTTCCAGCGGTCCCCACGGGCATGAAGGCGGGAGTCTCAACGACACCATGCGGCGTGGACCAGACGCCCGCCCGCGCCATCGACTGACGATCCGTGGCCACCAGGGAGAAACCAAACTTCGACAAGCCGCCTCCTCCACATTTCACTTCCCATCGGGCCCGTCGCCAGTGCGATCTCATGCGGCAAGATGAAGGATAGCGGGGAGTACAAAGAAACACGACATTCCCGGTACTCGGCACAATCGCCGTCGACGGCAGAATCGCTACAACCCCGTTTCTGCGCCAACACGACTTGTGGTCTTCTTGCGACAGGTCGAATTGCAGGGAAAACCTCATCACTTCCGATAGTCCGGTCTACGTTGACAAAAGGGAACACTCCAGCGAGTCGCCACGAACCATGGCGGATATCGAACCAGGTTGTTCACGTTTTCAACGTCCGGCTTCCCGGGAACCGACGAATGCGATTCGACCTTGATTTCGGTCAGTCCGACCAACTCTTCAAGCAGCACACTTCGGCTTTCAGGTCGACCGCCAGCGTCAGCGAACCCGCCACCACCCGCTTCTCGCCCGACGCGCGTGAGATTCTGCGTTGGGTCGCCATTTCGACGATCGCCATGCACGGCCTCGCGATCCTCAGCGAAACAGGCCCGCGGCACTTGTCCCAGTTATTGGGAGTTTCCCACTGCCTTCATTTGCTGATCTGCGCCGCCATGATTTCGGTGGTGCGTCGCGAGCCAAAGTTATCGACCTTGACGAGTTGGCTCGCGATCCCCTTGATGTCGCTGCTCTTCACGATCTCGCTGGTCGAGTACTTTCGCCACGCTTCGCCCGTGGGTGGGTTGGAACTCGCCGTGACATGCCTGGGCTTGGTGGCCGTCTTTCGACATTGCCAGTCCTTTATGACGGTGGGTCTCCTGGGATTGGCGGCAACAGTGCTATACCGCCAGTTCTGGTGCAGTGTGCCCATCCTCGACGACGCCACCGGATACCTGGCGGCGATGATCTTCTCGACGGGGATTTATGTCGTCCGTACCCGTCAGCTTCACCAGCAGCAGGCGCAGGAGGATCGACGCTCGCGAGAGCGGTCGCAACTCGAGGACGCACTGCAGCACTTGAGGGTCAGCGAAGTCAGGTTACGGACGCTCAGCGAATCGGTTCCCATCGGGATCTTCGAAGCGGGTGCGGGAGCCCATTGCCGGTACACGAACAGCGCCTGGCGGGCGATTGCGGGAATGTCACTCCAGGAAAGCTTGACGCACGAGTGGTTCGAGTTCGTGCACGAGGGCGATCGGGAAGAGGTGCGTCTGGGTTGGCAACGTGGGCTTGATGAACTCGAAGGCTTCTCGGGGATCTTCCGCAGCCAGAACTCGGATGGAACCACGGGTTGGGTGCAGATCCGCTCAAATCCGGTCTTCTCGGACGAAGGAACCACCCATGTGGGTACGATCGAAGACATCACCGAGCGGATCCACGCCGAGGAGGCGCTTAAGCAATACGCTGACGACCTCAAACGAATGAAGGAACTTGAAGAGCAAAACAGCGCCCACCTGGCCAGCCTCGTACAAGAACTTGGCAAAGCCAAGACGCACGCTGAAGATGCGGCCCGCGCGAAGAGTGAGTTCCTGGCCAACATGAGCCATGAGATCCGCACGCCGATGACCGCGATTCTCGGGTACACCGAATTGCTGTTGGAGCAACCGGACATCACGGCCCAGGCGGCGGAATCACTGCAAACCGTTCGCCGAAATGCCGACTTCCTGCTGGAAATCATCAACGACATCCTCGATCTGTCAAAGATCGAGGCCGACAAATTGACGATCGAAAGCGTGCGTTGTTCGCCCCTCCAGATCGTCAACGACACTTGTGCCCTCATGCGGATCAGGGCGAGCGACAAAGGCCTGCGGCTCGTCGTGCAGACCTCGCCCGATGTCCCTGAGACTGTCGAAACCGATCCCACCCGATTGAGGCAAATCCTGCTCAACCTGTTGGGCAACGCCGTCAAATTCACGCATGTGGGCGATGTCCAGCTGCGGGTGGAATATGTGACGGATTCACAGATCCACATTCAAGGCGAGGGAACCCATACCGTCCAGGGGGGCCTGCGGTTCAGCGTCTGCGACACCGGCATCGGCATGACCGAGGAGCAGATCGGCCGCCTCTTCCAACCGTTCACCCAGGCTGACACCTCGACCACGCGCAAATACGGCGGCACCGGTCTCGGGCTGACGATCAGCCGGCGGTTGGCGCGCATGATGAACGGCGATATCGAAGTTACCTCCCAGGCGGGAGTCGGCTCAGTCTTCTCGCTCCACATCGACGCGGTAGAGCCTCACTTCGCTGTCACGAAGGGAGATCATCAGGGCCTCAATGATCCGCTAATCACCGGTCAGTCGGGAGTGAACACGCCAGAAATCTCACCCGTTGCGCCGCGTGCTGTGAATACCGAGCCGTTGGGTTGCCGGATCCTGCTGGCCGAAGACGGGCCGGACAATCAAAAGTTGATTTCACTCATTCTGCGGAAGGCCGGGGCGGAGGTCACCGTGGTCGAGAATGGGGAATTAGCCTGCAACGCGGCCTTGGCTGCATTGGATTCCGCGCAATCCTTCGATGTGATCCTGATGGACATGCAGATGCCGGTGCTGGACGGCTACCGGGCCACCATGAGGCTGCGTTCTTCGGGTTACTCGGGGCCAATCGTCGCACTGACCGCCCATGCGATGAGCAGCGATCGGGAGAAGTGTCTCGCCGCCGGATGCAGCGACTACACCACAAAGCCGATCAACAAAGCCCGACTCATCGAACTGATCCGCGAGCAACTGGTCGCGGGAAAACGGGAAGACAGCAACGGCCGAGAACTCGACAATATACTCTCAATCGGCCATGAACCATTAGTTGGCGAATTGGAAGAAACGCTTTCGGGAGCTTGACGCCACCTGGAATTTCAACGCTCGCAGTTGAAGTCAGTGTTTCAGCCTTGGAGTGCTCAGAACTGATCCATGTCGTCCGGTTCCATGGCGACGGCCGCATCCGGCGAATGATCTGTCCTGGGCAGTGGAATCCTCGGGAGGGTATCCCGCTTCCTGGCTTCGCTGCCAAAAGGGTCGCTCCAACTTCGCGAGGGCTTGGATGTCTGGCCGATCGAACGGATCTCGTTGCTGGTGGAGCGATCGTTGGGTGCCAGTTCGAGACCGAAGAAGGGAACCCTGGAATTGCTATCCACGGAGAAGCTTTTTCTCTGCGTCACACAGCCAGAAAGCAGATACGTGGAGGCGAGAATGGCCACGGCAAGCCGTCGGCAAATAACAGAGCGCGATGATGTGCTGTTTCGATCCATTTCCGCTGCTTCCATGCGGCGGCAGACCACTGCCTCGTTCAACACAATTCACAGTTCAACGCAATTCACAACTGACGACAAAGCGGCTTATTGAGGTTCACTCAAACCCGAGATCATTGGTGGGAAGAGCTTCTTCAAGGGCCTTGGCGAGACGATCCTTGGGCGGATGATCCGCATCGACCGCTGGCTGATCGACCGACTTCACCGGTGGTTCACTCTGCGTCGGCAGTCCCGACAGCGTGTTGCCGACCCTTCCGAAGTTGCAACCCTGCGGCACCAGAAGCCCCCAACTCAGGCATGCCAAAAGCAAAGCATTCCCGCAAAGACGGGCCGACAAACGGTGCATTTCGTGAAGTACGCCTGTTTTCATGCGTCGATCTCGAACACCGTGTGAAGTGAAATCCATGTGAAATCTGGGCGAGTCAACAAGCCAGAACACTGGCAAACGGAATGAGCGAACGCATCCAGAATTGATCCAGTTCTGATTGATAACATTGCTTGCGAAATCGCGGCAAGACCAGTTCTGCGCGGCAGTTATCGCCAGCCCTTGGAGACAATGAACTTTACAGCCATCCCCGGTCGATGCTACCAAGACTCCGCAACACGGGTCACATGATCTGGTGTTCGGAAAAAACCATCACTTTCCCGGTGCGTGGCTTTATCGCAAGCTATGTTTCGGGAAAGTCACGTTCTCCAGGAAGTCCTGTTCGCATGAAAGTCATCATCACCGGCGGTGCCGGCTTCATTGGTAGTCATATCGTCGACGCTCTCCTTGCGAAGGGGCACCAGCCCTTCGTCATCGATGACCTTTCATCCGGCAGCCCCAAGAACCTGCCTGAAGGTGTCCCTCTTTTCGTCACCGATTTGCGGGACGGCAAGCGGGTGCGGGAGATATTCGAGGAAGTGCGGCCTGATTGGGTCTCGCATCAGGCCGCACAGATGTCGGTCAGCCGTTCTGTGCGAGAGCCGGTCTTCGACGCAGAAGTCAATGTGTTGGGCCTGCTAAACGTGTTCGACAGCGCGGCAGCCGTCGGCACCAAGCGGATCGTGTTCGCTTCGTCCGGTGGCGTGCTCTATGGCGATGTTTCGACACCCACCGCCGAGGACTATCCCGCAGCGCCCATCTCGCCCTACGGCATCAGCAAGTGGGTCGGCGAGAAATACCTCGAATTCTACGCACGGGAACGCGGTCTCCAAGGGGTCGCCCTCCGCTACGCGAATGTCTTCGGCCCTCGCCAAAATCCGCATGGGGAAGCGGGTGTGGTGGCGATCTTCTGCCAGAAGCTGCTGGCTGGCCAAGCCCCGACCATCAACGGCGACGGCAAATATGTACGGGACTATGTCTACGGACCGGATGTCGCGCAGGCGAACGCACTCGCCCTGCAGACACCCTTGCCCACACACTTCGACGCCTTCAACATCGGCACCGCCACACCGACCGATGTCAACCAATTGGCAAACGCGGTGAAGGAGGAGCTGGTGGCGCTGCGTGCCGCGGAAGGTATTCAGCTGGACCTCCCGACCATGAACTACGGCCCGGCCCGCGCGGGGGATTTGCGCTCCAGTCTCGTCTCACCGGCTAAGGCCGAGAAGTATCTCGGCTGGAAGCCTCGATTCGATCTCGCAGCTGGACTCCGGGAAACAGTCCAGTGGTTCGCCAAGCAGGTCTAACGTCATCGACCGGCTCGTCATCGCACGGCTTACATCCGGTGGACTGATGTTGCCAGAATCGGCGAACTGCACGATGCTTCGCCCTGTTCATTGATTGCCTTGTCCAACGTACTGGTCAGTGGAATTTCAGCGGTCACTTTCGGGAATATGCGATGTGTGGAATCGTCGGATATATCGGGCCCAAGCCAGCATCCAGCTACCTGCTCGAAGGTCTCTTCCGGCTGGAATACCGAGGCTATGACAGTGCCGGCATCGCGGTGCAGACGGGCGACCAGATCGCCGTCCGCAAGAAGACGGGCCGCGTCGGTCAACTGGCGGAACTGCTCAAGAACAGCCCCGCCACCGGAACCTATGGCATCGGCCACACCCGCTGGGCGACGCACGGCCAGCCGAGCGATGTGAACTCGCACCCGCATATCGGCGGCAATGGCGAAGTGGTGCTGGTCCACAACGGGGTCATCGAGAACTACGCCAGCCTTCGCAACCAGCTTCAAGAACTGGGTTACGTCTTCCATTCGCAAACCGACACGGAAGTCGTCGCCCACCTGACGGCGCATCACCTTGAAGAAGAAATCAAGCTGGGATCGGATCCCGCCGCGACAAGTACCTATCTCCATGCCGTCGAGAACACGATCAAACGTCTCAAGGGAACCTACGGCTTGGGGATCCTCTTCCGCGATATGCCAGGTCTGCTGATCGCCGCCCGTCTGGGCAGCCCGCTCGTCGTGGGGATCGGCAAGGGAGAGCACTACCTCGCCAGTGATGCCAGCCCGCTCGTCGGCTACACCGAGGAGGTGGTCTATCTCAACGACCATGAAATCGCGGTCATCACGGCCGATTCACTCGAAATCCTGCATCGCGACACCGGCTCTCAGACGCCGAACATCCGCGTCCTGGAACAGACGGCGACCGATACCGACCTGGGTCAATTCGAGCATTACATGCTCAAGGAGATCTACGAGCAGCCCACCAGCATCGAGAACGCCTTCCGCGGCCGCCTCGACGACGACGAGGCGACGGCCCGCTTCGGCGGCCTCAATATGGATCCGCAGCAGCTCCGCCGGATCGACCGCATTGTGCTGACGGCTTGCGGTACCAGCTGGCACGCGGGCCTCGTCGGTGAATACATCATCGAAGAGTTCGCCCGTATTCCGGTCGAAGTCGAATACGCCAGCGAACTGCGTTATCGCAATCCCCCCATGTCCGAGCGGACGATGGTCTTCTCGATCACCCAGAGTGGTGAAACCGCCGATACCCTTGCCGCCATGCGGGAGTGCAAACGCAAGGGTCACCCGACCCTCGCCATCTGCAACGTGGTGGGGTCTTCCATCGCCCGCGAGGCTGACGGCGGCATCTATCTCCATGCCGGCCCTGAAATCGGCGTCGCTTCCACCAAGGCCTTCACCTCGCAAGTGACCGTACTCACACTTTTGGCCTTGTTCATGGGTCGCATCAGGCATCTCTCTTATCCCGCCGGTCAGCGGATGATCGCCAACCTGCGGAAGATGCCCGACAAGATCCGCCAAACGCTGGAATGCCACAACCGAGTCAAGGAAATTGCCCGCAAGTACTACACGGCGGAAAACTTCCTTTACCTCGGCCGGTTGCACAACTTCCCGGTAGCGTTGGAAGGGGCCTTGAAGCTCAAGGAAATCAGCTACATCCACGCGGAGGGCTATCCGGCCGCCGAAATGAAACACGGGCCGATCGCCCTGGTCGACGAAGAGACGCCGAGCGTGTTTGTCGTGCCGCGTTGCCAGATCTACCCCAAGGTGATCAGCAATATGGAAGAAGTGAAGGCCCGCCGCGGCCCGATCATCGCCATCGCCTGCGAAGGGGACGACAAAGTCGCCGAACTGGCCGACGATGTCATCTTTGTTCCCGATGTCGACGAGTACCTCCAGCCGATGGTCACTTCCGTCCCGCTGCAACTGCTCGCCTACGAGATCGCCCTGCTCAGAGGCTGCAACGTTGACCGCCCGAGAAATCTCGCCAAGAGCGTGACGGTCGAATAGCCCGCCGATGGTGAAGGCTGCCAACATTTCCATAGGCTCCCGGCGTTCACGTTGAACGCCGGGAGTTTTCTTTCTTCATCAGTCAAAACTCGATTCTCTGCCCTCGCTTGGGGATGATCGGCAATTCGTCGCTGGCGTGGGCCACGAGTTGGGCCGTGGCTTCTGCGGCGGGTTCCTCACTGTGAACCACCACCGCCTGGCCGCAGCCGCCGCGTTTGGCGAGTTCCCCGAACCACCAGCGGAAGTCATCGGCGTCGGCGTGTGCCGAAAGTCCCGTCAAACTCTCGATCTCAGCCCGTACGGTCACCAGTTTGTTGAGCACCATCACACTGGAACGCTTCTCCTGCAAGCGGCGGCCCAGCGTGTGTTGCGCCTGGAAGCCCATCAGGATGACCGTATTTTTCTCGTCGTCGAGCGCATGTTTGAGGTGATGGACCACGCGGCCGCTTTCGCACATGCCGCTGGAAGCGACGACCACGAACGGTCCTTCGCGGTGATTGAGCGAGGCACTCTCCTGCGGCGTGCGGATGAACTGCAATCCAGGGAAGCTGAACGGGTTCTCGTCCGTCTGCCGGATGCGCTGCAGGGCAACATCCATTTCGTGCTGGTGCCTCATGTAGATCTGCGTCAATTCGCGTGACAGCGGGCTGTCGACGTACATCGGAATCCGCGGGAGCTTCCCCTGATTGTGGAGGTCGTTGAGGTAATACAGAATGTTCTGCGTGCGTCCCAAGGCAAACGCGGGAATAATCACCCGCCCGCCGCGCGCGGCAGTCTGGCCGATGATGCGGGCCAACTCTTGTTGCTGTTCGCCCGCATCGGGATGGATGCGGTTGCCATAGGTTCCCTCCGTGATGAGCAGATCGCAGCGCTCGGAGAGTTGCGGGTCGCGCAGGATGGGCAGCCCCCGGCGACCGATATCTCCCGTGAACAGCACGCGCTTCCAGACGCCTTGCTCTTCGAGATCGAGTTCAACCATCGCCGAACCGAGGATATGGCCCGCTTCCAGAAACCGGATGCGGACATCCTTCCCGACCTCTTCCAACTTGCCGTAGGGAATGGTCTCGAACAGTTCGCAGACGGCTTTGGCATGCGTCTCGTCATAGAGCGGTTCGACCGCGCGGTCCTGGGCGGGCGAGAGATGACGCCGCAGATAGTCGGCATCTTCCCGTTGAATCTTGGCGGCGTCGCGGAGCATCACTTCGGCGATCTCGGCCGTGGGTGGTGTGCAGAAGATCGGCCCGCGAAAACCGGCCTTGTACAGCCCGGGCAGGTTGCCGCAATGGTCGATGTGGGCATGCGACAGGATGACCGCATCGACCTCCTTGGGGTGGCACAGGAAGTGGCTGTTCTTCTCGCGCGATTCGGCCCGGTGCCCCTGGAAGAAGCCGCAATCGAGCAACAGCCGGCGCGAGGCTGTTTCGATCAAATGCTGGCTGCCGGTCACTTCGCCTGCGGCACCCAGGACGGTCAGTTTCATCGGTGAAGGCCTCGGTTCGGGTGTGGTCATCGACTTTGATGACATTGATCCTGAGGGATGAGCGAAGGCCAGGTCAATGGAACAAGTCGATGTCCGTGGTGAACCTCGATTCATTCTGTCGCGTCACTTTAAGGAAGCGCCAAACCGAGCATTTGCCGATCTGGGAGCAATTGGGGCGGAACGCAGGGTAGCTTGCATCACACCCTAAGATCAGCGACGATACAGGTTTCGATCGTTTCCGCCGCCCATCAAACGCCTGCGGGTTTGTCGCCGGATGTGATGGTTCGCTGAGTATCCTGTCTGCCTTTCGATGAGCATGTTGAATGTCACCTAAGAAGATTTACGATGAAGTCACCTATCAGCAGCAATTGGCGCTGCAGCAGCAGGAATCGCTTCGAAACGCCTGCCATTGTGCCCGCCTGGCGGAGGAGTTCCGCTGCAAGGAGGTGGTCGTCCTCGATCTGACGAAGATCACGCCGATCGCGGACTACTTCGTGATCGCCACCGCGACCAACCTGCGGCAGACTTCCGCCTTGATCGAGGAAGTCCGCAAGATCTTCAAGCAGCGGCATGAGGCGCTCCCCGCTTTGGAGGGTGGAGACAGCCAGACTTGGATGCTGCAGGACTTCGGTACGGTCGTGCTGCATGTCTTCGTCACCGAAGCGCGCGAATTGTACGACCTTGAAGGTCTTTGGGCGGATGCGGGCCGCGTGGAATGGAAGAATTTGATTTCCAGCGGTGCCGTGCAGATCGCGTAGCTGGCGATCATGTTTCATGGCAGGAGATAACCGGTACTGGCGAAGCCGTGACGATTCTCCAACGTCGGCGTTTCCTGCCGAAAGCGACGCGTTCCCAGTAGCTGTCTGTTCTTTGATTATCACAGGGAGTGATATTGCCGTGAATCTGCTCCAGCTTCTCCGGCAGCGATTGAATGATGCTCTTGTTCCTCTGACGCCCGAGCCCGAGACGTACGTCGACATGCTCCGGCCCGCCGGGGATACGAAGTTCGGCGACTTCCAGGCGAACTGCGCCATGCCGATGCAGAAGTCGGTGGGGAAGCCTGCACGCGAGATCGCCCAACTGATCGTCGATGGCCTCAAGGTGGATGACATCTGCGAGCCACCCTCCATCGCGGGACCGGGCTTCATCAACCTCAAGCTGAAGGAAAGCTGGCTGACGGAAGCGGCCACCCGGTCCGCCAACGATATGGCCTTGGGGATTGATCCGGTCTCGAAGCCCCGCAAGTTCATCGTCGATTTCTCCTCGCCGAACGTCGCCAAGCCGATGCATGTGGGCCATTTGCGCAGCACGGTCATCGGTCATGCGCTCTACCGGGTTCTCAAGCGGTTGGGGCATCATGTCCTGAGCGACAACCATATCGGCGACTGGGGTACCCAGTTCGGGATGATCATCTACGGCTACAAGAACTTCCGCGACGAGGCCCGCTTCGCCGAGAAGCCTGTCGCCGAACTGGCCCGGCTGTATCGACTGGTCAATCAACTCTCCGATTACCACACCCTCAAGCCCGCATTGCCGGGTCTGATCGAGGCACAGAAGTGTGCAGCGGCCTCGCTGGCGCAGGCCCAATCGCAATTGGCGTCTGCCGTGGCCAGCGGCGTGAAGAAATCGCCAGAACTTCAGCAGCTTGTCAAAAAGGCCGAGAGCGACCTCAAGGCCGCCAACGAAGAAGTTGAATCGGCACGAAAGAAACTGGCAGCGGTGGAAGGGGACTCGGATCTCTTCGACTTGGCCAGCCGCCATCCGAAGATCGCCGAGGATGCTCGTCTCGAAACCGCGAAGCTGCATGCAGGTGATGCCGAGAACCTCGCACTGTGGAACCAGTTTCTCCCGGATTGCCTCCAGGCGCTGGAAGGACTTTACGAGCGGTTCGGCCTCAAGTTCGACATGGCTCTGGGCGAGAGCTGGTACAACCCCATGCTGCCGGGTGTTCTTGAGCGATTGGAACAGGCCGGGCTGCTTACCAAGAGCCAAGGGGCCCAGTGTGTCTTCATCGGGGGGAATGAGGCCCCGTTCATCGTCCGCAAGAGCGATGGCGCCTTCACGTACGCGACGACCGATCTGGCGACGATCCAGCACCGTGTCGAAAGTCTCAAGGCCGACGCCATCCTGTATGTGGTCGACAGCCGGCAGTCGGAGCACTTTGACCTCCTCTTTGCAACGGCGAAGAAGCTCGGCTACAGGGATGTCGAACTCCAGCACGTGAAGTTCGGTACAATCCTGGGAGAGGACAAGCGACCCTTCAAGACTCGCTCCGGCGACACGGTCGGGTTGGAGAGCCTGATCGACGAAGCGATCGTTCGGGCCAGGGAGATTGTGAATGCCGGCGACGACGGCAAGCCCACCGGTGCGGAACTCGACGAGGAAACACGGCAGGCGGTGGCGGAGATCGTGGGGCTGGGGGGGATCATCTACGCCGATCTACATCACAGCCGGGAGAGCGACTACTCGTTCAGCTTCGAGAAAATGCTTGCCACCAAGGGAGACACAGCCACCTACATGCAATACGCCTACGCGCGGGTGAACGGCATCTTCCGCAAAGGGGGGGTGAATGTTGCCGACATTCGATCCGCCGGGCACGCACTGAATCTCGCACAGCCCGCCGAGCGAATGCTGGCGTTGCAGTTGTTGCGATTCGGGGAGGCCCTGCAAGATGTGGCGGTCGATTATCGTCCCAACGTGCTGACACAGTACCTGTTTGAAACCGCCAATCGCTTCAGTGCTTTCTTCGAAGCCTGCCCAGTGCTCAAAGAGAGCGATGAATCGATCCGCCACAGCCGCCTTTTGTTGTGCGACTGGACGGCCCGCGTGATGAAGGAAGGCCTCGACCTGCTCGGCATCCGCGTCGCGGAAAAGATGTAGGTTCTCAACTGAATCAGCACGTTGACCCGTTAAAGGATTAATTACTCCTTGACCTGCTGCTTCTCCGCCAAACGGCGGTAGATCTCGGCCACTTTGGGCTTCCCTTTAGCCTCGGCTTCTTCGGCTTTTCGCAGGTAGTCATTGGCTGTGTACTTGGGTGCGGGAGGGAGCGGAAGCTCTGCACTTTCCGCAGCGGGGTAGTCAGGGGCTGATCCCAAAATCTGGCGATCCATCTCGTGCAGATCGATGATGTGGACGCTTGCCGACATCGAACCACCACTCAATGAGCGACCGTAGCTTGGGCCGCCGAAGAGGGGATTTCGCGAGACGGGGCCGCGTCCCAGTGGGAACGTCGATCGCGGATTGATCGTCGTCAAGCCACGGGAAGTCCCGCCGATGAGCGTTCGGCCTCCATCGGGCACACTCACCGAAGTTCCGGCGGTGGTGTTGCCGACTGAGGGCTGCTGAATTATCTGGGCCTGCGCGAAACAGGGGCACCCGAAAAGAAACGCCATCGTCATCGTGACCCGCCGCAACTGGCGGGGAGAGATTCGAGCTGGTTTATGGAGTCGCTCTGACATCATGCAGCCTCCCGTAAAACTTCGTTGCCTCAAGGTACAACAAGGCATGTTCAAAGCGGCGCCCGCTCGACATCGGATTCTGACGGCCGTTCGGGTGGAGCATCGACTGGAAGCCGGGGTGGGTTGCTTCCTGAAGACTCCGGTCTACGACGCATGACAATAAAGTAACCTTTTGTGCCATCCTCGAACACCTCCCATTTCTCCGGATTGGCGACATATTCGGGGACTTGGGAAGGGTGCTTGATCTCGCTGTAGGGATGCTGGGTGTCGATGACGATCCAGCCGGTGTCGTCGGGAACCCTCAATTCGTAGCCGCTGACTTTGCGCGGATATTTGCTGTAATCGTAGGAACGTTCGTGATGGGTGAAACGGGGATGGATGTAGTCCGTCGAGGCGACACGCTCGGATTTGGGAATGAGGGCTTCGATTCGTGAAAAGGCGAATGCGCGGGGATCTTTCACATAGAGCTTGCTCCACGACCATGCGGAGCCTTGATCCCAGAATGTGACCCCCAACGGTGACAGGGAGAACCAGATTCCGGTTTGCAATGCCGCAGCAGCTGCGAAAAAGGCCAGAACCTCCGGGATCCAGTTTCTCGCCTGAAACGTGGTGAATTGATCCAAGTAGGGCCACTTCAAAATGAGTTTGTTCCGGCAAGAGGCGACAAAGCCGCCCAGCGACAGTACTCCCGCCGCTGCCGACCAGAAGACGATCGCCACCAGAGGCGCATGGAAGTGATGTCTGGGATCCTGGGCAATGTTGTTGAGGCTCAAGAGGCAGAAAAGTGGAATGCCCACGGCGAGACGTGAAGGGGAGGCCAGCGACAGGAAGCCGCAAGGCAGCAGTAAGGTGAGTGCGAAGAGGGCCGTTGACAGGTTGATCAGCCGGGCCAGAACCCGATCGGGATGGGTGGCCATGTTCCAGGCGATTTCGCCGAAAGAGCCGCCGAACTCGGCGTAGTACCTCGCGTAGTGGACCCCTTCGCCTCCACGGAACCACGGGATGACCACCTTGACGGCGAGGAGCAGATAGACCACCGAAAACGCAAGCAACAACCAGCCCGTCAGTGCTCGCGGTGTGCGGAGCAGCCGACCCCGGTCGGCCAGAAAATTCCTCACCCTGTGTTTGTTTTCATTTGGTAAGAGATCGTGGGCGACGGCTCCTTCGATAGATTGGCCGTCTTTTCCAACACTGTCGGAAATGTGAAAACACTCCGAGACCACGATCCACAGGCCCAAGGGACCGAAGACGAGGGCGTAGTCCTCCTTCACGGTGTAGGTCGCGGCCACCGCCAACAGGAATGACGTCAGAGAGCCTTCGCCTTTCCTCCAAAGTTCCATTCTCCAAAAAGTCAGCAACAGGAGCGGGATGCCGAACGCTTCTGGACGGAACGTCTTGAGGTCAATTTCGATGTCGAGAAACTGCATCGGGAAGTAGAGGAGATAGGCCACCCCCAGCCAGAACGCGGCTTCGGTGGATCCTTTGAATGTCCTCACGAGCTGGTAGACGACCAGTGAACCGGCCGCGAGCGCCAGCGACTCGCACAATTCGAGTAGCAAATGGGACGGCCAAAAGTAATACAGCGGAAGCAGGCCCAGATGCACGACCTGGATGTGCTCCCCGAGAAAGAGTCCTTGATCGAGATAACTGCGGAAACCCTTGCCGTGCAGCACATTCCAAAGGTGTTCTTCGTACATCGCTGAATCACCATGGGGAATCAGCAGATTGGCCCAGAGGCACCAGTTGAGATAGAAGAACATCAGGCCGTGGAGGCCTGCGAGCACGACCAAGGTTCGATAATCCAGCCACGACCATGCTCCCGCCGGTTGAAGAGACCGCCACGACCAAAGCGCGAGTGCCATCACTCCGGCGAAAGTCAAAGACGCACAGGCCTCGGCCGCTCCTTGGAGGCCCTGCCAACCCACCAGCAAGCCAATCGTCCACACGAGTTGCCAGACCAGAAGAATGGACAGGGATTGGCCCAGCTTGCATCCCCAAAGATAGAGCCGATCACTCCGCCCCAGTGGCTCCCCCCCCATGCCGGGAGCCGTTTCCGGAGACCTGAGTTCGGCATCCTGTCGTAAGAGAGCCCCACCGCCCAACCACAGCAGAGCGACAAACGCGGCACACCAGGGCAGCAGCGTCGAGACGGGAATGACAAACATCACCCGCACGCCGGTCTCATTGGTGAAACGCTGGATTTCACCACTCAGAAGCAGCGCCAAGGTTTGCCACGTGGCATCGCTCAAGAACTGGGCGGCGAGATGGCTTTCGGCCAGCCAATCCCGGGCGCAGAGAGTCACACCAATCAGCCCCAAAGCCAGCCAGCCGGCGGTACTTCGCCAGGCGGGCCGGGACGCGACATTGGTGCTCACCGGTGATCGCGCCCAAGGCGAAGGACGTTCGGGACGTTTTTTCGTGGCCATTCGTTAAACTGCCTTATGGCACCGTTGTATCGTTCAGCAGAGCGTCATTGGCATGACGAACTTGCTGGAAGTTGGCAACCACAGAGATTTCGATGTACATCGCCAAGGTCGGGTAATGTACGAGTTTGTCCTTGCGCTGGCACCCCTACGACTTCCTCGGAGTATTGATGTGGACCTTCAATTCGCGTCACGACGAATGTTCATCGCCTGATCCGTTTCCCAGTCTCCGATTCGATCATCCGCAGGCAGATGTCACTCCTCTCCAGAAAAACCGACCTCAGTCTCGTGAAGATCGTGGCCGCCCCACCCCGCTGGAAGTGAACAACAAATTGCTTTCCCTCTCCACTTGCCGTGTCTATTGCGCCGGCCCCTTGTTCAATGGTTCCGAACGCAACGAGATGACACAGATCGCCGATCGACTGGTGGCGAGCGGGTATCCCGTCTATCTCCCCCATCGCGACGGCATGGAGTTCCGACTGGTGCTGGATGTGCTGGTCCGCAGAGGTTACGAGAAGGCGACGGCCGGTCAGTTCCTCCACAGCGCGATTTTCGCATTGGATGTCTATCAGCTCATCAAAGCCTGCGATGTCGTCGTCTGGAATCTCAATGGGCGCGTTCCCGATGAAGGTGCCGTTTCGGAAGCTGCCATGGCCTGGATCCTGGGAAAGCCGATGGTCGCCTATTCGGATGATGCTCGCTCACTCATCGAAGGCCGGATCAATCCGTTGCTTTATGGCTTGGTCGACTTCCAGAAAGTGACCAGGATCGACGAGATTGTTGCCGCTCTCGAGCTGACTCTCGGGAACGCGCGAAGACAGGGCTGGAAACCGGGATCGAACTCGACCGTCAACCCCCTTCCGCCACGCGTCGCCCGAGCCGTTTCGGATGGGGCGGCGTTGTGGAGCCTCCTCGATGGAAGCCCCCTCGAGCTGACGCATGAACTGCACCACATGCCTAATTTTCAGGGAATGGTCCCACAACCCGTTGCTTTTGGCACGAGTTCCAAGCCACCAGGAGAAGTGGACAACGAACGGATCGCCGACTGCGTGATTCAACTCTTCGCACCCGAGCGGCTAGCCACTCCACCGGCGGGATTCACATCGAACGCGACAGTTTGATCGCCAGTCGGGCTGCGGAGAATAGGCTGTCCGGTTTGGCCAGCCCCTGCCAGGCGATATCCAAAGCGGTGCCGTGGTCGACGCTCGTGCGGATGATCGGCAGCCCCAAAGTCGTATTCACGGCAGAATCGAAAGCCAAGGCCTTCACGGGAATGTGTCCCTGGTCGTGGTACATGCAGACGACAGCGTCGGTCGTTCGTCTCCGGGCGGGCACGAACGCCGTATCGGGCGGCAGTGGTCCGTCGACATTCAAACCCAACTTGCGTGCCAATTCGATCGCTGGCTGGATGATCCGCTCTTCTTCATGACGGCCAAAGAGGCCATGCTCGCCCGCATGCGGATTGAGGCCGCACACAACGATCTTCGGTTGTTTGGATCGGATTCGTTGCAGAGCTTCGGCCGTCAGTTCGATCACTTCGAGAATGCGGGCCGTGGTCAACAGAGCGGGGACCTCATGATAGCCGCAATGGACGGTCACGAAGGTGCAGGTGATCTCCTCGGAGTACTGCATCATGCACCAGCGGGTCGATTGGGTGCGGGCGGCGAAGATTTCGGTGTGACCCGGAAATTTGATGCCCGCCAAGTGCATCGCTTCTTTGTTGAGGGGGGCGGTGGTCACGCCGACGACTTGTTGGGCAAGAGCGGCATCGATCGCGTGATTGACGTAGACGTACCCGGCAGCCCCGGTAGCACGATTGATTTCACCGGGTGTGAAATCAGCCATGGCGATGGCTTGGCAATCGACGATCAATGGCGAGTCGACATCCGTCGTTTTTTTCCACTGATCGAGGGAGACTGATTTCGTATCGCATCGCAAGCCCGTCGCTTTGGCCGCCGCCTCGAAAACACCTTTCTCGCCAAAAACCACGGGATGGCAGAGGGAAGTCATCTCCGATTTGGCCAACATCCGCAGGCAGATCTCGGGCCCCACGCCCGCCGGGTCACCCATCGTGACAGCCAGGGCGGGGAGCTTCGCAAATTCCGTGGGAGCGAGGGAGTTGGCATTCATGGATGCAGGGATGCCGTGAGGAAGGAACAGCAACGATTGCAAAAAGGCGGAAAACGCGGCCGGGGTGATGAAAGGCCGGATCCCTCGGAAAGCGTCGCAGTTTCCGTGAACCAGTTCAATTCGGCTGGGGTCAAATTGCCGGGGAGTTCCATCACCCATTTCTTCCCGCGATGGTGACCTTGCGACAGTTCGCCCTCCCCCTATAATTCCACCAACGGGTGGAACATGCCGATTTTTGGCGGGACGCTCAATGCGGATCTGGTTTGAGAATGTCTGGCTGGCGGTTCAGAGTGTCGTTCAAGGGCTGTGGCTGACGCTGCGGGTCTGGTTGGGAACCTACCGCCGCCCGACCTACACGGAAGTGTATGAGTATCCCGAGCAGCCAGTTCCCATCAAAGCGCGTTACCGCGGATTTCACCGCTTCGATCTCACGACCTGCATCGGGTGCGACAAGTGCGCCGTCGCCTGTCCGGTGGACTGCATCTACATCAGCAAGTCACGAGTGCCGGGATCCAAGGGCTTTCAAGTGGATGGGTTCGCCATCGACTACTCGAAGTGCATGTTCTGCGCCTTGTGTGTCGATCCCTGCCCGGTTGACTGCATCTTCATGGGTTCCAACTACGATTTGAGCTGCTACGACCGCGACGGGTGTGTGGTGGATTACGCGAAACTTCCTCTGGAGATCGCTTGGGGCCGGGCGACGCTCACCCCCAACGCAGTAGCAGCCTCGAAGATTCTCGATGAGCCGGTTTGGATCAAGGGAGAGCCGGAGACCCACGTTACGGCTTAGATTCTTCCTTGGGATGGTACCTTATAATTTTCTGGTTCAATCAGTGAGGCGAATTCGTCAATGCGGGCTTGTTGAAAACTTGTCGAAAAGATTCCACTGAGGCCGACATTCCCACACCATCCGACTAAGATGTTATGAACAGGCATTGCTCCGGCTGAGTTCTGGTTTTGAGTAACTTGGTTCTTCTGGTGATTCGAGGGGTAAGCCCGTGCAAGCACCTGTCACACGTTCCCGGCAGTACACACTCGCCTCGGCGAGGAAGTCGATGCCGCTCGTCCGCGCGATTGCGAAAGATATCGTCGAACTCTACCAGGATCTGTTGGCCCGCCATGGTCGCCTGCAGGAAATGCGTTCCCGCAACCGTCGATCCAAGTCGTCTGCCCCAGCCGCCTATCGGGAAGAAGTCGAGCAGATTCAACTGGGCCTCACCCAGGATGAACAACGCCTCGAAGCCTATGTGGCCGAGTTGGAGGCTCTGGGGGTGATTGTTCGCGATCGATCTGTGGGATTGATCGATTTCCCTTCCCGGATTGATGGCGTGGATGCCACTCTCTCTTGGAAGCTGGGAGAGCCGGAGATCGCCCACTGGTATGGAGTCGGTCATCAGGCGGATGTCCGCTCACCCCTCTCGCCGAGTCTGTTGGACGGCCAGAACTCGGGTGCAAACCTGCCGATGGGAGACGCCATCGTTTTTCCTGGAATCGACCAACCTTTGCCACAGACTCCGCGAGCTGATTCGCCACCTCCGGCTTAGCATAGATGACTGGCATTGAGTGACGGGTCGTGAGTGAACCCGTTGTACTTCCGAACTGCACCCGATCGAATGCCACCGCCGCAATGACCGACGTCGCCGGACATCTCTTGGTTTTTGCTGTTTGCGGCGTGGTGCTTTTCGTCATTCCCTTGGTGATTGGCAAGTTCATCCGACCCCGGCGTCCCTCCGCGGAGAAAGATGCGGTCTATGAATGCGGCGAGCCCACCATCGGCTCGAGCTTCATCCAGTTCGACCTGCGGTTTTATGTCGTGGCTTTGCTGTTCATCGTGTTCGACGTCGAACTGGTCTTCTTCTTCCCTTGGGCCCAGGTGTTCGGCTCCGCCACACAACTGGCGGACGCTTCGCTTTCCCAGCCTGCGGCGGAACACCTCACGATGTCCCTGTTTCCCGAACTGGCCACGAGCCGGATCTCGCAATTGCCGGGATCGCCATCGTCGCTGCCGGTTTTGCCGACCAGTTCCGCTCTAGTCCTGGGCTGGATGGCGTTCGTGGATGTCATCATCTTCTTCGCCGTGCTGCTGGTCGGCTTCGCTTACCTGTGGAAACGCGGTGATCTCGACTGGGTGCGTGCGGACGAGTTGAGGTCTGTCGCGGCGGGACGAAAGGTCTCTTGATGTCATCCGACTGGAAGTTGCCCAACCCCCCGTTACGCCGAGCTCTCCCATGACCGCCACTGCCGCCATCGTCGAGTTGCTGAATCGCAGCGTTCCCAGCTGCGAGGCAAAGCTCGTGGCTCCCGCAGCGGGCGATCCTTGGATCGAACTTCGTCCGGAGCACATCGTGGCCTGCGGAACCATCCTGCGCGATGAACCCGCCTGTGGCTTCAAGGTGTTGAGCGACTTGACGATCGTTGACTGGTTC
>PNLE01000002.1 GCA_013822855.1 Planctomyces sp.
TCCCGGAAAATTCGATGGGCGGTGCTTGCAACAAGATCGCCCCGACCAGCTTCAAAAGCTGCCACAATTCCGGTCGCGCGATTTCTCCACTCTGAAGATTGAAGCATGAACATCGGTGCGACGTTGGTCCGCAAGGGAGTGATCACTGCCGCACAGCTCAAGGAGCTGGGTGTCGGCAGTGGTGCGCGGGTCGACCGGATGGTCATCGACAAAGGCTGGGCCGACGAAGGGCTCGTACTCGAAACGCTCGCCAAAGAACTCGGCATGCGTTTCGTCGACGTCAAGCACGAGGCCATCGACCGCGACCTGCTGATGCAGTTCCCGACCAATGCCGTCTTCCGGCATTCGCTCCTCCCCCTAGGGCGTGACAACGGGAGTGTGGTCGTCGCCACCAGCGATCCGTTCAATCTCGAGGCCCTCGAAGAGTTGTCAAGCGTCAGCGGGTTCCATCTCGAACCGGTGCTGGCCCGCAAGCTCGATGTCATCGAGATGATCAAGGATCATCTCGGCGTCGGCGGCGACACGCTCAATCAACTCGTCGCCCAACGGGCCGCCGATGGTGTCGAACTTCTGGGTGAGCCGCTCGACCAGACCGGCGACCTCGAAGACGCGGCGGAAGCCGCCTCGGTCATCAAGCTGGTCAACGAGCTGCTCGTCGAAGCCCTCGAGATGCAGGCGAGCGATGTCCATATCGAGCCACAGGAGAACGGCCTCATCATCCGCTTCCGCGTGGATGGTCTGCTGCGGGTACAACCGCTCCCTCCCTCGATCAACCAGTTCCAGCAGGCGATCGTCACCCGCCTCAAGATCATGTCCCGGCTGAACATCGCCGAGAAGCGTCTGCCCCAGGACGGTCGCATCAAGCTGAAGATCAAGGGCCGGGAGATCGACGTCCGCGTGTCGATCATCCCCATGCTCTACGGCGAGGGGGTGGTCATGCGATTGCTCGACAAGGGCCGCATGGTCTTCAACCTCAAGAACGTCGGCATGCCAGTGTTGGTGGATGTCCCGTTCCGCAGCCTGATCACGCTTCCCCACGGCATCGTGCTAGTCACGGGCCCCACGGGGAGCGGGAAAACATCGACGCTCTATAGCGCCCTGCACGAGATCAAAGACCCGGCGACGAAGATCATCACAGTCGAAGATCCCGTCGAGTACCAGATGTCGGGCATCAGCCAGATCCAGGTCCACTCGAAGATCGGTCTGACGTTTGCCGCCGGCCTGCGGAGCATTCTGCGTCACGACCCGGATGTGATCCTCATCGGGGAAATCCGCGATAGTGAAACGGCCGAAGCCGCCATCCAGGCGTCGCTCACGGGCCACCTGGTCTTCAGCACGCTCCACACGAACGACGCCCCATCGGCCTTCGCGCGACTGGTCGACATGGGTGTCGAGCCTTATCTCGTTTCGAGCACGGTCGCCGGTGTGCTGGCCCAGCGGCTGGTTCGCCGGTTGTGCAAGCATTGCAAGGTGGCCGTCCCGGTGACACCCGGCATGCTGCCGGAGGATTTTCCCGTGCCCGACTGCGAAGTCATTTATGAACCGAGCAGTTGCCGGGAATGCCGCGGGACGGGCTACTCCGGTCGACAGGCGATCTTCGAGTTGTTGCTGACGGATGCCGAGATCGGCCGGCTGTGCATCCGTCGCGCTGCCGCGACGGAGATCCGGGCCCACGCCCTCACCGCCGGCATGGTCACCTTGCGATACTCGGGCCTCCTGCGCGTCGCCGATGGCACGACGACTTTGGAAGAGGTCGACAGG
Organism: Planctomyces sp.; assembly: GCA_013822855.1. Lineage (GTDB taxonomy): Bacteria > Planctomycetota > Planctomycetia > Planctomycetales > Planctomycetaceae > Planctopirus. Next base: position 1,762 of record PNLE01000002.1, read on the forward strand.
CTGGCCAAACGGGAAGTGTGACGGTGTCGCGGTGCGCCCCCGGCACCCATCGCTGTCAATCATCAGAATCCGTAGAGGGCAGCGGGCCGTAGCTTTTGTCGAGGATGTCCATGATGTGCATCACGGGGAGCGGGGAGCCGCTCTCCGAGAGCGAGGCGGCCAGTTGCAGGGCACAGCCCGCGTTGCCTGTCAGCACGGCGGCAACCCCCGGCACATCGCGGATATGCTTCGCCTTGCGGCGGCCCAGGCGATCGGCCATGTCGGGTTGAGTCAGGTTGTAGCTTCCCGCCGCACCGCAGCAGATCTCGGCCTCTTCGATCGGAGCGATTTCCAATCCCGGCACCATTGCGAGGAGATCCCTCGGCTGTTGCCGGATCTTCTGGGCATGGCACAGGTGGCAGGCATCGTGATAGACCGCTTTCAGGGGGACGGGATGCCCTGGAGCCACCGGCCCGAGCGCCATCAGAAATTCGGAAACATCCCGCACACTTCCCGCGAAGGAACCCAACTCTTCGAGCAGCACGGGGCTGATGGCGGGATCCTCCTCGCCGATGTGCCCGTAGTCCTTGAGCATGGCGCCGCAGCCCGCGACATTGACGATGACGGCGTCGATCTCCCGCCAGGGAAAGCTGGCGAGGTTCTGCCTGGCCAGTGCGATCGCCTGGGTTCGATCACCGTTGTGGTAGTGGATGGCACCGCAGCAACCCTGGCTGCGCGGCACCAGCACCTCGCAGCCATTGTGTTGCAGCACGCGGGCGGTGGCCCGGTTGGTTTGCGAGAACATCGCCTCGGCCACGCAGCCAGTGAAGAGGGCGACTGTGGCCCGCTTGGTGCCCACCGGCGGCAACAGCTCGGGGAGCGGCGGGGCGGGAGGCGAAAGTTTGGGCAACAACCGATGCATCCGCTGGAGGATCTCGGGTGTCATCAGCCGGGCGGGCCAACTCCTGGCCAGTCCATCCAGCCCCCATTGCTGCAGCCAGCGCGCGGGCCAAAGGGCCCATTGGGTCAATTTCGCGGAGGGGAACAGCTTCGTGAGGAGCGTCGATGTCAGCAGGTTGGTGGCCTGCGTGATGGGCCCACTTCGAACGGAACTCTCGCGCACGGCATCGGATTCCATCGCCACTTTGAAGGGTTCGATCAGCCGCCCGTACTTCACGCCGGAGGGGCAGGCCGTCTCGCACGCCCGGCAATCGAGGCAGGCTTCCAGATGGGAGGTCGCTTCCGGAGTGAGATTGAGCCGCCCGTCGGCCACGGCCCGCATAAGGTAGATCCGTCCCCGCGGACTGTCGTTCTCATCACCCGTTTCGAGATAAGTGGGACACGCCGAGAGGCACAGGCCGCAGTGGACGCAATCCAAGAAGCGTTGCTCGGGAATCGAAGCCGCCAATTGTCGCCGCAGCGCTTCATCTGCTGGCGACGAGGGTCCGGTGGTTGTCGGCACCTGTTTGCTCGCCGTATGTGTCGTAGTCATGGCAGACGGACTCTTGTTGTGGGCAGCGTCGCCATCTGGAGCCGTACCGTCACCGGGCCGCACTCCGCCGCACATCTCCGGGAAGTGGCAACGGCGGGCCGCCGGTGCCACCGACTCACACCCGATCAAACGCAACCTCCCGGCGACCGTTGCCGACGCCAGGAGGTTGTTGATCGATCGCAATCCAACTCGAAAGGTTGTGGGCGAAAGGCCGATACCCTACTTGCCGCCGGCCGCGGCGAAGCGCTTGGAGACTTCTGGCCAGTTGACGACATTCCAGAAGGCACCGATGTAATCGGGACGGCGGTTCTGGTACTTGAGGTAGTAGGCGTGTTCCCAGACATCGAGACCCAGGATCGGCGTGCGGCCTTCCATGAGCGGGCTGTCCTGGTTGGCGGTGCTTTCCACCACGAGGCCACCCTTCGAATCCACACTCAACCAGGCCCAGCCACTGCCGAAGCGGGTGGTGGCGGCGGCGATGAACTTTTCCTTGAAGGCATCGAACGTGCCGAAGGTATGGTTGATGGCGGCTTCGAGAGCCCCAGTCGGTTTTCCACCAGCATTGGGTGCCAGCACCGTCCAGAAGAGCGAGTGGTTGGCATGACCGCCCGCGTTGTTGCGGATGACCGTGCGGATTCCTTCAGGCACCTTTGAGAGATCCGAGATCAACTGCTCGGCGGTCAACGAACCCAATTCGGGATGCGCTTCCAAAGCCTTGTTGGCGTTGTTGATGTAGGCTTGATGGTGCTTGCCGTGATGGATCTCCATCGTTTGGGCATCGATATGCGGCTCAAGGGCTGTCGGCGCATAGGGAAGTGCGGGAAGTGTGAATGGCATTGGAGTTTCTCCAGGGATGACGATTCGGTGGCGGGAATCATTTGTCCGCCCGACTGATGCGGGAGAACCACCGCCACAACCTCGATGAAGAGCCATGTCATTTCCGGGATGAATCGGAAGACCAGCCCCCCGGCTCAATCGGTTTGAGAATTGACCGGTTCAACAATTCCCATTCTAAGGTTCCCTGCTTCCCGAACAACAGTCATCCGCGGATTGACGACGAATTGGATCGCTTCTGCCGCATCCTCGTCGATCCATATTCCCGCAGCAGTTCCGCCCCAGGATTCCCGATCGTTCGCCACAACACGGAGCCTTCGATATAGTTGGGGATGATGTCCGGGCGTCCGCGTTCGGAGATTGATCCGTCACCATTCGATCTCAAGCCGCGTATTGCCAAGGGTCTCCGTTCCGTGTTCTCGGAAGGGGGAGCCTTTTCACAGGGAGACAATCAAGCATGCGACAAGTCAGGGCGTGCGGAGTCATCCTGTTTCGCAAAACTCCTCATCTGACCTATCTGCTGCTCAAACATCGGCATCGCTTCGATCTTCCCAAGGGACATCTCGAGGAAGGCGAGGACGATCTGCAATGCGCCTTGCGCGAGATGGAGGAGGAGACCGGCATTCCGCGAACTGATGTCGTGCTGGATCCGACCTTCTGGTACTCGGAGACGTACCACCCCATTGAGGCCCGGTTTGGTCCTGAGCCGGTCGAGAAAACGCTCATGATCTACTTGGGCTGGCTCAACCGCGACCGGCCGCTCAAACTCACCGAGCATGTGGGCTATGAATGGCGTTTGTGGACGCCGCCGCATCACATCCAGCGGTACACGATCAACCCGCTCCTGGCGAAGATCGAGGCCCACTTCGCCGAACATCCGGAAGTGCTGCGCGTCGACCCGCCTTCGGTTTCGTAGACGCGGCCTTCAGACTGAACCTCGGTCTGTCGCCGAACTTTCCTGCTCACCCCGCTGGTGACTCCTTCATGCCGAACTCGATTTCGTTCGACCCGCTTTCGATGTTGCAGCCGGGACGTGTCATTCGAGGCGCTTCGGCGATCCTCCTGCCCCTGAGCGATGCCCGAACGATCGATTGGTCGGCCTGGGAAGCCCACTTGTCGCGCACAGTCGAAGCCGGGCTGACTCCCGCCGTCAACATGGACACGGGGTATGTGAACCTCCTGGGCGTACCGCTCGAGGACGAAGTGCTGGCCCGCACTCAAACCGTGCTGGGCGGCCAACCTTTCATCGCGGGTGCCTTCGTGGGTGATGAACCGGGTGCGGCGTTCAACCTTTCCCACTATGCCAGCCGCATGGAGAAGATCGCCGCTGCCGGCGGACTGCCGATCATCTTCCAATCCTTCGGCCTCACCAGCGGCGGCGGCCCCGAGATCCTCGCCCGCTACGAACAACTCGCCTCGCGATGCGACGGCTTCCTCGGTTTCGAGCTGACTACCGACCTCGCCCGCTTCGGCAAGGTCTACGACCTCGAGACCTTCACCGGCCTGCTCAAGATCAGGCAGTGCATCGGTGCCAAGCATTCTTCGTTTCATCGCGAACCGGAGTTCGAGCGGCTGGTGATCCGCGATCGGGAACGTCCCGACTTCATCCTCTACACCGGCAACGATCTCGCCATCGACATGGTGATGTACGGCAGCGATTACCTTTTGGGCCTGAGCACCTTCGCGCCGGATCTCTTCGCCCGCCGCGATCGCTATTGGCGAACCCGCGACGCCCGCTTTTTCGAACTCAACGATCAGCTGCAATATCTGGGGGCCTTTGCGTTCCGCAACCCGGGTGCCGCCTACAAGCACACCGCCGCCCAGTTCCTCAAACTGCGGGGATGGGCCCGGACCGATTTCGCTTATCACGGCAGCCCCACCCGTCCCGCCACGGATGTCCCTATCCTCCGCGAGATCGCCTTGATGATGGGACTGACACCCGTAGCCTGATCTCCGTTCAGCTCGCCACGGAGTTCGTTGATGAACTGAATTCTCGCGAGATTCGGCCGGGGCTTACACTTCGGGCGGAAAGACGGGGTACAATGCGATAAGTTTTTGCAAATGACTGTGTTCGTCAAATGCTTTGCGCCGCAATGACCTATGACTGATCCCCGATGATCCCCTGATGCCCCTCCTCTTCACGGGTCGGTTTCGCCAGCCGTCCGACATGAGGCGGAAACCCACACCGATTCCTTGCGAGTCCCCATCATGAGCGAAGAACTGCCACTGGAAACCAACTGCACGGCAGTGAAAGAATGGCTCGATTCGGGCCGGGCTTTCCTATTCATCGACTGCCGCGAGGCCGACGAGATCAACATCGTGAAGATCGACGGTACGTTGCTCTTACCGATGAGCGAACTGCAGGACCGCGTGGGTGAATTGGCGGGGCAGAAGGAGAACGACATCGTTGTTCATTGTCACCACGGTGGCCGCAGCCTGCGCGTCGCCCGCTGGCTGAGGCAGGAGGGCTTCCCCAAGGCGGTCAGCATGGCCGGCGGCATCGACCATTGGGCCACGACCATCGACACCTCGCTCGCCCGGTATTGAGAGGCCGACCTGCTGCCTGGGCGGCGGTGGAAAAAAATCCCGGCGTTCAAGGTGAACGCCGGGATTCGATGATCAAGACTCGAAGGTTGTACCCACCACCTTACACGGCGGCTTTGGCCTTCTTCTTTTTGCCCGGTGTGGGGAGATCCTTCTTCTGGTCGTCGGTCAGCAGTGCGACGACCAGGTCGCGGGTCGACTTCTGCACATCGGCCAGTTCCTTCTCGGCCTTGGCGAGTGTTTCTTTCTGTTCGGGGGTGACGGCCAGAGCCTCATCGACGGCGGCCTTCAGTTCCTTCCCCTTCTTGCCGGCGGCTTTGGCCGTGTCGTTGGCCGACTTGCGGGCCTTCTTCTGCTCCTTGGTGTAGACGTCTTCGACCTTCTTGGCGGCGGCTTCCAGCTTCGGGGTCGCATCCTTCTTGATCGCTTCGAGCTTGGTCGTCTGCTCGTCGCTCAACTTGATCGTCTCGGGCAGCTTGAAGGGCTGCTCGACCGCGGGATTGGCCCGCTTCTTGGGCTTGGCGTCGTCCTGGGCAGCGGCGGGGACGCACAGGCTGATGCCGCAAGCGATACCAACGAGTGTTGCGAGAGTCATCGAGGCGGGGACAAGGGACTTCAGCATGGGACGGGATTCCTTCGTGTGGTCGGCGGATATCAAAACCGGTCGCGCGATGGCACAGCCGGGGCGGGGGCAGGCATCCTCTCGTTGACGAGTCGGAGACTGAAGTCAGTGTTTGATGGGCATTACGCGAACAGCTCGGGCATGACGTTGCCGTCGCGAACGATCATCACGGGGCGGCCGGTGTTGGTCTGATATTCCTTTTTCGGATCGATCCCCAGGTTGTGGTAGAACGAGGCTGCCACGTCGTCGGGAGTGATCGCCTGGCTGGCGGGTGCCATCGCCTTCTCGTCGCTCGCGCCGATCACCCGGCCGCCGCGAATCCCGCCACCGGCCATGATCATGAACATGTTGCGGGCGAAGTGGTCGCGGCCATTGCGGGTGGTGTTGATCTTGGGCGTGCGGCCGAATTCCCCCGTCACGAAGACGGCGGTCGAAGCCAAGAGGCCCTTCTGCTCCAGCCCGGCGAACAGCGCAGCCAGGCCTTCGTCGAAGGGTGGCAACTGCTTCTCGCGGAGCCGGGTCCAGTTGTCCTCGTGGGTATCCCAACCGCCGTAGGAGAGGGTCACGAAGCGGACACCCGATTCGACCAACCGCGTCGCCAGCAGGCAGCTCGTGCCGAAGGGGGTGGCACCGAACTGCTCGGCGAACTTGGGCGATTCCTGGCTGATGTCGAACGCTTTGCGGGCCGCGGGCGAGGTGATCATCGCATAGGCTTGGTCGGCGAACTGGTCCATCCCTTCGAGCAGCTGGTTCTGCTTCTCGTAGCCGGCGAAGGTGCGGTCGAGATCCCCCAGCAGGTTCTTGCGGCGATCGACCGCCTCCACCGTGAGGCCGTTCTGGAGCGAGACACCCCGCACCGAGTACGGCATGCCGGCCCGGGGCGTGTTCCCCGTGGCGAGGGGGGCGTACTTCACACCGAGGTAGCCCGACTTGGCGCTCGTCCGGGGGACGGCGACATAGGCGGGGAGGTTGTCGGGGCCGCCGAGTTCCTTGGCGACGACCGAGCCGTAGCCGGGGAATTCGAGCGAGGGAATGGGCCGATTGCCGCAGTTGACGTACTGGGTTCCCAGTTCGTGGGCGGCCAGCGTGTGCGAGACGCCGCGAAGCAGGGTGAACTTGTCCATCTGGCGGGCGAGCTTTGGCAGGTGCTCGCAGATCTCAATGCCGGCGACGTTGGTCTGGATGGGATTGAACTCGCCCCGGTATTCGGAGGGCGAGTTCGGCTTCATGTCGAACGTGTCCATGTGGCTGGGGCCGCCTCCCAGATTGATGTAGATCGCTGCCTTGGCCTTAGCCTTGGAAGAGACCTGGCCCGCATGGCCCAGCTGGAGGAAGTTGGCGAGCGACAAGCCGCCCACGCCAAGAAGACCGGCCTTGAGAGCGTCGCGACGCTGGATGCCGTCGCAGGTGAAGGAAGTGGGCATGGGAGGTGACCTTTGGGGGTTGGTGTTGGGTGTTTGAGGTTTGTCAGTTGTTGGTTGTTGGTGGGGAAGAGCTATTCGGTGGCTCCCTCGCCCAGTCTGCTGGGAGCGGGCTGGGGTGAGGGCGAGTTCTTCACTTTTCGATCACGGAATCAAAAGTCGTTTCATCGCAGGTCGCTTGGTCTGCCGGGGAAAGTTGTTCGGCTTGGTATATCGCTCGGGAAGACCCTCACCCGGCCTGTCGGCCACCCTCTCCCGGAGTACCGGGCGAGGGTTGATTCTGACTTCTCCCCTCTGGCTTCTTCGCTTTTCCGCTCTCCCCGTTAATGGTTGACCAGGAATTCCTTGGTGTTGAGCAAGGCCCAGAGGAGGTCGCGGCTGCCGATTTTCAGGTCTTTCGCCTCGTGGAAGTAGGCGACCGATCGTCGCATTTCCTCGTTCGAGGGATAGCGGGATAGCGTGCGCAGATAGGCCGACTGAACGATTTCCGCCAGCACTTTGTCACCCGGCAATATCCCCGGTCGACTGACGGCTGGTGATCGATCCGGTGTCGCATTGCCCGTCTTCGCTTCGGTTGCCAATCGCTGCTGCACCCGTTGACGTTGTTGCTGCAACTCGGCCACCTTGGCCTGATCCTTGTCCTTCTTCGCCTTCTGGATCCGCTTGTCGATCCCCGCGAGGGCGGTCTTCAGATCGCGGCCATTCTCACCTTTGCCAGCTTTGGGGCCGTCCATGCCCGCTTCCATCGCGGCTTCGAGCTTGGCTTCCTTCCCCGGCTTCCCTTTCCCTTCCTTCGGTTCAGGGACCACGGAAGGAGCAGGAGTGGTGGCGTTCGCTTTAGTCACCACTGGATCGGGACCTACCTTGAGGATCTGCTCGACCCAGCCCCCCTTGCGGTCGATAGCCGCCAGGAGTTCCTGATCGTTCTGAAGGTAGACCGTTTGCAGGAGGCTGGGCTCCATCGAGCGGTCGCAATCGCAATTGCTTTCGCGGGTCGAACGGCCGAAGACACCCAGGGCGTAGACTTGGGCGTTGCCGTTCTTGGCACCGGCCCCCACATCTTGAATGGCTCGGGCATTCAATTGATCGTGCCACTTGGCCAGCTCGAAATCGCTGGCGGTCGACTGGCGGATGATGTCATACGCCACTTCCGCAGGCAGACGGCGCGGCACGGCCCGGGCGAAGTTCTTTTCGTCACCCTTGTTGGTCTCGTTCGGCTGCCAGGCGAGTTGATACGTCCGGCTGTTGGCGATCGTCCGGTGGAGCCACTTCATGTCGTAGCCATGAGCCACGAATTCGTGCGTCAGATGATCGAGGAGTGCTTCGTTCGAAGGGGGATTGGCGAGGCTCAGATCATCGGGCGGCTCGACGATTCCCACGTTGAAGTAGCTGGCCCAGACCCGGTTGACGAACGACCGGGCAAAGTAAGGATTCTCTTCCGCCCGCAGCCAGTCCATCAGGGCTGTGCGAGGGTCTTCGAGTTCTTCGATGACGATTTCATCGCCACCCAGCACCTTGGCGGTGCGGCCTGCGACCACTTGCGGCCGCTTGGGGTTCGGTTTGGCTTTGGGATTAACCCGTGGCTTCACCGGGGGAGTGACGAAGACTTCCTGCACAGGGACCGTCTGCCCCTTGACCAGATACTCCTTGAGTGCCCGGTCGAGCTGGTTCCCCTTCAGATCTTTGTTAACGCCCAGCTTGGCGAGCATGGCCGCCTTGTCGTCCTTCGTACTGGGAAGATCGCCGTAGCGGACGCGGCCGAAGAAATTTTTGAAGCGGTCGAAGTCATCTTTGGTCCATTGATCGAAGGGATGCTTGTGGCATTGAGCGCATTGCACCCGCAGCCCCAGGAACGTGTAGGCGAATCCGAGGGCCCGCTCTTCCGGAGTACGGAAATTCCGCCGGGCCCAGTAGTGCGTGAGTGCGGGCTGATCGGCGAAGTCACCCTGGCTGTTCTTGGCATAGTAGCCGCTGACACGCTCGCAATACTGCTCGTACGATTCCCCTTCCTGCCGGCTCGTTGCGAGGATGATGTTCTCGGCGATTTGGTCATAGGGGACGTTCTTTTCGACACGGTCATGCAGCCACTCGTACCAGTCGCGGGCGGCCTGGCCTGAGTTGTTCCCGACCACGGCGTTCTGCAGATATTCAGGGTTGTTCCCGGTGTAATCGCACAGCTTCGTCGCCTGCCATGCGGCGTAGGCGGGCCGTTCGAGCAGTTCGTCGATCTTCTTCGCCCGCTTGTCGATCTGCTTCGACTTGAGGAAGGCTTCCACTTCCGTCGGTGTGGGGAGCGTCCCCGTCATATCTAGCGACACCCGGCGGAGGAACTCGTCGTCGCTGCACAGATCCGACTGCACAACGCCAATCTTCCTGAGCTTCTGCACGACGAGTTCGTCGATCTTCGTCGGTGTGGGTGTCGTGGGATACTTGTCGCCTGTCAGATTGGAAACGGGCAGAATCACCGGCGAAGGAACGACGCCATTGTCGTAGAACGCCACCACATGCGAATCGCCCGGCCCGGCGATTGTCACGCGGCCTTCCTGCGTCACCTTGGCGATCTGATCGTTGTTCGATTGGAACCGGCAGAGCGGGGTCACATCTTCGCGTGTGCCATCCGACCAGACGGCGATGCACTTCAGCTGCCAGGTCTGGCCGACTTTCGTCCCCACCATTTCCTGGTCGGTGCCATCCGGAAGCACATCCAACCGGACGAACTCGGGAGTCTTGTCGGTGACACCTTTGGCCCCTTGCGAGATCCACTTGTCGAGGACGCGGTATTCCCATGTCCCCTGCTTGAGGACTTCGCCTCCTTCGTGGGGCATTTGCTCGGTCGGCTTCATGAGAATCAGGCTCTTCGAGCGATCCTTCAGATCGACACGCGGCTTCTCGCCCGCGACGAGGTTTTCATGATCGGCCTTGAAGTCGTAACCGAAGAGCGACAAGCGGAAGCCGCCTTGCCCCTGGAACGAACCATGGCAGGCGCGGCCGTTGCAGCCCAGCTTCCCCATGAGGGGGACAACATGCTGCCGGAAGTCCGGCCCCGCGACCGACTTCACTTTAAGGTCGTACCGGGCATCGATCCGGTCGATGACCGCACCTTCACCGGTTGATCCACTCGTGGCGAGCTTCTCGCCGGCAATCTTCGGCGCGGCAGTGCCCGATTTGGTGATGTCGGCAGGTTCCGCGGCTGTGAGCATTGCCGCACCGACACATAGGCCAGCGAGACTCAGCACCGCACTGCACACCAGTGCGGAGCGGCGACCAATGAGGTTAAAGGACAAGAGTTGATCAAGCATGGGCGTTCCTTGCGACTATTTCTGCGGCGTGGCCGGAGTCTCAGTGGTCGAAGTTTTGGGAGGGGAGTTTGGAGCCGGAATGTTGGCTTTGGGCCGTGACTTTTGGCGATCTTTGGTTAGAGCTGCATTGGCCCGCTTGGCGCTCATTTGCGTGGCGTTGGCTTCGATCCGGGCGAGTTCGCGTTCGATCGTCTGGCGTTCGCGCTCGTTCAGTTCACCCAGTTGTTTGTTGACCTTGGCCAGACGCTCGGTGAGCCGTTCGCGTTCGGCGGTGAGGGATGATTTCCGCAGTTCGGCCCGTTCGACCAGGAGAACGCGAATTTCTTCTTTGATCGACTTGGCGGAGTCCCCCTCGGAAGCATTGTCCTGGGAGGCCGGATCTTGGGAGGACAAGGCATCACTCATCGCCAACCGAGCGGCGAGCAAGCGGATGCGGGAGGTCAGCTTCCAGTCCTCCAGTTCGACCCGTCCCCGCTCAGCGCTTTTTTCGCCGAGTCGCTCGATGCGTAACATTGCTTTATGGACATCGTCGATGGCATCGGCGAACGCGGCGGCGTCGTATTTTTCGAGCCGCACGAGCAGGTCGCCAAGTTCGGGATGATGCTGGGTCGCGAAAGCCTGGGCCTTGTCGATTGTCTCGGGAGTCAGCGCCGAGGTTTTGTCGGCTGTGGCACTCGGCTTGGCCCCGTTTTTCTGCGAGCGGGTGGCGGCCTTGGCCTCACTTGCCTGCTTGTCGACTGGCTTGCCAACTGGATTCCCAGACGACGGCTGATCTGCGAACGAGGCCGCCATGAACAGGCCACTCGCCACCGCACTCGCAGCGACCACGCGAACCAGCCGACACACGAGACCGCCAGACGCATCCGCCAAGGTAGCGGCCGAGTGAGATGGTCGGGGCGAGGATGGCAGGCGGGGCAGCGGCATCGGGGGAACCAGATCCAAATCCAGGGTTTGCGGGACGTTACTGAATCACGCCGCCCGTGCGGGGCGGGACGTTGTCGGCATCGAGCGGAGTCGGTTGTGCATCATCCGCTTCGTGGGCGGCATCGGAGGCCAACAGAGCGGCAAACATCCAATCGGGCACCACATCGTCGCTGTCGGAATTGAGAGAGAGGGAGTCGGAGTGCGAGAGGGTATCGGGAGAAGCATTGTTTGCCGGCGGCACTTGTGCGGGCATGTCCTCCATCACCAGGGCGTCGGCTTCCATCGTCTCCAGATCAATCGTCCGCCAGCTCCCCAGCAGATCGGCGGCACGACGGCTCTCGGCTTGCAGGGCAGCGACATCCTGCGAAGGGAGGTCTTCGCGAACAGGGGCGTTCCACACCACGAGCACCAGCGCGATCGCTGCCGCCAGTCCACTCCCCACCCAAACAAGCCGCACGCTTCGGCGACTCGCACGTTCGATCACTTTTTCACTGGTGACCGGCAACGAAGGGGAACCGGAGAAAATCGCATGGGAAGCCATCACCAACCGCGAAGCACGCGCGACCGCATCGCAGGCGGCGAGGTCATCCAGGAGCCGCTCTTCAAAAAGAGCCGCCTCTTCCGTCGACAGCTCACCCAGCACGTACAGCGTGGCCAACCAATCCGTCTCCGAACCAGCGAGATTGCTCGCAACTGGCTGAACGGGCTGAAGTGGGGAGGAAGGGTCAGGGGTCATGGTTCTAACTGTTAAATGAAATCTGATGAAACTGCTTGAACTGTGTGCCACTGCTGGCTGGCCCAGCAGTGCTCCGGAATTAACTTCTAAGAACTACCCCAACGCCGAGCGTCACTCCGAACGTTTGAAGATCTTTTGCAGTTTGGCCATCGCCAATCTCATCCGGGTCAGGACTGTCCCCAAGGGGAGGGATTGTTCGTCGGCGATTTGCTGGAAGGTTCGATCGTCTCCCAATCTTTGCCGCACCACTTGGCGCTGTTCTTCCGGCAAGGTTTCCAGGGCGGCTTTCAGGGCCACCTGTTCTTCGTGATCAATCAGCTCTTGGGCAACAGGATCATTCGTGGACTGTTGTTGGATTCGTTTAAGGGTGGCCCATTCGGCCAGTTTTCGGGTTTGAAGCTGCCGGGATCGTCTCAGTTGCAGGGCTTCGCGATAGGCCACTTGGAACAACCACCCGCGAATCTTGCCCGGTTCGACGGTCGTGCCGGCTTCCCAGAGCTTGACCCATGTCCGCTGAAGTGCTTCGTCCACCGCCTCGGGATCCTTAAGCACCCCGCACAAAAACGCCCGCAGATCACCGGCGAACTGGCCATGCCAGACCGAGAACTGCGCTTCATCCAGCTTGGGGGCGTCATGTCGCGAAGAGTCACTCACGGATGGCGGGGCCTGCTGACGGCTCACTCCTTCACCCGGTCGATGCCCGGCGAGCCTGGATTATTTTCGATGTTCTGAAACGACGCCAAAATTTTCGTGGAATCCCGCCGCACAGCCGTTCCTGCGGCACCGGTCGACTCGACTTAAACCCTTTGAAAGTCACTGGTTCATCAAAAGCCACTGGTCAAGCTGCCCAAGGGGCGGTAGCCTCTCGCTGGGGAAAGAGGTGCTGCTGGACGCTCACAACCAACGTATCGCTCGTGGCTTCGGATGGCCCCGGACGATCTTCAGGGATGCGAAACCACTCACCATGATGTGTCCATTCTGCCGACACGGCGAAACAAAAGTCATCGACTCACGGACGAGCCAGGATTTCGTCATCCGCCGTCGCCGTGAATGCCTAGGCTGCGCCCGGCGATTCACAACCTACGAAAAGATCGAGGAATCGCCGATCCGCGTCATCAAGAAGGATGGCAGCCGCGTTCCCTTCGACCGCGACAAGATCGCCCACGGCCTCGAAAAAGCCTGCTACAAACGCCCCATTTCGCCCGAACGGATCGAAGAGATCATCTCGGCCATCGAGCGGGAACTCTACGAGAACTTTGACCGCGAAGTCCCTTCGCGGGAGATCGGCGAGCGGGTCATGGAACAACTCCGTACGCTCGACCATGTCGCCTTCGTCCGCTTCGCCTCGGTCTACCGCGAGTTCAAGGACGTCAACGACTTCGTGGAAGAACTCCAGCCGATCCTTCGGGGTGAAGGCAAACGTTCTTAAAGCTTCGCTGGAAATGTTGGTGGTTGAGGATTGTTGCATCGCGAAGATCGTCATGGTACTTCGGAACAATCGATGTTTCGACGTTCATCCTGTCTACCACGGCGATCCCATGCACACCCTTCCTGCTCGACAGTTGTTGTTCCTGATGGTGACTGGTGCGGTTCTCGGTTTGTTTCTCACGGGAGCGAACCAGTCGCTTGCTGAGGAAACGAAGTCACCCGCATCGCTCCCCAACGTGGTGGTGATCTTCTGCGACGATCTGGGCTATGCCGATGTGGGTTGCTTTGGTGCGAAGATTTGCAAAACTCCCCACATCGACCAACTCGCCAAAGACGGGATGAAGGCGACGTCTTTCCATGTGGCCCAGGCGGTCTGCTCCGCATCGAGAACGGCCTTGCTCACGGGCTGTCTCCCCAATCGCGTGGGGATCCTCGGGGCCTTGTCGCATGTTTCCAAGAACGGCATCCACGACGACGAAACGACCCTGGCTGAACTCTTCCGCTCGCGGGGTTACGCCACGGCGATCTTCGGCAAATGGCACCTGGGCCATCACCCGCAGTTCCTTCCGGGTCGCCATGGATTCGACGAATACCTGGGCATTCCCTACTCCAACGACATGTGGTCGAAGAATCCCAACGGCAAGTTCCCTCCCTTGCCCCTCTTCAAGCAACAGCGAGACACCCCCGCCGAGGTGCTGGGTTACGACACCGATCAATCCCGCTTCACCACCGATTTCACCGACGCGGCGGTTTCATTCATCGAGCGGAGCGCCGCAAAGCCGTTCTTCCTCTATTTGCCGCACCCCATGCCCCACACGCCGATCTTTGTGGGCGAGGAACGCAACAGCGGCGAGGCGAGCCAGCTTTATCGCGATGTGATCGGCGAGATCGACTGGTCGGTCGGCGAGATCCGCAAGACTCTGGCCCAACAGAATCTGACGGAGAAGACGCTCGTGATCTTCACCTCCGACAACGGCCCCTGGTTGTTGTTCGGCAATCATGCCGGAAGTACCGGCCCGTTGCGCGAGGGGAAGGGAACCATGTGGGAAGGGGGTGCCCGCGTGCCGTTCGTCGCCAGTTGGCCGGGACGGATTCCCGCCGGAACCACCACCGACATCCCTTTCGCGACCTACGACCTCTTTCCCACCTTCGCGAAGCTGATCGGCGCTCCGTTGCCTGACCGCAAGCTGGATGGTGTCGATGTCTGGCAGCTGTTGAGCGGCGCTTCGACCGCGCAGCCCCATGAGGCGATGTGGTTCTATTACGGGCGAGACCTCATCGCGATCCGCTCAGGCGACTGGAAGCTGGTCTTCCCACACAGCTATGTCCACCCCGCCGTCAGGGGCCAGGACGGGAAACGAGGCCAACTGGTGAATCGGAAATTCGGCGAGCTCGCCCTCTACAATCTCGCCACGGACATCGGCGAGACGACCAACGTCGCCGACGAACATCCCGATATCGTTCGTCGGTTGCAGGGTTATGCCGAGGAAGCCCGTGAGGATCTGGGTGACGCCCTCACCGGACGCAAAGGGACGGGACTCCGCCAGCCCGGCATGGTCTCCGACGAATCCTGATCACGGCTGGGCAGGGGGCCTCTCGTTTTCGTTCACCTCATCTCCGTTCCCCTCCCGCTCGTTTTGCGGAACCAATGCGGGGAGCGGTTTGACGGGGGCGGCCTCTTTGATGGCCGACTGAATCACGAAGACGAGCACCACCGTCCCAATCACTGTCAACCCGGTGAAGATCACCAGTGCCCAGTCCCGGCGGATGGCGGCCTTCTGAGGCTCCCCCGGCGGATACATCATCGTCACCAGCTGCCCGATCTTGTGGGCTGGCGGGCGGAAGGCCATTTGATCCTCAACCTCGTGCCAGCCTTCGTCGGTCTCAAACCGTACGATACTTTTGGTTAACAAGTCACCGTCGCTATCCCGATGCGTCACCTGCCGGACGACCTCCCCTTCGGCTGTCTGGTGGTGCATCCTCTGGACGATCGAGTTGATCAACGAGATCGATCCGATAAGCACCATCACTGCCGGAATGCCGATCTGGAGCGCCAATCCCCAGTCGATGGGAAAGCCGAACAGGTTCAAGGTTGGTCCTCCGCTACGTTCGTCGACACTGCCCACCCGGACTCTCGGCGCGACAGGCCTCCAGGACTGGTTTCATTGCCAATTCTCAGCATACTGAAGCGAGCCACTCCTCCCTCCAGCGAAAACCGGGATCGCCATGAGCTTTGTCCAGGACGACGACGATTGGTGGAAGAAGGGAAAGAAGCCCAAGGACTGGTCCGAGGACGACGACACCTACGACGCCGTCGACGACGAAGAGCCCGAATTCACCACCTGCCCGCATTGCGGTGCCGAAGTCTACGAGGACTCCGTGCAATGCGCGATCTGCGGCGAATACATGACCCGCCGCTGGAGTTCCGCAACGCGCAACTGGTGGGTCTACGTCATCGTCGGATTGCTGATCGCCACCATGTTCCTCTGGCTGTTTCGCTGAACCAACCCCGCCTGACTTGAGGACACCGCGCCGCGCCTTGGGCATGGCCACTAATTGGCCTGGATTGGCGAGAACCGCACGCACACCGGCGCGCCGATGGCCACCGGCTCCCCCTGGGGAGTCAGCGTCCCCGTGGCGGCGTCGAACGCGAAGACCTGCACCGAATTGCTCCCCTGATGGGCCGCGATCAGCCACTTCCCCGTCGGGTCGAACGCGAAGTTCCGCGGCGTCTTGCCTCCCGCCGGGACGTTCGCTGTCAAAGTCAATTCGCCCGTCTCGGGCTTGATACTGAACAGGGCCAGGCTGTCGTGGCCGCGGTTCGATCCCACCAGCCAACCTCCCGCAGGATGCACCACGATCTCGGCCGTCGAGTTCCCCGCCGCGCTGGCCTCTTTCGGCAATGTCGAGACCGTTTGGATCGGTTCCAGATCCCCCTTGGTCGCATCGAACTTGAAGGCGGTCACCGTCGAGGTCAATTCGTTGATGACATACGCGAACCGACCCGTGGGGTGGAAGGCGAAATGCCGCGGACCGGAACCCGCCGCCACCGGCGCGAACGGAATCTCGTGCGGTTTGAGCTTCCTCGTCGCGGGATCGAACTGATAGATGAAGATCTTGTCGCAGCCCAGATCCGCCGCGAAGGCGTAACGGTTCGACGGGTCGAGGTTGATCGAATGGGCGTGAGGCTGCTGCTGCCGCTGCTTGTTGATGCTCGATCCCTCATGCACCTGGATCGACACCGGCTTCGCGGGCAGACCTTCCGCGTCGAGGGGCAGCGAAGCGACCGAACCACCCCCGTAGTTCGCCACGAAAACGGCACTCCCCGCCAGGTCGATCGAAAGGTGGCAAGGCCCCGCCCCCCCCGAAGACTTCCAACCCAACTCCTTGAGTTCCCCCGTCTTGGCGTTCTTCGAAAAAGCAACGACGGCCCCCGTCGGCTGACCCCCTTCGCCCCCCGGCAAAGGTTCCGCCACCTCGCTCACGCAATACAGCATCGGCTTCGACGGATGCAGCGCCAAGAACGAAGGATTCTTCACCTTCGCCACCAGTTCCGGCGTGCCGAGCGATCCACTCCCCGAATCGAACGTCGAACGATAGATCCCTTCGCTCGTGCCCGAGGTGTAGGTGCCGAAATAGACATGGAACTTCGGCGGCGAAGCCTCATCCGCTGCGACACACCAACTGGTGAAGGCGATGCTTGCAAAGAGACAGGCGACGATCTTGCTCGGCCAGTTCCACCAGACACGACCGGTGGGCGGGAGGGTGGCAGCGAGACTTGGCTTCCATGCCGCTGACATACGCGACTCCTTGGGGATCGATCGGGGGTGACAATCGCAGGCATGAGAGGATGCGCGTGCCGGGAAGTTCAACTTTCGCAGCAGTGTGCGATGGGACTGGCAAAGCTGTCAAGCACTCGATGAAGCTTGGTGCGCGGTATGCGACTGGCGGGCTGAAAACGCTTCCGACGACATGCCTGTTGGGAGTGTCGTTGCGGGTGAAAGGCTCTATCGGGAATTTGTGGCGGCTGTTTTTTCCGCCGTTTCGATTTCGAGGGTGACTTCGCCGCGGTCGCCGGGACGGAGTTGGAGTTCCGGGTTGGGCAACTCGATCCAGATTCTCACCTGCTGGCCCACGGGATCGACTTCCGGGCTGATGAAGCTGATCTTCCCTTCGATGGGAGAAGGTGGGTTTGCTCCGGTCTGAGTTTGTGGAGGCGCTTTCGGTGGAACCGCTTTCAAACCGGAATGAGGTTGAAAGCGGATGGATTGTCCGGCTTGCAATTGACGGGCCTGGGCGGCGGGCAGGAAGGTGTCGATGCGGAGAGGATCCAGCCGCAGTACGCGCACCACGGGTGCGCCCGATTCGACCCACTCACCCCGCTGCTTCTTCCAGAGGACGATCGTCCCTGAAAGGGGTGAGGTGATCTGACGACGGCCCACCATCAGCTCGGCGGCGGATAATTCGCGTCCCTTGATCTCACGCTGCAAGACGAGTTGCCGCTGGTCGAATTCCGCCTGCTCGATTTCGAGTTCTGCCTTCTGGGCCGCCAGCTCGAGCCGATCGAGCTCGGTCTGCGAGACACTCTTGGGGTAGCGCGCGACCGAATCGAGCGAGCGGTTGAGTTCGGCCTTGGCGACCTCGGCACTTTTGCGGGCGAAGCGGATTTTGAGGTCGCTCTCAACGAGTGCTGTCGCCAGCGCGAATTCCGCCTGCGCTTTGGCGGCAGCCAGGCGGGCGACCTGATCATCGATCTGGCCAATCTTCTGGCCCTCTTCGACAACATCCCCTTCGCGGAACAGGCACTCCAACAGTGTCCCCGACTCGAGAGCCGGGATCTCCAGCTGCTCGGCGACTGTCACCTGGGCTGAGCGGATGACCACGGTCTCACCGGCGTGCACTCCCTGCCGGAAACCGGTGGGGGACACGAGCAGTGCCAAGGCCGCCAGAGTCGAAGTCGCAAGCCGCATGGAGGAATCCTGCCAGATACGATGATGGGCACGGTTCACCCGGTTGGACCCGTCTCTCAAGTGTACCCGCTGTTTCGATCTCCGCGATACGGCGCGTCGGGAATGCTTTTCCCCGTTGGAGAAGGCACGGCGTGGTCACTCCCACATGCGGCCAATCTTCTTGCGGACGTCGGCGGTGGTGAGGCCGTTTTCCACGGGGCCGGAGGGCATCGCGCCGGGGGATCGCGGGACGACCAGCTCCCATGCGGAGAGGATGTCGTCCGGCAGGAAGCGCGTCCTCTGCGAATAGCTGTGGCGATCCGATTGGTTGCGACCGTGGAAGTAATACCGCTGCGGGTGGTAGACGTGCAGGTGCGTCTTCGCGCGAGTGAGGGCCACGTAGAACAACCGGCGTTCCTCCTCGATCTCGCGCGGGTTCCGGGTGGCGATATCCGAGGGGATGTTGCCGTCCGCCGCGTGCAGCACGTAGACCGCATCCCACTCCAGACCTTTGGCCGAATGGATCGTGCTGAGCGTGATCCAATCTTCATCCAGCAGTGGATCCTGGGCGAAGTCCTGCGTCGAAGTGGGCGGGTCGAGGGTGAGTTCCGTCAGGAACTGGCTGCGGGATTCGAACCTCGAAGCCACCACTTCCAGCTGTTCGAGATCACGCAGCCTAGCGGGCGCGTGGTCGTACTTCTGCTCCAACAGTGGTGCCAGGAACTGCCGCACTTGCGCCAGCTGGAGTGGCAGCGGCACGGACGTCTGCCCCCCTTTGACCAAGGTTCGCAGCAGTGCCACGAAGACCGGCCAGTGGAGCTGCGTGGCGGCGGCGGGTTGATGCTCGCGCCACGGCTCGAAGGCACCGGCTCCCGTTCCCAGCCGTTCCGTCAGTTGGCGGGCGGTCTTCGGGCCGATGCCGGGGAGCAGCAGCAGCACACGCAGGGCCGAGACCGAATCGCGGGGATTTTCCGCCAGCCTCAAAAGGGCCATCGCATCCTTCACATGTGCCGACTCGACAAACTTCAGTCCTCCGAACTTGACGAACGGAATGTTCCGGCGGGAGAGCTCGATCTCCAACGTCGCACTGTGATGGGACGCGCGGAAGAGAACGGCCTGCCCCTTCAATGAAACACCCGTCTCCCGCAGTTCCAGGATGCGGTCGGCGACGAGCGTGCTCTGTTCGTTGTCATCCCGGCAATTGACCAGTTGCGGCTTTCCCTGGGGAGGCCGGCTTGTCCAGAGTTTCTTCCGGCGGCCCTCCGTGGCGAGCGACATGACGAGGTTGCTCGCCTCGAGGATCTCGGGCGTGCTGCGGTAGTTCTGGGAAAGGGTCAGCACCTGGGTGTTCGGGAACTCCTGGTCGAACCGCAGGATGTTCTCGATCGTCGCGGCCCGGAAGGAATAGATCGACTGGGCGTCATCCCCCACGACAGTCAGGCCCCGGCCATCGGGCCGCAGCGCGCGGACGATCTCCCCCTGGAGGGCGTTGGTGTCCTGGTATTCGTCGACCAGCACTGCCTTGTAACGCTGTCTGAGGAGTTCGGCGGCGGGGCTGTCGGCGAGAAGTGCCAGCCAGAAGAGGAGCAGGTCGTCGTAATCGAGGATCCGCTGGTCTTCCTTGCGCTGGGTGAAGAGCTGGAACAGCGACTTCAGCCCCGCCTCATGCTCGACACACCAGGGGAAGGTCTCCTTGAGGACGGTGCTCAAGGGCTGGCGGGTGTTCACGCAGCGGGAATAGATGTCGATGCAGGTTCCCTTGAGGGGGAACCGCTTCTCCTTGTGGGCGATGTCGATCTCGGCCCGGAGTTCATTCATCAGATCTTCGGAGTCGCTGCGATCGAGGATCGTGAAATCGGCATCGAGGCCGACATACTGGCCGAACTCGCGAAGGTGCCTCGTGGCGACGGCGTGGAAGGTGCCGCCGACCACTTTGCGCCCGTGGAACTTCATCGAGGCGGGCGTTTTTGTGACATGCGAGAGGAGCTGGTCGACCCGGCGGATCATCTCGGCGGCGGCACGGCGGGTGAACGTCAGCAACAGGATCTCGCCGGGATCGATCCCCGAGGCGATGAGCTGCGCCACGCGGTGCACCAGCGTCGTCGTCTTCCCCGTCCCGGCACCGGCAATGATGAGCAGCGGCGCGTCGCCAAACCGCGCGGCGGCCAGTTGTTCCGGATTGAGCTGCTGTTGCAGGCGGGCGAGTCCCGATTCAGGAAGGGGGATCGCTGTCGCATCGGGCGCCGTTATGATGGAAGCGGCGTCTGGCGATGAAACCTGTGCGGAAAAGAGATCTGCGTCCAATGCGGCAACCCTCCCTGAACTCTTCGAGCCGGCCTTCCCGATTCCGCGCCACCCACCGGCCCGTGCCACTCACCGAACCCGCCGATCAGCTTGTGAGACTGGCCAGACCGGCCACGTAGGAAGGAGGGATCTCGATCGCCTTCATCGTGCCCCCCTGCATCGTACAGCAGACGGTCGTCATTTCCCCTTTGGCGAGGGGCTGCCCTTCGCGCGAGAATTGGTACTCGATCGTCAAGGAGCGGGTGGATTGTTTGACGATCGTCAGATCGATGGTGATCACGTCGTCATAGCGGGCGGGGGCCCGGTACTCGCACTTGGCGGCCACACGCGGCCAGCCGACATCGATCCCTTCGACCGTCTTGCCGGCGATCTTCAGGCCCAGCGAGCGGAACAGCTCGTGCTCCGCCTGCTCCATGTAGCGGTAGTAGTTCGCGAAATGGACGATCCCCGCCATGTCTGTTTCGCAGAACTCGATCCGCCGGGTGGTGGTGAAATGGGGCATCGACAGCTTCCCGGGCAACCGGTGGGGAGGACGAGTCGTTCGCGGTGGGCGAACACCACTTCGAATGGTACGGGAGTTCCCTTCGCGAGGACAGTTTCACCAGGCGCCAGCGGCGAGCCAGAGGTGGTTGCCGAATCCCAAGGCGCGGCTTGACGCGTGATCGGCCTGCTGAGACGCTACAGGGGAGAAATACACGGGGACGATCGACCTACAGCGATGAAATGGATCGGGCAGGATGACGACAGCGGTGGCAGACATGTTCGCGCAGAAGATCCTGGGCGAGATCGACCGGCTGATCCAGCAGGCTGAATCGCAAACCCGCCCGCTGGAGATCGACCCCTACCATCGCGAGTTGTTCCAACTGTTCAAGCTGGCCTATGAGGCGGGGTTAACGGGCGATGACGCCTCGCCCGATCTCTCCGCCGACGGCATCTGCAAGCAGCTGGCCGCCCTCTGGGGATTGACGGCTGCCGCCCAGACCTGGTTGACGCAATCCGCCCAGCTTCCCAAGGCCCAGCTCATGCGGATGCGGAGCCTATGGTCGGTGATGCGGATGTGGATGGAATGGGATTTCGCCCTCCGGAACATCCATGCCGATCTCTCCCGGGACGAGACTTCGGCTGCGGCGGAAGAGAGTTCAGTCGCAACCCAAGATCATGCCGACAGCGACGATTCCCGCGACACCCCCACCTCCTGACGCGATGCGATCCCATCATGCCCGTACGGCTGGCCCGGGAAGAATACATCGAGCAGACGCACTTCTTCAGGACGTTCCGCGAACGTCTGGGGGATGACTTTCCGACGCAGGAGATCCTCCTTTCGCTCCAGGATGAACTCCTCGCCTCGACCCGGCTGCCGATTGCCGTCAATCATCTGCGCACCGAGTTGCTGCACAGCGGCGTGATCCATTCGGGGATGAAACAGCTCGGCCACTACTTCACGCCGTTCCAGGCCTTCGTCATCGAGCAGGCAGAGGACGAGGGGACGCGCTTCGACCAGCGGCTGGCACTGGAGATCCTGGAGCGCGAAGCCGATTACAAATCGCGCGAGCCGTTGGCTTCAGGACTGTTCATCTATCAGTTTGAATCGCTCGCGCGCAACCGGTTGGGCTACGACAAGGGGCTGGAAGCGATCGCCGCCGATCCCATGTACCACGAGGCGTGGCGCATCTGGATCAAGCGGCTGCGTTCGCTCCTGGGGACAGTCGATTTCGCCGATCTGGTGTACCACCGTTCGGAGCTGGCGGCCCGGTTGCGCGAACAGCAGGCGGCGCAACGGATCTCCGCGCGAGCGGATGACGACGGCGCACCGAGTGTGGAGGATCCGGAACGTCCCCAACCGCACGTGCCGACGGGCGACGAGATCCTCTTCGACGAATCGGCGGGACGGATCGCCAAAGCCAACCACGGGAAGGATCCGCTCTACTTTTTCGCCGCGCTGCAAAGGCAGCTCGGTTATCCGGCCGTACCGCGCCCGAAGCGGGTGTTGAAATTGGCGCAGACCCACCCGGAACTGGAGATGCGGTTGTCGCGCCTCGAGCAGCGCCTGCAACTCATGGAGGCGGAACAATCGGGCAAGCTCGACTTGAAGGAGTTCATTCTCAAGCCCCCGCACTTCGGCGATGATCCGGTGTAGACTTGGCAGTGCGGGGTGGGCTGGCTCCCAGATTCAAGACGTTGCTTCAAGTCATGCGGCTTCGGCAGGCGGGAGCCTGCCCTACGTTTCGAGGTCTTCCATGAAGTTTGAATCACCAGTGGCCGTCATGCGATATGCCCTCGACTTGGCGAAGCGGGGAGTGGGGTTTGTCGAACCCAACCCGGCAGTGGGGGCTGTCGTCGTCAATCATGAACTGGAACTACTGGGCGAGGGGTGGCACCGCAACTTTGGCGGGCCGCATGCGGAAGTCCATGCGTTGGCCATGGCGGGCGAGAAGGCCCGCGGCGCGACGATCTACACGACGCTGGAACCTTGCGCGCACTTCGGGAAGACGCCTCCCTGCGCCGACGCGCTGATCGCCGCCGGGATCACTCATGTGGAAACAGCTGTCATCGATCCGGCCCCCCACGTTTCCGGAAAGGGGATCGAACGCCTGAAAGAGGCGGGCCTCACGGTGAATGTGGGGCTGGAGCAGGCGGCGGCCAGGGAACTCTTGGCACCGTTCGTTTCCTTTCAATGTGCCGGGAAGCCGTGGGTGCATGCCAAGTGGGCGATGACGCTCGACGGCAAGATCTCGTCGAAGACCGGGCACTCCCAATGGATCTCCGGCGAAGCTTCCAGGCGGCGCGTCCACGAACTGCGGGGGAGGATGGATGCCATTATCGTCGGAATGGGGACGGTGCTCGCCGACGATCCGCGGCTGACCGTGCGGCTGCCCGACGATTGGACAGGCCCGTGCCGGACACCCGCGCGGGTCGTGGTCGATTCGCGGTTATCGCTCAGCCCGCATTCGCAACTGGTTCAAACCGCGCGGCAAACCCCCACGATCGTCGCGACCGTCAGCCCGGAGAGCATCGGACTGGGCGAGCGGGAGAGCGATTGGGAGGCTCGTCGCACGCGGCTGGAAGCTTCGGGCTGCCAGGTCTGGGCCTTGGAGTGCGGGCCAAACGACACGGGCCTTTCCCATCATCCCTGCCTCGACAGCCTGCTCCGCAAAATGGCGGCAGAGGGCTGGTCGCACGTGCTGGTCGAAGGGGGAGCCCGACTCCTGGGATCGTTCTTTGACCAGGATCTGATCGACGAGGTCCACACCTATGTGGCCCCCAAGATCGTGGGCGGTGCGGCTGCTTCGTCACCCGTGGCGGGCAAGGGGAAGGTGACCATCTCCGATCTCGACGAATTCCCCACGGGCCGGTTCGTCGCCTCGGATCGCGACATCTACTTCCACGGCATCCGCCAGTCGGCCATCGACCGACTCCCTTGGCTCCCATGAGTGCCAAGGGAAGTTGGCCAAGTTGGCGTAGGTTGCCCAGCCAGCTTGCGGCTGGGCAACCTAGAGCCAGTTAATCCTATCAATTCCCTGGAATCCACAATCCGCTGCCCGAAGATGTCGCGGCGGCGGGTTGATCGGGGGTCCATAAGCCGCCGGCGGCGGCCGGACTTGCGGAGGTGACGAGACCCGAAGCCGTTAGGCCGGGGAGCGGCTTGCCGGAGAGGGTCGAAACCGTTTCCAGGAACTCGCGGAGTTGCGGCAGCTTGGGGAGGTAGTAGCTGACGAACTTGTGGACGAGTTCATCGTAGCCGGGAACTTCGGGGGCCATCGCCCGGAGGTTGAGTTCATACATGTCGTGCTGGAGCGTGAACGAGAACTCGGTGGCTCCTTCGGGAACCGGGAGCTTGCGTTCCTCGGCGATCCAGTGGAGCGCCCCTTCGAAGTTGTTGCGAAGGATCTCCATCTCGCCCAACGAGCGGTAGAGCTTGACCTTGTCGACCTTCTCCAGAGGCTCGGGACGCCGGGTGATCTCGACTTCGACTTCATAGAGGAACTGCGGATGCTGGATCAGCAGCGCCCGGTTGAAGGCGAGCTTGAGCTGCTCATCCGAGAGCTTCGTCACGGGCAGACGCTGGAAGTCGATCACCGAAAGATTCGACAGCGGCGTCTCGGTGGTCACTTCCAGTTTGGGCAAGGGTTCGACACCCAGTTCGGTGAATACCTTGCCAATATCGAGCAGCTTTCGCACTTGGGCGGCGAAGGCGTCCAGCACGAAAATGGCGGCCGTCACGGGGATGTTAAGCGCGGCATCCTTTGCTGCTTCCCGGGGCGACTTTCCAGCTAGACCGGCGGCGGGCGAATTGGCCCACTTGTGATCGAGCTTCCACTGGAAGAGCTTCTCGTCGAGTTCCCGCACCTGCGTGGGGGTGAGACGCTTGGGGAAGTAATGCTGCCGCTGAAGTTCGACCCATTGATCGGGCACTCCCGCGACCGGCTGGGCGGTTTCATCGGTGCTGGTGAGCAGATCGCCGGAGGCGGCCTTGAGCAGCGCGACGGCCGCATCCATCTCCTCGCCAGCATAGCTGACCAGACCCGCGATCGCAGGCGACGAACCATCGGCGGCCGCATCGAAAATGTGGATCTCGCCAATCGAGGCGGGAAGCTGCTCGGGTGTGGGGATTCCCTCGCCCAGGAGGACATCCTTCAGGCTGCGGTCATAGATCTGGAAGACGGCGACGGGAGGAACCGAGACACGGGAGAAATCCCGCTCTTCGCGGTTGAGGCGATCGTGCTGATCGAGGGCCGTCAGCAGGCGCGAAACCGAGGAGATCTGGAACTCATGACGCACCAGGTTGGGTTCGTCGGCACTCGCGCTGATTTGGAGCAACTGGGCCAAGGTTTCGCATTCGACGGCCCGGGGTCGATCGGCATACAGCTTCGCAGCCTGATGGAAGAAGGCGGCGGCTTCGGCCTCGTTGCCATCCCAGGCCCGGCACAAGGCGGCGGCATGGGCCACGCTGGCGGCTTCGGGAAGCTGGCGGGAAAGGGCGGCGAACGTGTCGGCGGCGGCTTCGAAGCAGCCGATGTGCACGAACTTCTGACCCTTCTTGTATTCCTTCTCCTGCTCTTCGGTTCCCGTGAACTCGGGCAGGTGGTGGGCACCGCGCAGCGGCCAGGGGATCTGCGGGTTGTTGTCGATCTGGAGGAGGCGGACGAAGACGTCCTGCCGCTCCTCCTCGGAAGCCAGACGCAGTGCGAGCGACATCGCTTCGCGGGTCGCCATCCAGGCACTGCGGGACATCATCACCGTGGCGATGCCGATGGCCAGATGGCTGCACATGGCCGGGTACTTGCGCGTGCAGCGGAAGAAGGCCTTCTGGATGATCTTGCGGGAAGGTTCGTAGCTGTCGGTTGCCAGCGAGGCCATGGCGTAGAGGCAGAAGGCGTAGTCGTTGTCGGTATGCGTCTCAAGGAGTGTCTTGAGTTCGTCGCGGGCCAGGTCGGGTCGTTCCATCTGCAAATGGACGGTCGACTTGGTGGTTGTCACCCAGGCATGGCTGGGGGTGTCGGCGGCGACCTTCTTGTCGATCGATTCGAGTGCAGTGATCGCCGGACGGAACTGGCCATCGGAGATCAGCCGTTCGACGCGGGCCATGTCGTCGGAGATGGGGGCGCAGCAGAACTTGAGCTTTTTTCCGCTGCCGCAGGGGCACGGCTGATAGAGATCGGTGGCCATGAATGTCTTCCTTCCTTGTCGCGCCCCGATCGCCGGCTTCATGCGGAATCAAGGTGCTGGAGTCAATCGTCGGTTTATCCAAGGGTGAATCCGTGTGACGGATGACCCATTTGCTGCAAAGTGATCACTGGGTGAGAGGCCATCCACGGGAAGACCGCCCACCACAATGGTGCTGGGGAATGATGAATTGGGGAGCTGGACTCCCGAAGTCGCGGGATGCCCGGGCGGGGCACAAATGGTCAATCTAACAGGCATTTGCCAAACTTCCTATGGAAACGAGCGCATCTCCAGCCTGCGACATCGCTTGAAGACATCCCGGCGGTGTTCCACGGCAGTGGTTTCAGACGACGTTTCCAAAAGTATACAAACTGTAAAATTCCGATTTTTCGGTAAAATAAGGGCTTCCGGAAGACTGAGTGCTATTGAAACGTCCGGAATGTTCGGCAAGACTGAAGCTCCTCAGGTTCCCTGCATCCACCCCCTTGGCTCAACACCCGCCATACCGTTGAACCCAGGATGCTCGTCTTCATTTCATTGGGCTGATGAAAAGAAGGACGGCTCTCATGGTTTTCTGGCCAGACGATTTCTCGTCGGATGAATCTTCCTCAGGCGATTGGGCTTTCGAGTCCGATCCGGCCGGTGGTGATGGCACGAATGGCGAAGAGGCGACTGAGTCCGCGTGGGTGATCAGCGAGTTGACCGAGGCCCGGCAGGCGATTCTCGAAGGGGAATTGGATCGGGCTGAGTTGCTTATCAATGGTCTTTGCGACGCTGAGGTGGCTCCGTTTGAATGCCTGGAATTGTTGGCGGTCATCTCGCTGAGGGGTGGCGATTTGCGGGAGGCGATGGGCTACGCCTGTCAGCTGCAGGACTTCGCCAACGAACTCGCCTGCCGCCGCACGCAGTCCCGGGCCGCCAGTTTGCTGGCGGGCGTTTATCGCCAGGTGGGCGATTTCACCAGTGCCCGCCGCTTCCAGGAGTTGGCGATCCTGTCGAGCGAGTCGTCGGATGCCTTCGACCTCTCGAATCTTTCGTTGGATGCGCTGGTTTCGGGCCGGGTTCCGCTGGCCGATCAACTGGCCCAGGCGGCGCTCAGTCTGCAGGCGGAAGACGGCAACTCACTCGCTGCGAACACCCCGGACGAAGCGGGTGCCGACTGGGGCACGCTGGCTCTGGTGGCCATGATGAATGGCGACGCCGATGAAACGTTCTCGCGGCTCAGGCTGGCCTGGCGGAACCACCGCGCGGCGGGGGATCAACTGGGGATGGGACTGGATCAACTCCATGTGGCGACGCTCTGCCAGGTGCACGGCGAACATCACCGCGCCCGCCGCCGCCTGAAAAAAGCGATCCGCCACTTCGAGCGGGGCCAGGCCCGACCGCAACTCGATGAAGCCAGGAACCGACTGGCTCGACTCGAGCAGATCATCGGCCTGGCTGAGCACAATCCCGAGTGGAACTGATCGGTCGTTGGAATCAATGAGGGATGGCCGGGGTCAGGCATTCTCGCTTGAACCCGAAAGGTGTTTCGCCAACCGACACACTTCCACGAATCGTGCGATGTCACTTGGTCTCGACGGGTGTCATCTGCCGGAGGTTTTTGCCGATCTCCAACCGCTGGCGCTGGCCTTCGATCAGCAGGACGACATGCTGCGGGCCGACTTCATCGATGATGAAATCGAGGTCGCCCACTTGCTGGGGGACGCCGGGAAGGACCACCAGTTTTCGATTCTGGATGCGGTCGAAGAACCAGACTTCGCTTCCGGTGGCCGGCTTTGAAGGCCCCGTCGTGGGCGGTGAACTGGCGGGTGTTTCCCCCGTCACGGAGACCGTGGCGTTCAATGCGGAGGGGGACTGGCCTGGGGCAGGATTCCCTTCGATGATTGCGATCAAGAAAGTGAACTCCGGGAGATCGTCCACGAGTTCAAAGCTGTAAACCTGATTGGCGGCGAGAGCGGGCGAGGAGTCGTCCGCCACCCGCAGTTCAATCAATTTCGTGCCGGGTTCGACGGCTGCGGTGGGGGTCCACTCGACTTTGCCGGTGGCGGGATCGAGGATCATCCCTTCGATCAGCGAGACCGCCGACCAGCGGAGCTTCTCGCGCGGTGTTTCCTTGTCTTTGGCCTGGGGCTGAAGTTTCCACACCCGGCCCGCCACCGCCACAGGAATCTTTGGCAGCGGCGCGATTTCGGGAGCAGTGTTCGGATCCTTGATGGTGAATCGCACCGTCCGCTCCACCGTGGGGTAATCATCCCCCTCGGCGACCACATCGAAGCCCAGCTTCATTTCATTCGAGCGGCTGGCGTCGCCGGGTTCCCGACGCGGAAGCTGACCCACGATGGCCTTCGATTGAGGATCGTATGACAATCCTTCCGGCCACGTCCCCGACATGCGGATCACGGGATTGGTGCCGGCCGTCCCTTTGAGTTCCAGGCTTTGCTTGATGGGTGTCCCTGTCAGCAGCACCGCTTCGCCCTTGGTCTCGATGCGGGGATCGTATTTGGCGGGCGGCACGGGCTTGAGGAACCGCCAGTGGCTCTGGATCTCGTTGGCTTTGGCCAGGAGGACGGGTGTCGGCGGCCCGGGCGGAATCTGCACGGAAGTCCCGGCGGAATGGGCCATCGCGAACGCCTCGCGTTCGATCTTCCAAACGCCGGTGGTGGTGTTGACGGCTGTGACCGCGACACGCTCCGTCCCGAGCAGGACATCGAAGGGTGTCGGCACGCGGATCGCCAGGGGATCGGCGACGGTCAACTCTTTCGCATTGGCCGTGAGGGCGGTCTTGAGAGTGGTCTCGGGGAAGAGGGTGTTTCTGGGCTTGGTTTCCGGGAAGACAATCCCTTCCAGTTCGATATCGATCTTGAAGGGGGGATTCCCGGTCAGTTCAGTCGATTCGATGCGCACCCGGTTCACCCGGTGCAGCAGCGGCGACAATTCGATCCGCGCGAGGAAATCGGCGACCTGCGCCGCCGTCCCTTCGCCGGTGAGCGAGACACTCACACTGATGTAGAGATTCGGCTTGGTCTGACGGCGCTCGGGGGATATCCGCACCCCCTTGAGTTGGCTCTTCTCGGCGAGTCCAGCCAGCCAGTTGAGGTAGAGCCTTTGGGCGTTGAGAGCATCCGGCCGCTTGGTGTTGGGGGGATCGGCGGGAAGCGAGATCGCCTTCCACTGGCCCAACTGCTTGCGATCCTTCAACAGCTGCATGATGGCCATGTTGTCGGTTTCGATCGCCCCGTTCAACTGGGCGATCTTGTCCCGCCGTTCGGTGATCGGTTCCGTGAAGGCCGGAAGGACGTACGAGTAGGCGACGAACAGGAGGGCACTGCCACCGAGACTGATGATGAGATTGCGTTCGCGGGTGTTCATGCCCGGCCTCTTTCCAGAGGAGTCGAATCCCCATCGATGGTAGCATTTGCGGGAACAGCCGCTGTCTCGCGGGGTACGGCGTGTTGGGAATCCGCCGCTGCACTATCGGCACTTACACCCTCGTTGTCCGCCACACCCGCCTTCGGGGAAGCCGGAGTCACCGGAGCGGCGGGATTTTTCTTGGGATCGACCTTGGGTGGTGGTGCGGGGGGCAGGAGTGTCGCATCGACCTCGAAACGTTGTTTGTAATCGGGATCCTTGCTGAGACTGGCCAGCTCGCGAGGGACGATGCGGTACTGCTTGCTTTCCGCCATACGGTTGCCGAGCTCGGTGACATCGACACCGGTTTTGGCCAGTCCCGAGGCCAGCATCTTCCCGTAGACTTCGCCCGCGCCAGCCGTGATCGACCAGCTCGTCCACAGAAGCCGCTCGGTGTTGGGCAGCACTTTCGACTGCCGCTCAAGCTCGGTGGAAATGCGGGGGGCATGTTTCTGCCAGTCATCGACGGCGGCGAAGATCTTCTGGTCGCCCGCCCCGCCTTTGATTGTTGTGGCGGCTTCCACTTTGCTGGCATTGAGTGCCGTAAGTTCGTCATCCAAGGCGGTGACGATGGCGTTCTGCCACCCGAGGGCCACGGCCATGGCGACCAGCGCCGCCGAGGATCCCGCGATGATCTTCACCCGGCGGTAATCGGGCTTGGCGGCTGGTTTACGGGGGTGGAGGAAGTCGAGGCGGCACTGCTCCGGCAGGCCGCTGGCCACACCCAGGGAGCCGATCAGCCGGGTGATCGAGGCGTCGTCGGTCACCAGTTTGAAGAAGGCGGGTCCCAGATGCGCCTGCTTGAGGATGTCGTGGGCTTCCTCGACCTGGCACTCGAACTGCGAAGCCAGAGCCTCCTTTAGTTCAACGCCTGTCTCGCCCGCACATGATAGCGAAGAGATCACGATCCGCCGGGGATGGAACTCGGGAGCGATCCGGCGGGCGGCGAACAGGCCCCGCGAAATCTCCGCACCCATGGCCAGGGGGGTCACGAGACCCGCCTCGTTCTTCGCGCCATGCGGAACACGGGCCGAATGGGCGAAGAGCAACTGACCATCGGCGATGGCCGTCGTCTCGACACGCCCCTCGCGTTCAACCACGAAGGCGGCCTGGGCGGTCGGCCCGAGGGCTTCTCGCAACAGGCTGGCATGTCCGCAACTGGAGAGGGTCACCTGCACGAGGTCGAACCCTACCGACTCGAGCAACTTGCGGATCTCGCCCACCAGGATCGAAGAAATCGTGGCGACCAGCACATGCAGCGTGTTGCTGGGAGGAGCGATCACCGCAGCGGCGGCTTCCTCGTCAGTGATCGATCGCATCTTGCCGCTGGCGGTCAGTTCATCGACCAGGGGGAGCTTGACGTTGAGCGGCAGATAGTCGAGCAGCACCTGCTCCAGTGAGACCGAAGACCGCATGGTGGTCTGCAACCGGACGACATCCAGCACTTCGTCGTCGGGCGTGGGGGGGAGTTCGAGATGCCGGAGGATGGCGTCTTCACGCGGCAGTACGAGCGTGACCTTTTTCTCCTTGGAGAGGAACTCGGCGAGCTCCCCTTTGAGCCAGGAGGCGTGCCCGCTGTCGAACTCCGTGGGCCTTTGGCCATCCGGCCAAGCCGTCACCTTGGACAGATTTCCATCCGTCGAGAGGGCGGTCAGTTGGGATTTGTCCCATTCGATGATCAGCACGGCGTGGGCAACCTTCCGGGAGTGCGGGCGGAACCAATTGTTCCAAGGCCCGCACAGCAATCGACATTAGTGTTTGACAGAAAAGCAGTTGAGGCGAGGTGATCACGCAGTTGCAGTTTTTTTCGGCTCTCACGGAAGCGAGGTTTCGGCGGGGGCCGCACCTCATCAAACCCCGTTCTCGTCTCTCCTGTACCGCCCGACCCGCCCGATTCGTGGGATCGAAGGAAGTTTTGGGCAACAGAAAAGTCAGAATTCGGCGGTTTTCCATTTCAGCGATTGTATCGACTTCTCCGGCTGGAAGGGGGCCGGTCTTTTCTGCCCACACTCGTTCCGCAGGTGATCGCTTCCACAGGTGGGAGATTTGGTGAGAGCGCGCGGCGAACGCTGTCAGCCGCCGGGTTGAATTCGTATGCTCAATATGCCTTGGATCATGTCCCACCCCTTCGAGAAAGCTTTGCCGTGCGCGCTCAGATCGCTCTTTTGCCCGGAGATGGAATTGGTGTTGAAGTCGTGGCGGAAGCGGAAAAGCTGCTGGTCGCCGTCGCGGAGAAGTTCCACCATGAGTTCACCTTCGTTCGCGGATTGATCGGCGGCTGCGCCATCGATGCCACCGGCGAAGCCCTGCCCGACGAAACCCTCGCCCTCTGCCGGGCCAGCCAAGCGATTCTGCTGGGGGCGGTCGGCGGGCCGAAGTGGGACAACCCCAACGCCAAGACGCGTCCGGAAGCGGGTCTCTTGAAGATCCGCAAGGAACTGGGCCTGTTCGCCAACGTCCGGCCCATCAAGGCCTCGCCCTACCTCGTGCAGGCCTCGCCACTCAAGACCGAGATCGTCGCGGGGGTCGATATCCTCTTCTTCCGCGAGCTGACCGGCGGCCTCTACTTCGGGGAATCGGGTCGCAAGACCAACGCCGACGGTTCTGAGACCGCCTTCAACACGATGATCTACAGCACTCACGAGATCGAACGGATCGTCCGCCTGGCGGGGATCGCAGCGCGGGGCCGCCGCAAGAAGGTGACCAGCGTCGACAAGGCGAACGTGCTCGAAGTCTCCCGGCTGTGGCGGCAGACGTTCGACCGCGTGATGAAGGCGGAGTTCCCCGACATCCAGACCGAACACGTCCTCATCGATGCCATGGCGATGCATCTCATCTCGAAGCCCAAGAACTTCGACGTAGTGGTGACCGAGAACCTCTTCGGCGACATCCTCACCGATGAAGGTTCGATGCTGCCCGGTTCGATGGGCCTGCTCCCCTCCGCGTCGCTGGGTGAAGCCGGCCCCGGCCTCTACGAGCCGATCCACGGCTCGGCCCCGGATATCGCGGGGAAGGGGATCGCCAATCCGCTCGCCACGCTCCTGGCCTCCGCCATGCTGCTGCGGCACTCGCTGGGCTTGGAAGCCGAAGCGGTCGCCATCGAGAAGGCCGTCGATCATGTTCTTTCCCGCGGCCATCGGACGGCCGACATTGCGGGGGGCGGGCCTTCCGTCTCGACCACGAAAATGGGTGAACTGGTTCTCGAAGCCTTCCTCGCCAACGCCTGATCGGGACTGCTCGTACAAACACAACGTTTCCTGAATTTCCGCGCCGCTCGCCGCTCCCTGGTATCGATGCCCCTCACCGCCAAGGTTTCTTTCATGAACATGCGGCTGCCGACCCGATCGTTCGCCTTTGCTTTCTGCGCCATGGGAATCTTGTCCACTTGCTGGCTGCCGGTCAGAGCGACTGAAGCTCATGCGGCGGAGGCCATCACGCCGGAAGGTTCCAAAGCCCGTATTTTGCAGGATGTGACCATCCTAGCGGGCGACGAGATGGAAGGCCGCGGCGTGGGGACGGAGGGTCTCAGCAAGGCGGCCGAGTTCATCCGGCAGGAGTTCGCCAAGGCGGGTCTGGATGTCACCCGCGTGAATGGCGGGGCGTTCCAGACCTTCTTGCTTCCCACCGGCACCAAGCTGGGCGAGCCGAATTCGCTCAAACTGATTTCACCCAAGGGGGAGGAATTGGTGCTGGAGATGGGCCGCGACTTTGAAGTCGGCGCCTTCGGAACCAGCGGAAAGTTCGAAGGCGAGATCGCCTTCGTGGGTTACGGCCTCGAAGACAAGGAGGCCAAGTACGACGACTATGCCGGGATCGATGTGGCGGGCAAAGTGGTCGTCTGCTTCCGCCGCACGCCGGGCCAGGGACAAAAGGACGGCCCGTTCTCTCCCTCCAAGGGGGGCGGTCGTCAGGGGGATCTGCGGAGCAAGATCGTCGCGGCGATGTCGCACAAGGCGGTGGCCGTGCTGTTTGTGAATGATCCCTATTCGTTGGCCGAAAAGGAACGCGTCAAGCAAGCGGCGATCGACAAGGCCGCGGCCAAGGTGGTGACCGCCGCCGAGGAATTGTCGGATGCTTCGGAGGAAGATCGCGCGGCCCGCACGACGACACTCAAGGACGCGGTGACCGCTCTTCGCCGCGCCCGCGACACGGGGGCCGCTTCCAACGATGAGCTGATGCCGTTCGGCTATGCAGCCGCCACGGATGGCGAGAGCCTCCCCGCGTTTCACGTGCGGCTCGAGTTCCTGAATCAGATGCTTCGCAGCACGGGTTCCGGCAATGCCGTGGAACTGGCCGAGGAGATCGACGCCACGATGACGCCCCGCAGCCGGTTGCTGACCGGGTGGAAGGCCATCGGGCAGACGACGGTGATCCGTCAAAGCGCCGATGTGCACAACGTGATCGGCGTGCTCGAGGGCGAAGGGCCGCTGGCCGACGAGACGGTGGTGATCGGTGCCCATTACGACCATGTCGGTCGGGGTGGCAACGGGTCGCTGGCCCCCGGTTCGAAAGACATTCACAACGGTGCCGACGATAATGCCTCGGGGACGGCAGTGCTGATCGAAGTGGCCCGCCTTTTGGCCTCGCAGCCGAAGAAGCCCGCCCGCCGGGTGGTCTTCATGGCCTTCACGGGCGAGGAACTGGGGCTTTTGGGATCGGCCCGTTATTGCAAGGAGCCGATCTTCCCCCTCGAAAAGACGGTCGCCATGCTTAACATGGACATGGTGGGTCGTCTCCAGGAGAACAAGCTGACAGTCTTCGGAGTGAAGACCGCCAAGCAGTTCGAGGAATGGGTGCGCGAGGCCAACAAGGGGCCGGCTTTCGAGCTGATCGAAAAGCCCGAAGGCTTCGGCCCGAGCGACCATTCATCGTTCTATACGAAGAAAATCCCGGTGCTCCACTTCTTCACGGGTCTGCATCCGGATTACCACCGGCCCTCCGACGACACCGACAAGCTGGAGATCGACGGCATGACGCGCGTCTCCGCGATGGTGACGGATGTCGCGCAGGCGGTCATCAACTCGGAGGCCCGGCCCGAGTATGTGGAGGTCAAAGGCTCGGCCAACGTCATGCGTTCGGGCAACCGGCCGTATGTGGGGACGATCCCGGATTTCGGCGTACAGGAACCGGGCTACGCCATCAGCGGTACGGCCCCCGGTTCCCCCGCCGACAAGGCCGGTTTGAAGGCGGGCGATCTGGTGATCCAGCTCGGTCCCCACAAAGTGACCAACCTCGACGACTTCGACCTCGCCCTGAGGAAGTTCAAGGCGGGCGAGACGGTCGACTTCATGGTGAAGCGGAAGACGGAAACATTGAAGCTGCCGCTCGAACTCGCGCCACCTCGCTAATGGCAGGCTGCTCATCCCGGCCCATGAAGAGGTATGGATGAGTTGTTCCCAACGGCATTTCGCTCAACTTCCATCGCCACGATGGTCTTCATCTGCGAACATTCAGGGGCAAATCCTGTCCGATGGGCAGATGTTTCTCTTGAGCTGGAAGTGGAATCATGGCGGATGTTGAAGCGGTGGCTGGGAAGTCCTTGACGGGTTGTGGTGTGGAAGCGGTCTGCTTCGACCTCGACGGGACGATGTTCAACACGGAGCATCTGTTCTTCGAAGCGGGCGACACCGTCCTGCGAAAGTACGACCGGCGGATGACCCGCGATGTGATGGATGTGATCATCGGCCGCCGGCCGATGGAATCGTTCATCCTGCTGGTCGACTACCTGGGGATCGATGTCGATCCGATGCATCTGCTGGAGATCTCCCGCGAGGCCCACCACGCCCTGATCAGCGAGAAGCTGGCTCCCATGCCGGGGGTAGTCGAACTGCTCGAAACATTGGCCGCGCGGGGGATTCCCTGTGCCGTGACGACTTCTTCGCCTCGGGACTATGCAGAAACGCTGGTCGAGCAATCGGGACTGACGAAGCATTTCCGCTTCTTCCTCACCTCGGCGGATGTGGTTCAGGGAAAGCCCCATCCCGAGATCTACCTGAAGGCGGCCAACACCTTCGGCGTGCGGCCTGAAAGAATGGCCGTGCTGGAGGACAGTGCGGCGGGAACCCGGGCTGCGGTCCTGGCCCGGACGCGGGCTATCGCGGTGCCGCACGAATTCACCGCAGCCCATGACTTCACCGGAGCGGAATTGCGAGTCGAGACCTTGACCGACCGCCGGGTGTATGAGCTGCTGGCGATCTGACGGGTTTCATCAGGTTTCGATTCGGGGGACGCCGGGAGATTGTCCCCGCAGGATCGAATCGAAGATGGCCAGTTCGACCAGGCGGCCTCCGTTGGCCGAAGGTGCTGGGGTCGCTCCCGGGATGGGGCTGTCGCCCAGTCCATCCGCTGAATCATCCAGCAGCACACTTTGCTGACGGTTGGCCCATTCCTTGAGTCGCCGATGGGCCTGCACCCAGCGGGCGCGGAGCAATTGTGGAAAGTCGAAGTCGACCGGCTGCCTGACTGACCATGCAGCGAGCTTCTCGGCCACAACCTGGGCCGTCGCGGGTCGGTCATCGACGTTCTTCGCCAGCATGGATGTCAATGTTTCGCGGAGTGCGGCGGGAAGCTCGGGGAGCAGGTCGCCCAGGGGCGGAAGCGCCTCCTGACGATGGGCCTTCACTTTTTCGGAGACCGTCGATCGGCTGAACAACGGCTGCCCGGTGAGCAAATAGTAGAAGACGCATCCCAGGCTGTAGACATCCGCCCGTCCGTCGATCTGCCCGCTGTCGCGCGTTTGCTCGGGTGAGATGTAGTCGGCGGTGCCGAGGATCTGGCTCTTCCCGTCGACCCGTTCATGAGAGAGGTCTTCTCCCTGAAGCAGGGCCAGTCCGAAGTCGATGATCTTGAGGTTACCGTCGTACGCCACCAGCAGGTTGCCGGGCTTCAGATCGCGATGGACGATCCCGGCCCCATGCAGATAGTGGGCTCCCAGGGCCGCCTGCCGGATGAAATGACACGCCAGTTGCCAGGGGAGGGGACCATGCAACTCGACCAGTTCCGCGAGGCTGGCCCCTTCGAAGAGTTCGAGCACGATGAACCAGTGCCGCCTCCACGAGACGATCCGCTCGGTGCGGATGATCTGCGGATGAACCAGCCCGATGCCGACTTTCGCCTCCCGTTCGAAGTGGTCGAACATCCGCTGCGAGTACTTGCTGGGGAGGAGCTTGATGGCCCGCTTGTGGCCTGTCGTTTCGTGGCGGGCACCGAACAGCCAGCTCATCCCGCCGGAACCGAGCAGTTCGACCAGCAGGTAATCCTCGAGTTTCCAGCCAACGGGGGCGGGGTCGTCGAGGTTTGACTCGACCAGCAGTTCAAACCCGCCGACCTGCAGACGGTCGCCATCCCGCAGCCACATCTCGCGGACGCTCTGGCCGTTGAGAAGTGTCCCCGCCGCACTCCCCAGATCGCGGACAGCCAGCCCCCGTTGATCGCGGAAGATCAGGCAATGCTGAGCCGCGACATCGGCGGCCCGCAAACGGAGGTTGCAGCCGTGCGCGGAGCCGACGAGCACCGTCCCGCGAAGCAGATCCCGCTGGAGCCTGGTGCCTTGGCCATCGACGAACACGACGCGGCCGAAGGGATCCTCGGGAGCGGACGGGCCCAGGTCGACAGGGGGTGCGGCGGTGGAGGGGAGTGTCGCCATGCTGAAAGGGGAAGTCCGAAGCCGCTGAGGGAGATCATCACGACGGGAGAACGGCAAACTGAATTTTGGAAGTTGGCAGGCATAGCACGTTCTATGTGAAGCCGCCAGATGCTGAAAATTCATGAACTTCACAATGTGCCGATTCGTCGAAGTCGAACGGCTGGCGCAGAGGCTTCAAATCTTGGCAGCGAAGGTCGAAAGATCGCTATCGCGGGTCGTGAGCAGCCATCGTGGGCCAAGCCGGCCATCACACGGCGGCACCCCACTCAACTCGCTACACTACTTTTCTGAACAGGCTCTTGATGTTGCCAGTGGAGCGGTGCATGTCTTCCGTCACACCCGATCTTTCCACATATCCGGAATCGCCCCAAGCTCTGAAGCCCTCCCGGCTCGCGGATTCGGCGGCGGCGTGGCGGGTGCGGTGGTTCATTTTGCGGACGAGCATCGAAGAGCGGCTGGCCTATCGGGGCGATTTCGCCTTCGCCACATTGATCCGCTTCCTGCCGATCATCACGCAGATCTTCCTCTGGGGGGCGATCTTCGGTGCCAACTCGGCCGCAGACACCAAGAAGATCAACAGCTACACCTATGCCGATATGGTGGCCTACTTCCTGCTGGTGATGCTGGGCCGGGCGTTCAGCAGCATGCCGGGGCTGACGACCGGCATCGCACGGGATGTCCGCGATGGCTCGATCAAGAAGTTCCTCACGCAGCCGGTCGATCTGGTCGAGTTCCTCTTTTGGCACCGCACGGCGCATAAGCTGGTCTACTATGCGGTCGCCGCCGGTCCATTCGCCCTGGTCTTCTGGCTGTGCCGGGCCTATTTTCCCGGCTGGCCGGATGCCGCCACCTGGTGTGCGCTGATCGTCTCGCTGGTGATGGCGTTCCTTCTGGGCTTTCTGATCGAAACCCTTTTGGGGCTTTGCTCGTTCTGGTTTCTGGAAGTCAGTTCGTTGGTCTTCGTCTACATGCTGCTCAACTACATTCTGAGCGGGCACATGATTCCCCTCGATTGGCTGCCGGGGACTTTCGGGCAGGTCGTCCAGTGGCTCCCCTTCAAGTATCTGGCCTATTTCCCGGCGGCGGTCGCC
Source organism: Planctomyces sp. (assembly GCA_013822855.1). Classification (GTDB taxonomy): domain Bacteria; phylum Planctomycetota; class Planctomycetia; order Planctomycetales; family Planctomycetaceae; genus Planctopirus. Next base: position 40,105 of record PNLE01000002.1, read on the forward strand.
CTCCAGCGGTATTCGCATCAGGAGATGCTCAACGAACTCCTGATTGCGGCCGGATGGTGCGTGGTCTTATGGGTGATGGTGCGGCTGGCGTTTCACTTCGGTGTGCGCCGGTATAGTGCCTTTGGTGCGTGAAGGGAGCTTGCCTGTTCGTAAGAACAGATTCGGCGAAGTTGGCAGCTTTGCCAGAAGAGCGGGCAAGCGTCATAATTTGTAACGGTCGTAATTTGTGGGGGGCTGCGCGTTCCTGACTGTGCGGACCCCCGTCTCTCCGTTACGATTCACGGAAACGATTGCAAAAAGCCTTTCGCACCTTCCCATTCGGGTTGCGGGCCAGCCCCGTCGCCTGATTTGATTCCACAGCCAGCGATTCGCTGTCGGCTCTCCCCTCGCGGGCGGGCCGCCGCCGCGAAGCGGGAGTACGACAGACATGGCGGGTATGATGACAGATACGGGCCGTTCCGCAGCATCGAATGGTCACGGCGTGCCCGAGTCTCAGGGTGAATTGGGCGAGCTCCCGGCGGTAGGCCTTGACACCGATGAACTCGCCGAGTGGTACGAATCGCTCGACGATGTCTTCCACCGCTACGGGCCGGATGAAGTTCGGGCGCTCTTGCAGGAACTTCAGCAGCGGGCCTCGGTCCGTGGAGTGAGTGGCACATCGAGTGTCACCACGCCGTACATCAACACGATTCCCGTGGAAGCCGAGCCGCAGTACCCGGGCGATCGCAAGATCGAGCGCAAGATCCGTTCGATCGTGCGCTGGAACGCGATGGCGATGGTGGTGCAGGCTGCCCGCAGCGGGACGGGTGTCGGTGGTCACATTTCGACCTTCGCGTCGTCGGCGTGCCTGGTAGAAACCGGGTTCAACCACTTCTTCCATGCTCCCACCAAGTCGCATCCTGGCGACTTTGTTTATTTCCAGGGGCACGCTTCGCCGGGGGTTTATTCCCGTGCGTTCGTTGAAGGCCGGCTGGATGAAAGCCACCTCAAGAACTTCCGACGTGAACTGCCGCGCGGCCAGGGCCTGTCGTCCTATCCTCACCCGTGGCTGATGCCCGATTTCTGGCAGTTCCCCACCGTTTCGATGGGTCTGGGGCCGCTCTGTTCGCTCTATCAGGCCCGCTTCCTACGGTATCTGCAGCATCGCGGCCTGCTCGACACGAGCAAGTCCCGCGTCTGGTGCTTCATCGGCGACGGCGAAGTCGATGAGCCCGAAACTTTGGGCGCGATCACCCTTGGTGCCCGCGAGCATCTCGACAATGTCACCTGGGTCATCAACTGCAACCTGCAGCGTCTCGACGGCCCGGTGCGCGGCAACGGCAAGATCATCCAGGAACTCGAAGGTCTCTTCCGGGGTGCCGGTTGGAACGTCCTCAAGGTCATCTGGGGTGCCGATTGGGATCCGATCCTCGCCGCCGATGAATCGGGTCTGCTCAAAAAGCGGATGCTCGAACTCGTCGACGGTCAGGCCCAGAAGTACGTCGTCGAATCGGGGAGCTACATCCGCGAAGACTTCTTCGGCAAGCATCCCGAACTGCTCAAGCTCGTAGAGCATCTGAGCGACGATCAGCTCAAGGCGCTCCGCCGGGGCGGCCACGACGCCCAGAAGGTCTACACTGCCTACCATGCGGCTGTGAACCACAAGGGTGTCCCCACAGTCATCCTTGCCCACACGATCAAGGGCTACGGGCTGGGTGAAGCGGCCGAAGGGAAGAACAACACCCACCAGCAGAAGAAGCTCGAGGAGGCGGATCTGCTCAAGTTCCGCACCCGCTTCGAACTGCCCCTCTCGGATGAAGAGGCGAAGGCCGCCAAGTTCTATCGGCCCGATGCCTCCAGTCCCGAACTCAAGTACATGCTCGAGCACCGACAGGCGCTCGGCGGGTCGCTCCCTGTTCGTAAGCCGACAAGCGAGCGGCTGACGATTCCCACGTTCGATCAGTTCCAGAACGCGATCAAGTCGAGCATCGGCAAGGACTGGTCAACCACGATGGTGCTGGGCCGCATCCTCCAGTGGCTCTGCACGGACAAGAACATCGGCAAGCGGATCGTCCCGATCATCCCCGACGAGGCCCAGACGTTCGGGTTGCACCCTCTCTTCGCTCAAATTGGCATCTACAGCAGCAAGGGCCAGCAGTATACGCCGGTCGATGCCGGGCAGATGGTCTGGTATCGCGAAGACACAGACGGCCAGATTCTCATGGAAGGGATCAACGAAGCGGGGGCCATGTCCTCGTTCGTGGCGGCGGGGACGGCCTATGCCAACGTCGGCCTGAACATGATTCCGTTCTATGTCTACTACTCAATGTTCGGCTTCCAGCGCGTGGGCGACCTCATCTGGCTGGCGGGCGATTCGCGCTGCAAGGGCTTCCTCTGCGGGGGGACCTCGGGCCGGATTTCGCTCAACGGCGAAGGTCTCCAGCATCAGGACGGCCACTCACAGCTCATCGCTTCGAGCGTGCCGAACCTGTTGGCCTACGATCCCGCCTTCGGCTACGAACTGGCCGCCATCGTCCAGGACGGTTGCCGCCGGATGTATGCCGAAGACGAGAATGTCTTCTACTACCTCTCGGTCTACAACGACGGGACGTTCCTCATGCCTGCCATTCCCGCCGGGGTGACGCAGGAGATGATCTGTGCCGGGATGTATCCGCTCGATACGTCGGTCACCGTCAAGAAGCGGGCCAACCGCCCGCAGCTCATGGGGAGCGGCCCGATCATGCAGTACGTCCTCAAGGCGAAGCAGATCCTCGCCGAGAAGTACGGCGTCGAAGCCGATGCCTGGAGCGTCACCAGCTACAACGAACTCAAGCGCAACGCGCAGTCCGTGGCCCGCTGGAACATGCTCCATCCCGACAAGAAGCCGAAGCAGAGCTATCTCGACCAGACGCTCGCGGGTGTCACCGGGCCGTTCATCTCGGCCAGCGAGAACGTGCAGCTGGTCGCCGAGCAGATCCGGCCCTACATGCCGGGCCGCTACACAGTGCTGGGCTGCGACGGTTTCGGCCGCAGCGAGTCCCGCGAGAATCTCCGTCGGCACTTCGAAGTCGATGCCGAATGCATCGCCTTCGCGGCCTTGTCGGCTCTCGCCAAAGAGGGCCACTTCGATGCCAAACGCCTGCCGAAGGTGCTCCAGGAACTGGGCATCGATCCCGAGAAGGTCGATCCCGCGACGGCTTAGTGCCAAGCCGCCAGCATGACGAATCATGACGAAATATAGTCTAGCGATTGCTTCCATCCTGACCATTGCTACTCCACTGACCCTTGCGCGAAAGCGGGTTCTCTTCCATGAGTGTTGAATTCAAGCTGCCCCAGTTGGCGGAAGGTATCGACAGCGCCGATGTGGCCCAGATCCTGGTCAGTGCCGGCGATACGATCGAAGCCGGCAAGATCATCATGGAGCTGGAAACCGACAAGGCGGTCATGGAGTTGCCCTGCCCGCACGCGGGCCAGATTTCGAAGCTGCTGGTCAAGGCGGGTGACACCGTCAAGACGGGTCAGGTATTGCTGACGATCGAAGCCTCGGGTGCGAGCAACGGGGCCGCTGCGAAGCCCGCCGCTCCCGCCGCCAGTGCTTCATCAGGCAGTTCGTCGTCGGGTGGCGCCCCGGCCAAGTCGCCAGCACCCGCTGCTCCGGCGCCTTCCAAGCCCGCACCGCAGACCGCCGTGGCAACCGCACCGGCCCGATCGACTTCCGATCTGCCGATCGCCGCCGGCCCCGCGACACGTCGCCTGGCCCGTGAACTGGGTTTGCAGCTCGAACGTCTGCGTGGCACCGGCCCGGGTGGCCGCATCACACAGGAAGATGTGGCTCGCGCCTATGCCGCCCAGCAGGGTGGCGGTGGTGGCGGAATCGTCGCTCCTCCCCTCCCCGATTTCTCGCAATACGGCGCTGTCACTTCGCAGTCCCTCACCAAGCTGCAGAAGACCAGTGCGAACAACCTCGCCGCCGCATGGCAATTAATTCCGCATGTGACGCAGCACGACCTGGCCGACATCACCGAGACGGAAGCCGCCCGCAAGCGGTTCCAGGAAGCGGTGGGCAAGGGGGGTGCCAAGGTGACGATGACCGCCGTCGCGATGAAGGCAGTGGTCGCGGCCCTCAAGGCGTTCCCCAACTTCAACTCGAGCATCGATATGGCCCGGGGGGAAGTAATCCTCAAGAGCTACTACAACATCGGGATCGCGGTCGACACGCCCAACGGCCTCGTTGTCCCCGTCATCCGCAACGTCGATCAGAAGAGCATCCTCGACCTCGCCGCCGAGCTGACGGAAATGGCCGAGAAGGCGCGCAACCGCAAGCTCGAGATCAAGGACATGCAGGGCGGAACCTTCACGATCACCAACCTGGGTGGCATCGGCGGGACGGCCTTCACGCCGATCGTCAACTACCCCGAAGTGGCGATCCTCGGCATGTCGCGCAGCTTCCACCAGCTGCAACTGGTCGATGGCCAAGTGACACAGCGGCTGATGCTCCCCTTGTCGCTCTCGTACGATCACCGCGTGGTCAACGGCGCCGACGCCGCCCGCTTCGTGGTGAAACTCACCAGCCTCATGAGCGACGCCTTCAAGCTTCTCGTCGAGTGCTAGACCGACATCGGTTTCACATCAATCTGACGTCTCGATTTCAAGAGGCCTGCGGCAACCTCCAAGTGGCCGCAGGCCTCTTTTTACGCATCATCGAAAAGTGTGCGTTTCATTTTTCGTTTGGAAGATCTCTCGAACTTCTCTCCCAGCTGCCTGAGCATCTCGAACGTCCCAAGATGCTTCACCTCGAATTGCTCGCAGAGATTGGGAATCGGCACCGTCTTCCTTGCGTTCGGGGCGAAAGTTTCGTGCGTGACGACGATCATCTTGTTGACGGATGCATAGGCGACAACAAACCCATCGGCTGCGTTCTGAAAATCGGTTTTCGCTTCGGGCCGAAACTGGGTCTGTTTGTCGACCCAAGTGGCCATTCGCTGGAATTCCCTGATGACTGCGATGTCTTCCGTCTTCTTGAATAAGTTTTTGAGCGACTTGTTACGCAGCCACTTCGTGATTTCATCATCCCCGACTTGAAGTTCTTGTCGAACCCGGTCGATGCTGAAAACTTTCTTGGCCAGATTCTGCTCGGTCAGCGAATCCCAGAACCCCGGGCAGATGTCAAAAGCGAAGTAGTGGTTCTTGGCTTGAATGAAGACGTTGGTGTCGAGAAGAAACTTATCAGCCACGTTTCCCCCTCAACGACTCCAATGTCTTGTCGGCGAACTTTTGAAAAGTGTTGCCACGCATTCCCGTGAGTCGAAACGCATCGCGGTAGAGAATGCGATCCTCGCGAACCGCCCGCACCAAGGCCGCCGAAAATCGGAGTCCTAAGCGACGGCGCTGCGTAGCGTAGAAGTTGCCACCGGATCTTCCTTTTCGACCCAATCTCAATCGAGTCCACTCTTCGCGGCTCTCTTCGTAAAAACTTGAGAAGTCGTCCCGACTCAAGAGCCCCAGATCCAAGCCTCTCCGCGCGATGACGAGAGGGCTCACCTTGAACATCGACGCCAGCGAACGAATTCCATCACGGGTGGCGGATTGTTCATTCCAATGGGTACGCAACAGCTTTTCAGGGACGAGGAACTGGGCGGCGATCTCATTGCAGATCTTCTCGATCGCGGTCGAGGCCGGGCGCAGTTGATCAAGATTGAAGACCCCATCCTGGCCGAACCAGACATGGACGAGTTCGTGCGCCAGTGTGAAGATCTGTGCCGACCTCGTGTCTGCGTCGTTGATGAAGACTGCGGGAACGTAGTCGTCGCAAAGGACGAAGCCTCGGAACTCGTCGGGGTCAAGTCGACGTTTGTTGTTCGCACCGACCACACTTGTGCTGAAGACCAGGATGCCGATGTTCTCCATGGCTTTCCGCAAAGCGACTGTCGCGACATCCCAGTTCCTGAGTCGCCACGACCAATCAGGCTCCAATTTGAGTTCCTGTCGGATTTGGTCGGCGATTTGATTTCGGCCAGATTTCGTGTGTCTCCGCGGATCACCGGCTCCCGAGCCGACGAATGGGACCGGATCGGCACCGTCTTCCATCAGCCAGTCGCGCATCCATGCCTGCCGCTGCCGCACGACATGAATGGTGTCGAGCAGGTTGGGACTGAAGCTTCGAGGAGCCGTGTTGTTCTTTGTACGGAAATCGGGGGGGAGGGGAGGTGCTTCAGGCGGTTCCGGCAAAAATAGCGACCCGAAGGGAGCCATGGTGGTTTTTGCAAACTTCTCTAGTTGTTTGAAAGATGGATCTTTAATTCCATCCACCCAGAGTTGGAGTTCCGGCACCTTTTCCAAGAGGGTATCCCACGACATTCCACTGCGATCTATCGCCCATTGCAGCACAGCAGGATTGACGGGGACGGTCGCCATGTTTCACTGAACTAAGTGTCGAACTCAAAGGAATCGTTGCGAGCCAGATTCGATCATCGTCAAATCTGTCTACACTTGGCCACCGAAAAAGAATGTTCAATTGTATAAATGCATGTGGTTGAAGCAATGAGGTCGTACTCGGCTTCGCTTCTTCAGAAAAGTCCCTCAGCTACAGTTTCCCGCATGTGTGGCGTCACTTGCCGACATATGCCACTATCGCATGAAACAAGTATTGGCGAGGTCTACATCGAAATGATGGACGTTGCCACAAAGACGAACACCGTGAATTGGACAGGGAGCAACCGAATGGCCGACCTCGAAGCGGATCTGGTGGTGTTGGGTGGCGGGCCGGGGGGGTATCCGGCGGCATTCGAAGCGGCGGATCACGGCCTCAAGGTGATCCTCGTCGATGAAGGCTCGCAGCCGGGCGGGGTCTGCCTAAACCGGGGGTGCATTCCCTCGAAGGCGCTCCTGCATGTCGCCAAGCTGATCAACGAATCGCATGAGGCGACCGAATGGGGCCTGACGTTTGCCAAGCCGAAGATCGACATCGCCAAGCTGCGGTCATGGAAGCAGAGCGTCACCAACAAGCTCGGCGGCGGTGTCACCGAGTTGTGCCACGCGCGGGGCGTCCAGCTCATCAAGGCGCGGGGGACGTTCACCGGCTCGAACTCGCTCGAACTCAAGGCGGCGGATGGCAAGACGACCACCCTCTCCTACAAGCATTGCATCCTCGCTTCGGGGTCGTCCCCCGCAATGCCGCCCATTTTCGCGATCGGTGATCCCCGCGTGATGGATTCAACCGGTGCCCTGGAACTGCAGGACATCCCCGGCTCGCTGCTCGTCGTGGGGGGCGGATACATCGGCCTCGAAATGGGGACGGTCTACGCAGCCCTGGGCTCGAAGGTGACAGTTGTCGAACTGACGCCGAACCTGTTGCCGGGTGCGGATCGCGACCTCGTCCGCCCGCTGGCCAAGCGTTTGGAGAAGCAGTTCCACAAGATCCATCTCAACACGAAGGTCGAGGCCCTCGAAGCGGCCCGCGGCGGCATCAAGGCCACGCTCGCCGGTGAAGGGGTCGATCCCAAGCAGACGTTCGACCGCGTCCTCGTGGCGATCGGCCGCCGGCCCAACAGCAAGAACCTGGGTCTGGAGAAGACGCAGGTGCAGGTCAACGAGAAGGGTTTCGTCGTCGTCGACAAGTCGATGAAGACAGCCGACCCCGCGATCCTCGCGATCGGCGACGTGGCGGGCGAACCGATGCTCGCCCACAAGGCGACGCGGGAAGCGAAAGTGGCGGTCGAGACGCTCCTCGGCAAGCCCACGGTCTTCGACAACATCGCCATCCCGGCAGTCGTCTTCACCGATCCCGAAGTCGCCTGGTGCGGCCTGCAGGAACACGAGGCCAAAGAACGCGGCATCGAAGTCAAGGTGATCCGCTATTCGTGGGCCGCTTCGGGCCGGGCGACGACTTTGGGGCGGAACGAAGGGGTGACCAAGCTGATCTTCGACCCGAAGACGGAGCGCGTCCTGGGCGTGGGCCTGTGCGGCGTCGGTGCGGGAGAAATGATCGCCGAGGGTGTGGTGGCCGTCGAGATGGCCGCCGTCGCAAGAGATCTGGCCGACAGCATCCACGCCCATCCGACTCTTTCGGAAACGATCATGGAATCGGCCGAGGCCTTCTTCGGACAGGCGACCCACATGTATCGTCCGAAGAAGTCGTAAGGCGAAGTCTTCAGCCGGATGCGTGGCCTGCCTGCTTTTTGCATCACCTCGAGACCATTCGGTGCGACCCGCCCTGGTCGTCTTATTGGAGACCTTCGCGCCTTCGCGTGAGAAGGTCTGTTCCGGATTCGGAATGACAAAGGGGCTCACGCGAAGATCGCGAAGGTGGGAGTCGCGCGGAAGTGCGGGATCGCCCGCCCCCGGCTACAATGAGCCAGTTCAATCATCTCTTAGGCGGGAACGTGGTCATGGCCGAGCCGAAGCTGATTCTGATCATCGACGACGATCGCGAAATCGCGTCGACGCTGCAGGCCGTGCTTCAACATGCGGGTTACCGCGTGGCACTCGCCCCGAACGGCATGGAAGGCCAGCGGCTGATCGAGACCCTGTCGCCGGATCTGGTGATCACGGACATGATGATGCCCCGCATGGGGGGCTTCCCGGTGCTCGAGTTCATCCGCACGCTGGCGAAGAAACCCCGGGTCATCATGATCACGGCCAACGAGGGGGGCCGGCACAAGGCCTACGCCGAAATGCTTGGAGTGGACGATTACCTTCGCAAGCCGTTCCCTATGGAAGCGCTCGTCGAGTCGGTCCACCGCATCCTCGCGCCCCTCGCGGAAGGGGAAGAACCCGCCCCGAAGAAGATCACTCGCAAGAAGAGCTGAAGCGTTTGAGACCTCATCGCTCCCGTGAAAATTGTTCGCGTGGGGGAGCCGGTCGGTGAACGGCTTGCTCGATCGTAGCAGGCACGTCATGGTGGCTCTGAAGGGGCGATTACCTACTCAAAAGTGAAGGGGCGACGCCTTTTGGTGATCCTTGCGACAGAGATCTTACGAACGTGTGGTTCTTCAAGAGCAATCGCTGGTTCATCGCGAGTCGGCCTCCAACTTCCTCCAGGAAAACCAGCCGTCGGCCAGACATTGATTGTTGAAACGATTGGCGACCGTTTGAAATCCGATCAAGCCAGTGGTAATTGTTTGGCGATCTTCGCTCCCGGGCTTCGAACTACTTCCGCATCAAAAGACTCTCCGCCTCAGCTTGCGTTGATCATCTCACTCAGTCATCGCTCTCTCTGGAAGCCGCACCATGACCAATTCCTACCGTCCCGAAACGCTTTGCCTGCATGCCGGCCAGTCGGTTGATCCGACCACCGGATCCCGCGCGGTGCCGCTCTATCAGACGACCTCGTACGTCTTCAACAGTACCGACCACGCCGCCCGGCTCTTCGCCCTGCAGGAGTTCGGGAACATCTACACCCGGCTGATGAACCCCACGACCGATGTGCTGGAAAAGCGGCTCGCCGCCCTGGAAGGGGGCAGCGGTGCCCTGTGCGTCGCCTCGGGTCAGGCGGCGGAATCGATCGCGCTCCTCAACCTCTGCTCGGCGGGCGACAACTTCGTCTCGGGAACCAGCCTGTACGGCGGCACCTACAACCTCTTCCACTACACCTTCCCCCGCATGGGCATTCACGGGAAGTTCGTTGATCAGAGCAAACCCGAGAACTTCGCGAAGGCGATCGACGACAAGACCAAGGCGATCTACGTCGAAACGATTGGCAACCCCCGCGTCGATGTGCCCGATTTCGAAGCCATCGCCGACATCGCCCACAAGGCCGGCGTGCCGCTGATCGTCGACAACACGCTCGCCTCGCCCATGCTCTGCCGACCCTTCGACTTCGGGGCCGACATCATCGTCGAGTCGTGCACCAAGTTCATCGGCGGCCACGGCACCTCCATCGGCGGCGTGATCATCGAGAAGGGAGGCTTCCCCTGGAACAACGGCCGCTTCCCCGAGTTCACCGAGCCGGACCCCAGCTACCACGGCATGCGGATCTTCGACACTTTCGGCCCCATGAACCTCGCCTACATCATCAAGTGCCGCGTGCAGGGCCTGCGCGATCTCGGCCCCGCGATGAGTCCCTTCAACGCCTTCATGTTCCTCCAGGGGCTGGAAACGCTCCATCTCCGCATGGAGCGGCACAGCTCGAACGCGCTGGCCGTGGCGAAGTTCCTCGAAGCCCATCCCAAAATCGGCTGGGTCAACTACACCGGGCTGGAATCGCACCCGTCGTTCAAGCTGGGTCAGAAGTACCTCGCCAAGGGCTGCGGCGCGATCATGGGCTTCGGCATCAAGGGGGCCAACCCCAGACAGCAGCAGGAGAACGGCGTCAAGCTGATCAACAACGTCAAGCTCTTTTCGCACTTGGCGAACGTGGGCGATTCCAAGTCGCTCATCATCCACCCGTCGAGCACGACGCACCAGCAACTCACCCCCGAGGAGCAAGTCTCCACCGGCGTGACCCCGGACTTCATCCGCCTCTCGATCGGGACGGAAGCCGTGGAAGACATCATCTCCGACCTCGCCCAGGCCCTCGACGCCGTGTGATCGCGACTTGGTTTCGCATGGGATTACGGTTGACCCGGTCGTGCCTTCACGACCGGGTCAACCCATGATGTCTGTGTATGATCCCTTACGGCCGGGGAATCCGTGGAGATCAAAGGATCTCACAGACCCGGACACTGTGATGATGGAACGCAGTTACCGATCCTCTTTTTCCACCGCTCCACCGGGCGATGCCGGTTCCTTGGGGGATGCCGGGGCCGGTTCGGCTTTCTCCACCGGCTCGCTCCCTTTCGCGGCAGGTTCATTCTCGGTGGCGACATCGGCCAGGCTCAACTTGAGAAGTGACACCAGGGGGCGGTAGGGATCCTGGGCGATCGTGAGATCGAGCACTTCCTTGGCCCGCTTGCGGTCGCCCTGCTCAAGCAGCGCTCCCGCCATGGCGATCCTGGCCACGGGTCGCCAGCGGCTGCGGGGATGGCGATTCATGAATTCGGCCAGCAGCGAGACGCCTCCTTTGGAATCGCCATCTTCGAGCTTGCTGATGCCGCTGAAGAAGAAGGCGTCCATGGCGGCCAGCAGATGGACCCGTTCGATCTGTGGGGGGAGCATGCCGGTCACTGCGGACAACTGGCGAATCGTGACGTAAGCGGAGATGGCCTGGGGATAATCTCCGCTGAGCTGGGCCATCCGCGTGCGGTATTGCCGCCATTGGGACGATCCCACCACGACCTGGTTGGTTTTCGGATCCCGACCCGCATTGAAGGGAGCTTCGAAGGGCCGGAACATCTCCTGGAGCATCTGGGCGGTTGTGGGCGTCAGCTTTTCAAGTTGTTGCTGACGGCGTTCGAAGTGGGGCCAGATCGCGGGAGTGGCGTCTTTCCACGGCGTGTAGGCGGTGATTCGATCCCACAGGCCAGGTTCGGTGGGAGAGCCGAAGAGAGGCTGCGAGACGAGTGCCGAGTTGCCGCCCGTCAAGGAGGATTGGAGGAACTCCAGCCGGGGAGCGGACCAGCGGGCTTCCGTCACCGCCAGTGGCCGGAACTTGGCGAGGCTTTCCCCTTCGATGCGATAGGGCTGATCCTTGCGGGCGGAGAGTGCGGCGAGCCATTCGGGATGGGCCTGCAATTCCGCCAGATCCGCGACCGGCTGTTTGACCAGTAGTGTGGGCGATGTGCCCGGTGGAATCGGCAAACCGAGGATGGGATCGTAGACGAGGACTTTTCCTTCGACCAGGACGCCAATGAGCCATTGATCGTCCACGGAGGCCGCAGGCGATTCCGCCAGGACGCAGGCGTCGATCCGCAGTTGCCGCAGGATCTCCAGGAAGACGGCGGCGCGGTCGGCGGCGGTTCCGCGGCCGAGGAACAAGGCGTCGAAGGGGCCGAGGGGGAGTTCCTCCTCCTCTTCGCCGGCGAGCCCCACATTGCGGAGGCAGTAGAAGAAGACGCGGTTGACGCGTTCGACATCGCCGGTCGCGCCGCTGGCCACATGGGCCGCGACCTGGTCGAAGAGGATCACATCGCGGATGTGCTTGCCGTCGGCGTTGTCGTAGACCTCGGCATCGAGGGTCTCGCGGGATGCCGGGCCGAAGAAGATGGCGGTTTTTTCCGGGAGCGTGGGGAAGGTTTCATTCGTCCGGCGGATCTTGCTCCAGGTGTTCAGCAGGGTGATGGCATTCTTCAGTTCGGAGTCGATCCCCAGGTTCTCGGGCTGCAACTGATGCAGGGCCCCTTCGAGGATGTCGGCCGCCTGCTTGGCCGTGTCGTTCCTGGTGGATTGATCGGCATCTGTCTTTTGTTCCGAAGTGCCCGCTTTGGGCTTGCCGGCACCGGGTCGGGCGGGGCAACCCAGCAGCATGGGGAGAACGAGGGCCAGCGCCAGGCCAAGGAACAGGCGATGGGCCAGGGGCCGGTGGGAACAGGCACGGTCGGTCACAGGTCGCGCTTTCGCTGGAAGTCGTCCATACAAGACACGATACGGCGAGCCGTATGTCACTGCCCATATCGTGCCCGGCACTGGGATGGCAGGCAACACATGGGGACTTCGCAGCGCAGAAATTTCATTCGGGAATCGGGAAGCGTCGGTCGGTGAAGATCGGTTTGCAGTGAGGTCTTTCAGAACTCGCCGATTGTTTCGCCTTTGGCGCGGGTGCCCAGATTGCGGAGGACCTGCAAATCCATGTTTTCCGAAAGGAAGCGGACGGAACCGTCGCAAAGAGCAACGTGGCAGCCGCCCACGTGTTGGCTGCCGTAGGCACCGACCCGTTTGGGATCCCAATCGCCGACGAATGTGGCGTTGTCGGCCGCGCCCGTTTGACCGAAGGCGAAAGGGATCGAGTAGCCCACGGGAGCCAGCGTGCCGAGGGTGACATCGCTGAGGCCGTACATTCCGCCGGAAGGGGCCCACCAGCCGTACTGACCCATCGGTTCGAGCGCCCAGGTGGAACCCTGGGCGGCATAGGTGTCGTAGTTGGGGTCGACATGATCGCGCTCACCGAACATCAAGGTCGAGGTGGTGCCGTCGGTGATGTCCTTGATCCGCACCAGCGGGAAGGTGGGCGTGGAGGAACCGCTGGAGGCGAAGACGCCGTCGCCGCGAATCGCGGCTAGAGGATGGGTCTGCGAGCCGCCGTTGCCGCCGTAACTGCTGATGGCGTAGTACCGGGTCGAGGAGACGACCGGGTTCTGGGGGATGATATCGGAGGGACAGAGGAGCATGGGCAGGATGGTGGCCGTCCGCGAAGAGGTGCCACCGTTGGCGTTGGCGAGGGGATCGGCGAAGTCCCACGAGTTGTAGAGAGGTGCCTGATCGAACTGCGGCAAGAGCTGGACAAAGAGCGACCAGCCGCGAACGCGGGGTGAGGTTGCGAAGTCGATCCGGATCTGCCCCGGGGGGAAGCATTGGAAGGACGATTCGTAGTTGTGGACGGCGAGGCCCAACTGCTTGAGCTGGTTCTTGCATTGTGTCCGGCGGGCGGCTTCGCGCGCCTGCTGGATGGCGGGCAGCAAGAGGGCGATGAGGATCGCGATAATGGCGATGACGACCAGAAGTTCGATGAGGGTGAAGCCGCGGCGGGGCATGGGTGGGATCCGGGGGGAGGAGAGGCGGTTGTCATTGGGTGTTTGGCGTTTGCGATTTCCCCCAGTTCCGCTGGCCGTCACTTTTCCGGTGCGATCGAGATCTGTTCCGCGTCGGTGACTTTGATGTAGGGTTTTTGTTCTTCGATGACGATCTCGCCCACGACGCGGATGGTTTTCGCGCGGAAGTGGTCGGCGGGGGCGTCGATCTTCTGCTTCTCCTTCAGCGAGACGAGGCCCTGTTCGACGATGGCGATTCCCAGATTGGTTTCGAGATGGAAGTCGACTTCCGAGTCGAGATAGACCGTCTTCCGCTTCTCGGAGTACTTGGCCTTCTTGACGGGGAAGGTGACTTCGACCCGCTGGCCGACATACCGTCGGGCCTGGTCGGGCTGGATGACCACGGGTGGAGCCACCGGTGCCGGTTCCGCCGCTGGCGACAGGGAAACAAGTGACGAACCGGCCAGTCCGCAGATTACCGCGAAACAGGCCACCCAGTTCCACAAGCCCGTTTTTCCCGCGCGCATGGCGTTCCTTTGCGATATCATCAAACCAACCGAATGACACTATCCTGACATTAATATGGCACGATCATGACATCTCCGCTGGCGAAGAATCAAGTGCGGTCTCTGCGGATCGCCGCCGGTTTGACGCAGACCGAGCTGGCCGAACGTGCGGGGGTGTCGCGCACGGCGGTGACGGCGATCGAAGGTTCGCGGCTGGTTCCCTCCGTGGCGACGGCCCTCGCGCTGGCGAAGGTGCTGGGGGCGACGGTTGAAGATCTTTTTCGCGAAGGAGAGGCGGAGCAGGGCCAGCCGGTCGTCGAGTGGGCGTGGCCGCCGCACGATCACTTCTCGCCATCGGGTGCTGGGACGCCGCGGCATCGGGCGGAGATTGCGGGGCGCGTGGTGCAATACCCGGCGAGCGCGCAGCCCATGTGGTCCCCCTGGCCGGAAATGGGTGGGGAGGACGCCGGTGCCTCCGCCGGTGAGACACTCGTGATCGCCGGGTGTGATCCGGCTGTGGGTCTCTTGGCGCAGCGGTACGCGGCGGCGACGGGTCTGCGGTTGCTGGTTGTGCCGCGTTCCAGCAGGGCGGCGCTGGAAATGCTGGCCCGGGGGCTGGTTCATCTGGCGGGGCTGCACTTCTCGACGAGCGACGATCCCGATCGAAATTTGCAAGTGGCGAAGGAGCTGCTTCCGGCGAAGTTCCAGTTGCTGCGGATGGCCCAGTGGGAAGAGGGGATCGCCGTCGCACCATCAGTGAAATTGAAGACGGTCGCGGCCGCCGGCAAGGCGAAGCTGACGTGGGTGGGTCGGGAGGCGGGTTCCGGCGCGCGGCGGTGTCTCGACCGGCTGTTCGATGGTCGCACCACACCCCGGCGTCAGGCGAGGAACCATCGGGGCGTGGCGGAGGCGATCCAATCGGGCTGGGCCGACGCGGGTGTGTGTGTGCGTTTGGCCAGTGCGGAGGCGGGCCTCGACTTCCTGCCATTGGAGCGAGAGGCCTACGATGTCTGCATCCCGGAAGCGTTAGTGCACGATCGGCGGGTCAAGGCGTTCATTCAGGTGGTGAAGTCGGCCAGTTATCGAAAGATCATGTCCGCGCTCCCCGGCTACGACATGAAGGAAACCGGCAGCCTCTTCGGGTCCCGCTGAACAGCAATTCACCGCCACAACTTCTCGCTCTTCCCCTCACTTCCCCAGTCGGGCGGCTCCATCTTCCCTCAAACGCCGCTTTCCGGTAATTTCCATCAGATTCCGGCATCTTCCGCCGGTACCGGGGTGATGGATTCACTTCGGAGGCGTGAAAACTGGTCTTTTCCAGTTGGAATTCGCCAATCGCCTTGAAACGCTTCAGCTAAAGGTCAGGCATGGACGCCAATCGGATCGCGCCGCGCGCGGGCGGGTCTTCGACGTTTTACGGCACCACGGTCGGCACAGTCCGCCGTCTGGCCGCCGCATCCTTCTCCTCCCGCTTGGCTCAAGCAACAAACCGTCTGGGTGGGATCGCCCTGCGGCAGATGGTCGCCAGGCATGTCTTCACCCTTTGGGGACTGGGAACTGGTGCGCTGCTCATGGGACAGGCGATCGAGGCCACCTGGGGCAGTCTGGAACCTTGGAAGTCGTGTGCCCTGGTCGCGCTCGTCCTTGGAGCCGCCGTGGGTGCCATGCTGCGTGTCGGTCGGGCCAAGTCGTCGGCATCGACCGCACAGGGCTGGCCGGCCCCACTACTGGGTTCGATCCTGTTCGCCACCTGCGTCTGGTTCTGGATCGGGCCGCTGTGGCTCTCGATTCCTGTGAAACTGTTGACCTGGTTCTCCATTGAAACCTTGAGTCACGGCACGGGCTTCGTTCCTGTCGCCATGTTCATCGCCATGGCCACCGTCGGAGTGACGAGTGGCCTTTGCGTCTGGTCGCTCAAGGAGCTCCGCGTCCTCTGCGAGGAAGCGCAGTCTGCCCCAAAGGTGAATGACTCGCCTGCCTCCCTCTCAATCGGCCATTCCGGCTGGATGGCGTGCGGCCTGGGACTGGGGATGCTGCTGAGTGCGGCTCTCTTGGCCTACGGAGCCTCCCCTTCGATCCTCCTGGGTTTGGCGGGATTGGCAACGGGAATTCCCGGCGTCTGGCGTTGGATGGATCTTCATCCCGCAGAAGGCCTACCGACATCCCACCACCTCACATCCTCGGCGAACTCCGTCCTTTCCGCCGAATCGAGAAGCCTGCCGATCCTGTTGATTCTCGGCACTGCAGCGCTGGTCGCAGGGACGGCGCTCTGGGGTGTCGAACGTCTGGTCAACGACCGGATCCCTTCGGGATCCTACATGGCCACGGCACTGGCCGTGGGCTGGCTGATGGGCTGGGCCGGCGCGACGTCTTGGACATCGCGCCGCCGTTCCCAATCCGGAGGAGTGCCGGCCATATCTCCTCGCCATACCTCCCATCAATGGGCCATGGTCTGGTTCGGCATCGCGGGACTGGCCCTCAACCTGCTGCTGCTGCCAGCCTTCACCGAAGCGTTGCTCAGAACAAACGCGTCCGTCAACTGGTCGACGGGTGTCTGGGCGATCCGCATGGTTTTTGCCTCGGTGATGGTCTGGCCCGCTGGTTGGCTGTTCGGCTGTGCGACCTCATCGGCTGTTATGGTCAAAGTGGGTTCGGCCCGAAACCTCCTCTGGGGGATCTGCTTCGCCGCTGGCTGGCTGGGTGCTCAATGGCTGGGTCGGCCCCTGCTCGCCCCCATTGAGTTGCTCGCCGCCAGCATCTGGCTGCTGGCCTTGATAACGATCGGCCCTGTGCTTCTGGCTCTGCGAGGCGATGCCGCTGCGTCATCCGCCAGTGAAGCAGAGCCCGCGAGTGCCGCATCACTGAAATCTGTCGACTCCCTGCTGAACGGTGGTCGCGGTGCCTGGGCCCTTTCCGCCCGCATGGGATCGCTATTCGCCGTTGTCGCGAGCCTTGGTTTCTTCGCCAGTCTTCCCTGGGCGATCCACCGCGAATCGCCGGCCTGGAATGCAAGGGCCCTCTTCTCGACGACAGCCTTCGTCGCCTGGCATGCAGGCTTCTCTTCCAACATGCTGACCGCGCTCGATGAAGGTCGCGTCACCTCCATCGAGCATGCGCCGAACGGAACGCTCGTTCGCTGGCGGTACAAGTTCCTCGAAGATGTCACCCGGGTGAACGGCATTCCTTTGCCGCCGATCAGCCAGGATCCGCGGGTGGTGCCCCAATCGGTTCCGGAACTGATCCTGACCACGTTGCCGATGGTGATGCATCACGAGGCCCGCAGCGTCCTGCTGCTGGGGGTCGGCTCGGGCCTGCCGCTGGTCACGCTGGCCGATCTGCCACTTCAGAACATCACCTGCCTCGAAGGGGATCAGCGGAATCTGGCGCTGGCCCGCGCTCATGTCGCACCCACCCTCGGGGCGGCCCTCGATGAGCGATTCCACATCCACAACGTCGATCCCGCCTGGGGAACTGCAAGCCTCTCAGGGAAGTTCGATGTCGTCATCTCGGCTCCGTCGCTCACTTCGACCGATCGTGGCATCCCGTTCGCGACCCGTGAGCATTATCTCTGCTGCGCCGAACGCCTCGCCGATGACGGCATTTTCTGCCAACGCTACGAGTGCGTCGATTACGGCCCGCAGGTGCTCGTCGATGTCGCACGCACCCTCCGCTCCGTCTTCCGCGAAGTCTCCCTGGTGCAGACCGGCGTCCCCGGCGAGGCTCTATGGATCGCCACCAACTCAAAACAAGGCCTCGTTCGCGAGGGATTGCTCTCCCGCACACGATCCCCCCAGATGCGGCGCATCCTCGCCCAGGCCGGCTGGGACTGGTCGATGATGGCGGGCCTGTCGCTGGTCGATGACGCCGCCCTGGGCGAGCTCGATGGCGGCCCCACGCAGCCTCATCTCCGGTACGCCCGGTCGAACACCGTTCGTTCGAGCCATCTCGCCTGGCTGATGCCGATCGAAACGATGCGCTGGGACACCAAGCTCCAGCAAACCCAGGCGCTGCTGAGCGCGGCCCGTACCACCGAGCCGGTCTACCCGCCGCTGCCGATTCCCTACGATCCCGAATCGGGCGACGAACCACCGGCTGTCGCCTATCGTCGCACGAGCTTGCTCATGGAAGGAATGGGCTTCGATGGCGAAGATCCCGACTTGATTCGCCGCCTTGAAGAGATCGTGGCCCAGAAGCATCTCATCCACGACCACCCCGAAGCGTGGTGGTGGGAGTATCGCAAGACGATCAAGGAACGCCTCGGCAAGCCGCCGGTGGCCTCCGTCCGGCTGGCGACGGCCCAGGCGCTCAAGGGTGGCATGCTCCCCGATTACGCCCGTCGCAAGGATTACTTCCAGCACCTGGGCGAGGCGATCCGCTCTCCCAACCCGGCTGCGGAAGTCGAGGGGGTGTTGCGGTTCGAGGACACCTACGATCCGCTTCTTTCGCCCTTCATTCATCAGGAGGTGGCGGAACTGCTGCACAAGGGGGGCGATTCCTCCGCAGCCGATGAACTCCGCCACAGGCTGCACCTGGTCTACTTTGCCCCTTCGTTCGATTCGTCGGTGCGGAACGTGCAGCAAGCCTTGGAACTGGTGCTCGATCATCCTGAGACGATCGTCGACGACTCCGCTCGTTACGATCTGGTCCTGAGCCTTTTGCATGTCATGCGGAACCGCTGGAATCTGCGGACATCCCAGACCCTCAAATCCGTCCGGCTGACACTCCGCGACATCGACGTCTGCCTGATCACGGCCCGTCGCGGCAAAGAGATGCTGGGCCAACTGGCCGACAGCGGCGTCTCGGATCCCGGCGATTGGAAGCTACGCGAGCAAGGCCTCGACCGCCTGTTGCTGCAACCGCTGGAAACCTACCGCGACACCCTCCGCAACGCCAAACCGGAGTTCAAGGAACCGACCGCGAAGAAGTAGTCTCAGTCGTCGCGAACTCCCGGCGGGTCACCAACCTCCGGGAGTTCGCGTTTTATTCACTCACGAAAACTCGGGGCGAAACAATCGTTGCCCGATTTTCCTCATGAGAGCGTTCGGCATAGGCGAGGGGCCATTGCAACAGGCTGGCTGCCCGACATGGCGAGCGCGACGTCGCTTCCCAAGGAAGCTCATTGGCGGGCGATGTAGCCTCTTGTTCTGAGACGCGTCATATGTGGGAACTCGCCCTCACCCCGACCCTCTCCCATAGGAATGGGCGAAGGGGCAATTGACCCTCGCCCGGTACT
>PNLE01000003.1 GCA_013822855.1 Planctomyces sp.
TATCTCGCCGAAAGCAACAGCGGGACGGCTAAACATCTTCGGTACTGAGAATTACTACCGATCAAGATTTCACTTTTGCCACGCACTGCGATCCGCGTTCAAATTGTCGAGTAGTGGCCGTCACTTCGGCCTGGAAACCACGTTGCCGGAGAATTGCATGACATCGGCGAACCTGCTGCGGCTGATCATCTTTCTGAACGTAGGGTGCGTCCTGGCAGAGGCGTGTTTCGCCGATCCGCCCACTCCGGCGGTTGTCCCTGCCGGTGAAGACTCCGTCGCCGCCTCCATCAAGATTGACATCCTCGCCCGACAGACCTGCACCGGACTGGGTGCCTGCCAGGGCGCCGCTCTGCATGACGGATTTGTCTATCTCTACGGGGATCTCTACGAAAAAGACCGACAGCCCGGGCCCGGGGTGATACGCCAATACTCCATCGTTAAAGACGAACAAGGTGTGCCCGGATTGCGGGACACCGGCCTTGAAGTCCGCCTCGTCAAAAATGGTGAACACGTCATCAAACATCCCACGGGACTCACGTGGAATCCCACCTATGGCACCTATCTGGGTGACACAGTCACGAAGACCAAAAAAGGGACGATCTATCACCTTGACTGGTCGCGGATGCTGATCGACCGCACTCTGGACCATGCCGTCCTGCATGTCATCGACGACGATCTGGCCGTTCAAGGTTGCCGGCCGGAGTTTGTCCGCCAGGGCGACCGCTGGTTGCTGGCGACGGCCGACTACGGGCAGGTCAAGAACGCGGTGAGGATGTACGATCCCGAGTTGCTCACCCGCGTGAAGTCGACGTTTCAAGCAGGGGTGCTCGTCGAAGAAATTCCTTGTGGGCCGTGGGTCCAGCAACTCCATTGGATCGATGGGTGCGGGCTGTTGCTGCTCGTCCAAAATCAAATTGAAGGCCGCCTCTGGCGCGTGACCCCGGCTGAACCGTGGACGCCACGAGCTGTGCGGGACTTCCGTGAGATTCCCCCGTTCGACGACATCTCCGACGCCAGCGAACTCGAAGGGATGGCGATGATCGACCGAGAGTATGCCGTCCTCGTCAGCAGTTCCCCAATCAACAACGTGTCCATTGCCCGGCTGACGATTCATTGCGGGCCGGGGAGGTTGCCCCCGAACGAGTGATGTCTTGTCGGCTTGCCGCTGTTGGACGCGGAGGCAGGTGACAACAATTTTCGGCGAATTCCATTTTTTTCCGCAACTGGGAACGTACCGCATGCATCCAAGGGGCAGCATTCCCTGCTGGCCACTTCTACGGACAGAGGTTAGCCTTCGCAGGTCGTGGCCGGGACAACAAGTCTCTAACACGATCGAGCGGTTCGAGAACGATTTGATGCGACACAGGTGAGAAGGATCTACCATGCGTGCGGCTTCGGCGCTGACGATCGCCTTCATATCGCTGATGGGCCACGGTTGTGGCGCGATCAAAGAGACTGCACCTGAGCGTTCCTACACCACGGTGACAACCCACGGGGGTGGCGCCGAAGTTGATTCCTCCGTCATCACGTTCCGCGACGAGGTCATCAGTCAGGACACCCCGGTTGTGGAGCTGTCACGCCTCGAACTCACGACGCCCGACGGAAAACCCGTTCAGTTGAGTGACTTTCTTAAGACGGGCAATCTTGTGGTCGTGGTCACGAGCGGCTACGCCGGTTCGATCTGTCCGGTCTGTTCGACACAGACTTCGAGGTTCATCGCCAACCATGAGGCGATCAAGTCGCGCGGTGCAGAAGTCGTAGTGATCTATCCGCTCGGCAGTGAAATCGATCGCTCCCGCAGCGGCGAATTTCTGGCAGCCGCGAACAACCGGGTCGCGTTGGCTCCCGGCACACAGCCTCCCTTCCCCTTGTTGGTGGACGTAGGGCTGAAAGTGGTCGACCTATTGGGTATTCGCCAGGATTTATCGAAACCCGCGACCTACATTCTGGATCGAACCGGGGCGATCCGCTTTGCTTATGTGGGCGAGAACATGGCTGACCGTCCCTCGATCCAGGCGATCCTGCGGCAACTGGATACCCTCAACACATCGGCGACGGGCGCCGCCCGGGTGGTCACGCCGCTTTGAGCCACTTTCGCAGAACCCGACATCGCCACGATGCAAGCTCCGCGAGGTTGATGCCATATGCCACTGGATGACGAGTTCCTTGCAGTTGCGGTTCGTAACGGCCTGTTGGAGCAAGTTGTCGCCGACCAATTGGAGTCACTGGCTGCGAGTTCCGGCATCTCCTCGCCTCAAGCGGCACTGAACGCTGGCCGACTTTCACATGATCAGATCGACGTCATCGAGTCCTTGTGGCATCCGTTGGATCAAGTTCCGGGTTACGAGCTGCTGTCGCTCCTCGGACAGGGAGGTATGGGCGTCGTCTACAAAGCCCGGCAGTTGGCGTTCGATCGTATCGTGGCCTTAAAGCTCGTGCGGAACGGGTCCGCTTCAAGTACGGCGGTCGCCCGTTTCGAGCAGGAAATCCGCACCATTGGCAGTTTTTCCCATCCGCACATCGTGACCGCCTTCGATTCGGGAAAGCATGCCGGTCGACTGTACCTCGCGATGGAGTATCTTGATGGCCAAGACGCTGAGGTCTTCATCCCTAAGGAGAAGTTTCTCCCCGAAAGGATCGTCTGGGGGATGATCCGTCAGGTCGCGACAGGCTTGGCGTACGCCGCCGAGCGGGGAGTCACGCATCGCGACATCAAACCGGCGAACCTGTTGCTGGTGACGCCGCCGAGCGGATATCCCCTCCCCGAGGGTGTTCCGTTCGTCAAAGTCGCGGACTTCGGACTCGCCCTCCTGCAAGAGGATTTTGACGCACAAACTCGCCTGACCAGGGAAAACGCTACCGTAGGCAGCCCTCACTACATGTCTCCCGAACAAATCATGGGTTCTCAAGTCGGTTTGAAGTCCGACATCTATGCGCTAGGAGCCACGGCCTATCATCTGCTCTGCGGCCACCCCCCTTATCATGGCTTCACGTTAACGCAGATCTATTCGCGAAAAATGCTTCGGGATCCTGCGGCGTTGACGGAACTCCGTCCCGGACTTTCCGCCGATTCGGTCTCACTCGTCGAATGGATGATTCACCGTGAGGAGACCGGGCGGCCCAACGACTACGCCACTGTGCTCCATCGGATTGACACAATCCAACAGTCGACAGACCCTGCCGGAGTGTCGGTGTCGATCCCGCGGAGGTTGGCCGCCACACCAGAAACCTCCCCGGATCGATACCACCATTCACCCGTTGCATGGTCTCGCCGCCTGATGACCATTTCCGCGATTGTCGTCGGGCTGGCTGCCATCGCCGCCGGGGTCTGGTGGTTTCTGCTGATCAACCCCAAATTGACCGGGCCGAGGAATTGGCAAGCTACGGGCTGGGTTCGGCAATGTTTCGATGGTGCGTCGCTCAATGGATGGCGCACGATTCGTGGAGCCTGGGTGCCCGGCGCGAAGAATGAGGAAGGAGGATTCGTCCTATCGGGAAGAGGTGCCTTGGGATATCCCCTCGCCAAACCTGTGAACGGTGGCATGATGCGGCTGGACGGCTTTCGCCTCTCCGTCCTATGGCAGAGACAGAGCGCGCGGATCGTTGAGCTGCAGTTTCCGGAAGAGCCGTCGGCCCGGCGCGGCGAAACCCGGTCGATGGTCTTTCAAGCGACTCCAGACTCGATCCGCTGGGGCCGTCGAATGCTCCCGACAGGAAGTCTGGAGACAGTCTTCGCGGAGCGGTTCATCACTCTGTCCGCCGATTCGGTTCACGAACTGCGCGTCGAATTCCAGGGTGGGGAGTGGCTGGTGTACCTGGACGGACAACTCTTCGGGAGTTCCCCTGCCGGCCCTTTGCCATCTTCTGAGTTCCGTCTGGTCGCCGAAGTGGATCCGGGTGACGCCGATGGTGCGGCGTGGTTCAGCGATATCTTGTTGGAGGAACTCGGGCCGCCAATTTGACATGCTTGGCGGCTCGGTCAAGCAGGACTACCTCACCGAACCCCGCACCTACTACGCGCCCACGGATCACTGCTACGAAGCCCGCGTTATCGAGCGGCTGAAAAAACGAGAGATTAGTGACAAGCCTGAATAGAGGATTCCCAAATGTTCCCATGAAAGACAATGGCTTTGGATGTTGATTTTTGTGGCCAATCAGTCAATCAGATTGAACTTTTCATAAAGACACGCATTCTCCGCTGGATCGTATCAACTTCGTCCGGGAAGGTTTCAATACTTCGTCATCAGACTCCCGCCATCTTCTTCCATCACAGTTCCTCCCACCCGCTGTTTTGCATGAGGTATCCCGCCATGTATGTTGTGGATCGTCGTCAGTTTCTTGGCTTAACACTGAGTGCTGCAGCCTTCAGTGCAGCCACAAATTTACTGCCATTCGACGACCGCTATGCCCAAGGCAAAGTTCTGGGTGCTGATGGGATTCCGCTGTCACCTCAGATCGAGGGGCCGGAGACGATGTTCCTCACCTGGCCGGGCGATCCCACATCGACGATCTGCATCCAGTGGATCGACGAAGATCATGGCCGCGAGATCACTCTGGCGTACTCTCCGCTGGAGATCGACGACTGGCAGGTGGCGAAGGTTGTCACGAAGCCGTTCCCCATGACGAACGACAAGGTCTACCGGGCGAGTATCTCGTCCTTGAAGCCGGGGACGGAGTATCGCTTTCGGCTGGGGGCGGATTCGCCCACGTTCCGCTTTCGCACGATGCCCTCGAAGATCACCGACACCTTCCACTTTGTCACCGGTGGCGATGCGGGGACCGGCAGCCATGCGATCGGCACCAATCAATTGGCCGCCCGGCAGGAACCTTACTTCGCACTCATCGCGGGCGATCTGGCGTACGACAACGGCAAGTCGCCCAAGACGTTCGTCAAATATCTGAAGAACTATCGCGCTCACATGGTCGATCCCCAGGGGCGGCTCATTCCCATGCTGGCCTGCCCCGGCAACCATGAGGTCGACGGGGCCTACCGGCAACCTCGTGAGAAGGCGGGGTCGTATCTTTCGGTCTTCGACTGTTTCTACCGCGACACGACCTACGGCGTCTTCGACATCGGCGACGAGTTCAGTCTCGTGCTGCTTGATACCGACCACATCTCGACCATCGAAGGAGAGCAGACCTCGTGGCTCGAGAAGACGCTCGCCGAGCGGCAATCGAAGCAGCATCTTTTCGTGGCCAACCACGTTCCGGCTTATCCGTCTTACCGCAGTTCGAACATTGGCAGCGACAAACCGGGGACCGGATCGGCCCAGCGGAAGCTCTGGTGCCCGCTGTTTGAACGCTACAACGTCGATGTCGTGCTGGAACATCACGACCACCTCTTCAAGCGGACTCATCCACTGACGAACGGCATGAAAGACCAGAACGGCGTCCCTTATCTGGGGGATGGTTCGTGGGGCATGTTGCGTCCTCTCAAGGAACCGGAACTCCGCCCCTACCTGGCCAAGGTCAGTTCGTCCTACCACATGACGGCCCACCATCTTGAGGGAGACGAGCGCTACCACATCGCCCTGGAGGAGAACGGTCGCATCGCCGATGTCTGCATGACGAAGAACAAGCGGGCGGCGAAGCGGGGGTAGGATGAGGTGGGAAGGGGAGAAGGAGGATATTGAATTGAAGAGGACGAAGAAAAGCAGCTGAAGTCGAGGTGGAAAACGTCTTAGAGCCGGCCACTGCGGAAGATGCCGTAGATGAGCCAGAGGGCGAGGACGCTCGACGTGAAGTAGATCGGCATGCTGAACCAGAGGGAGTCCATCCCCTGGCGGATGATGAGGGCGGAAGCGACGATGAGGGCCGAGACGACGACTCCCACCACCAAACGGTTGCTGGCCCGCTCGAGTTCCAGAATCAGTTGTCCCAGCCCTTGATGCTCGAGATGGACGCGCAGGTCGTCCTGGCTCAGCTTGGCGACGGCCTTGTTGATGTGCGACGGCAACTCGTGGGCCACGTTCCAGAGCTTGCGGGCTTCTTCGCGGAACTCGGTTCGCATCCGCTTGGGCGAGAACCTCGCCTTCACCACGTTTTCGATGTAGGGCTGCAGCACCGGGGCGAGGTTGAAGTCGGGATCGAGGCGGCGGCCGATCCCCTCCAGCGTGATGATCGCGCGGATGAGCAGCATCAGGCTGCCGGGACACCGGATCTGATGGGTTGTGAGGAGCGACATGAAATCGCCCAGCAGCGTCCCCACATTGAGCTTGTCGAGGGGGACGCCGTAATAGTTGCCGAGGAAATCGCGCATGTCGACGTGGAGCAATGGTTCATCGATGGCGGTGTTGCTCTCGCCGAATTTCAACACCGCCCGGACGGCGAGGGGGACATCCTGCCGGCTGATGGCCACGAAGAGATCGACCAGTTGCTCGCGGATCTCGGGATCGAGGATGCCGATCATCCCGAAGTCGAGCAGCACGATGGTGCCGCAAGGTTTGACACGCACGTTCCCCGGGTGGGGATCGCCATGGAATACGCCGAGTTGGAAGGCCTGCTTCATGTAGAGCCGGGCCCCGCTGGCGGCCACGGCGCACGGGTCGCATCCCTTGGCGACGAGGGCCTCGCGGTCGTCGACTTTGATTCCGTCGATGTACTCCATCGTCAGGACGGCCTCGGAGGTGAGATCCATCCAGACCTTGGGGACATAGAGCGAAGGGTCGTCGGCGAACAGGCGGCGGAACTCGTCCATCGTCCGGCCCTCGCGGGCGAAGTTGACTTCGCGGCGAATCGAGCGGGCGAAATGTTTGACCAGCCCCGTGGGGTCGAAGACCCGTGTCTCCGGCACGTGGGCTTCGGCGAGCAGTGCCATTTGTTCCAGCAGGGAAAGATCGCGTTCGATGTCGCGCACCACGTTGGGCCGGCGGATCTTCACGACAAGTTGCGAGCCGTCGAAGGCGACCGCCCGGTGGACCTGGGCCAGGGAACCGGCGGCCAGCGGCGCCATGTCGAACTCGCGGAAGAGTTCGTGAACGGGCTTTCCCAGTTCGCTCTCCACTTCGCGGATGGCGGCTTCGCTGCCGAAGGGGGGAACCTGTTCCTGGAGTTTTTTCAACTCGGTGATCATCGCCTGGGGAACGATGTCGGGCCGGGTGCTCATCACCTGGCCGAACTTGATGAACGTGGGGCCCAGGCTTTCGAGCGAGAGCCGCACGCGTTCGACAGTGGTGCACTTCTGGTGGGGCTTGTGGCGTTTCCAGAAGAAGACGCGGCGGATGCTTTGATACCAGACTTCCCGCAGGCCGATCCGGTCGACGAGGTCGCCGAAGCCGTGGTTGAGCAGCACCGTGGCTATCTCGCGCGTACGGCTGAGATTGCGCAGAAGTCGAAACGGGCTGCTGTCCAACTCAGGGGCTCCGGCTGTGATATTGCGGGTTATCGAAGTGTAACCCCACCAGCCGCCACCGGCCAGACGTGTGGTTGATGGTTGGGAGTTGGGAGTTGATTCCCGGAGTTTTGTTCAACGCCGAGAATCTGCTTTTGATCTGCCGGTTGTCTGGTTGCTCTTTCGAGAGCATCGGCCATGGTGGTGCGCTCCCGGCACCCTTGGTGAGGTGAAGCGATGCGGAAGTAGGAGAGCCCGGAGTTCCACGGGTTTTGAGTGAGGACGTTTGCGGCGGGGGCAGGTCGAACATGGTCCGCGGAGCGGACCCTACGTTGGCGGGCAGTCGAGACGACGGGCGGCGCATCGAGTCGTGATAGGGTGAAGGCTCTTGTTTTGGGCGCGCCTCATGGGTGGGGTTGAAAGACTCCGCTTGTGATTCCGGACAAAGAGTGCTTCACCCAGGCTCGGTCAGGGCCTCTGGCCGGGGCGATGTCGCAGTCGCCGCCGGTTGGTGTGGGTGCCCTCGGCACTGCGCGCCACTCGAATTCGAGACGTTTTTCGGCGACTGTGCGGTATTTTGACAGTCACGATCACTCAAACTGAATCGTGATTCCAGAAGCGACAACAGTCGTCCCGGCGAGATTTCTGCACGCAGGGTTTTCCACAGATGCCGGAATGTTCCGCAAGGAATTTTCCGGGCAGGAGAAGACTGCGCGGGCCCTGACACGGGCAGGTTTTTCATAGAGCGCCCCCGGACTGCTGGTGACAGCGGTTCGGGGGTGTCTTTGTTGGGAGAAGTCTGTTGTCCGTGGCTAGTTGGTTTTTGATGGTGGATGGTTGGAAGAGGCGACCATTTTAGCGAGCAGATCTGCGATTCTTACGATCCGTACGAAGTCAGATTGCAACTGGCCACTCGGGCCGTTTGCCTTACTTCTTTCTTGATCGCAGCTTCACACCTGGGGCTTGGGCTGAATGGGTCTAGTGCCTTTGCCGTGGCGGGCCTTGAGGTCGAAGAGTCCGAAGATTTCGGAGGCGGTGAGGGAACGGGCCGCGTCGATGTCGTCGCCGTCGCCAAGGATTGATTTGAAGAGGTCACGTTTTTCGGTGAGGACTCGGTCGATCTTCTCTTCGATGGTGTCCTTCGAGATGAACCTGGTGACGATCACCTGGCTTTTGCAGCCGATGCGGTGGGCGCGGTTGATCGCCTGGTCTTCGATGGCGGGATTCCACCAGCGGTCGTACAGGAAGACGTAGCCCGCGAATTGCAGATTGAGGCCCACCGCGCCGGTGGCGTAGCTCATGAGGATGATGTGCTTGGTGGGATCCTCTTTGAACTGCTTGAGGACGGGCTCGCGCAGTTTCGTGGGAATGCCGCCGTGATAGACGAGCGGGCCGAAGCGTTCGAGTTTTCCCTTGAGGAAGTCGATGGTCTTCGTCCACTGGCTGAAGAGGATGGCCTTGCCACCGCTGGCGGCGACTTCCTCCATATCCGCTTCGAGGCGGTCGAACTTGGCACTTTCTCCCGTGAGCGGATCCCAGTTGGTGATCTGCTTGAGGCGCATGACGAGTTCGAACACATGCTGGATGGAGATCGAATCGCCCATCTCGTTGAGCTGGATGACCCCCTCCTTCTCGGCGGTTTCATAGGTGTATCGCTGGGCCGCGCTGAGTTCGAGGATGGCATCCCGGTCGAGCCGGGGGGGCATGTCCTTCATCACCAGGTCTTTGGTGCGGCGGAGGATGAATTCCTTGGAGAGAGATTGAAGCTGCTTGAGGTCGGGAGAACTGTTGGGAGGGACGACTTCGAGGAACTCGTACAAGGCCCCCAACTCCTCGGGTCGATTCTCGATGGGTGTGCCTGTGAGTGCCCACGATCTTCTCCGGGGGATGGCGCGGGCGGTCTCGGCGGTGCGTGAAGTGCGGTTCTTGATTCGCTGGGCCTCGTCGAGCACCACGAGATCAAACTTGGGGAAGTCGTCGCCGAAATTCGCGACATCCCGCACCAGGGTCTCGTAGTTGACGATCAGCACCGGGACTCCCGGCATCGTCCAGGTGATGCGGCGGCGGTCGGTATCCCCTTCGACGACCACGAACGGCAGTTCCTCGGCCCAGGTGCGGAATTCCCGCTGCCAGTTGGGAAGGAGCGGTTTGGGGCAGACCAGCACCACGCGGCGGACCTGCCCGCTGCGGACGAGCAGCCGGATGGCGGTAATCGTCTGCATGGTCTTCCCCAGGCCCATTTCATCGGCCAGGAGGGCGGAGTCATGGGAAAAGAGCCAGGCGATTCCCTCGTATTGATAGGGGAACGGCTCGAAGGGCATGATCAATTCCTGCCCCTTGAGCCATGTCTGCAATGGCGGCTGGAGCAGGTAGAAAAGCCGATCTTCGAGCGTGAGGACACCGGCGGGTGGCTTGATGCGAGTCAGCTTGGGGGCGGGCTTCTCTTCGAGTGCCGCCTCCGATTTGGCGATGAGATCGGCCGCCGTGACCTCATGGGAGACGACATCGGTGGCGGATTCGCCAGCCACCGCTTCGGGGGTGGAGCTGTCTTCCTTGGTGGTGGCGGGAGCTTCCACCTTCGGCTGTGCTGGTGGAAGAAACTCGATGCCTTCGGGGAATTTGAGGCCGAAGGTCTGGATGCGGGGACGGTTGGGCTTCCAGGCGGGGCCGAGGGGGATCGACTTGAGGAGCGGCACCAGTTCGGCTTCGAGTTTGGGCAATCGCTGCAGAGCGCTGTTGATACCGGCGAGGTGGACCTCCGTCCCCATGGCGAGGGGGACATCCCGCGTCTCGGGAGCCTGGGCATCTGGTTCTTCGAATTGTGCCAGCGATTCGAGGACTTGCGGCAACCAATGGGGTGCGGGCACGACCTGGGCCTCATCCTGCGGGCTTGCCGCAGAGGGGGCGATTCGCTGCGAAGTGAGTTCGGTCGAGGAAGAGTCGTCCATGATCTTCGCTTCCACTCTGAATGGGATCGTCGTCGGGTGGCACGTCCCTGAAGGCTTTGCGTTTGGGAGTGGTCTTCTTCGTTTGCGGTTGTCCCAAGCCCTTCGACGTTTTCGATCAGACCTCGACGATGTGCCGCCTGCGGCAGCCTGCCCTACGTTGTTGAGAGGCCCTCTGTCATGCGCGGCCGACGGCGGCCTTCATCGTTTCCTGGAGGGCCTCGCGGATGCGGTCGAACGGCTCTTTCAAGTCGGCCGAGGTGGGGACGTCCTTGCATTGATGCCGGACGTGTTCCATCTCGCCATCGTGCGAACTGTGGAATTCCAGATGGCGGTTGCCGATCTGGAGTGTCTCCATCGTCTGCTCGCTGAAGCAACCTACGGGGATGTCCACATGCTCGCGGAGTTCACAGAGGCTCTGATCCTCGGTGAGCACAAGATGGGGCTTCACACCCACCTTGTCGAGTAGCGTTTTGCCGATCAGTTCGCTCAGCAGATACGGCCGCAATGTCGGCCCGTAGAGGATCTGCTGGGTTCGATTCGGCTTCACGGGTGTGGTGCACTGGAACTCGAGCGGTCGTCCGAACCGGTTGGTCACCAGCAGGCCACCGACAAACCCTCGTTCAGGGTCTTCCACGGCCGTCAGAAAGCCGAGGCGGAGCTGATCCTTCTTGGCCTGATCCGACATCCAGAGTAATCCTCAGAAAGCTCAGAAGAGGGAAACTGCCCTATCGCAATGGCTTTGATCGTCGGCTCCGCTCGTGTGGCTTGAGCGGGAACGGTTCCCCCTCGCAGATGGAAGATAGGCGAAGTTTGCGGGGGCGATTGGGCAGGATTTACCAGTCGATCCGCAGAATCCGCCGAAGTTCGCGGGTAATCCAGGTGAACCAGGATTCGGCGGCGGTGCGAATCTTCACGGTCGAGGGAAGTCCCACGGGGATTGGCTCATGCCCGTCCTCCAACCGGATGCGAACCTCATAGGCCCGCTGATCGGATGTGGAGATCTGCGGCCCGGTCAAGGTTGGTGAAGGGCCAGCACTTGATCCGGTTGTGACGATTGGGGAATTTGAGATCTCCGTGATCGTCCCCATGAGCAGCTGACGCGTGGCGGAAACTGGCCAGATGGCAGCCGTCTGGCCAATCGCCAGACGATTCACATCCCGCTGGCTGACGGTAGCGAGCACATCTTGTCTTAATGTGGGAGCGATCCAAGCAAGTTCGGTGCCCGCTTTCACAAATGCCGACGCATTCGTGTCGTCGAAAATCGAGCCATCCCAGGTGGGGAGGATCACGTCGGCTGCCGATGATCCGCCATTCATGGCCTCCACGCCGGCTCTGGAATGAGTTCGAGGGATGGGCAGGATCTGGCCGCTGGCGGGAGCCCGGATGACTCGACGGCGATCCTCCGCTTCCCACTTCGCAAGTTGTTGCTGGAGATCCCGGAGTTCTTCCTGGGCGGCGGGAACCAGTGACTGGGCGGTGGGATCGACGACCTGTCGCTGCTCAAGACTTTCCAGAAAGATGGTCTGCGTCGCGACACGGGCACGCTGCTCGAGGATCAGCCGCTGTTGAACCGGATCCACTAGTTCGAGAACCACGTCTCCCGCTTCAACCGTGTGGGTGCGGAGGACATTGGCGACGACGCCGTCCACCGGCGCCCTCAGCATGACCCCCTCATGGGGCAGCACTATCCCCGGGGCGACGACTGAAGATGGAAACGGCCAGAAGAGGGCCCATGCGAGCGCTCCCACCACGCCCAGGGCCAGGCAGCGGGCGCGGGTCGATCGCAGATGTTCCCGCCGCTGCGGATCGCCGAGGTATTGACGTGTCTGCCAGATCATTGAAATTGCCATCCCCGTGACCGTCGTGAAACCCAGCGCAACGGCGATCGCATCCAGCCCCAAGGGCTTCAACCACAGATGCACCGCCCAGATGATCGAGAAGATCAGGCCGATGCGGAACAACAGACTGGCCACGGCGTAGAGCACCAATCCCGCAGCGTTGTGAGAGTTGACTCCGCGTGGCCAGTCTCGATCAAGCCGCAGCCAGATCGAATCGATCAGACAAACGAGCGCTTGACGACTGCGTTGGGCCAGATTCGGCATGCGCAGGAGATCGGCGAGGAGGAAGTAGCCATCGTACTTCAAAAGAGGATTGCCGTTGAACAGGAACGAACTGACGCCGCAGACGAACATCAGTTGCAAGGCGATGGTCGAAGCCATCCCCGGCTCCGCCAGCCACCAGAGGAATGTGGCCAAAGAGGCGATCCAGGCTTCGATGTAAAGACCGGCGGCAGCGATCGCCATCCGTGAGCTTCTCGAAGGAAGCCGCCAGCTATCCGTCACATCGCAGTAGAGCACCGGGGTTCCGACCAGCAGCATGAGACCCAGTTCATGGCAATGGCCTCCGGCGCGGAGGCAGACGACACCGTGTGCCAGCTCGTGAAGAATCTTCACCGCGATCAGGCAGCCGGCGAGGCTCCAGAGATCGCCGGGTTGGCTGGCTGCGAGGCGGAACCCGTGCAGCAGTTCGACCGGGTGCGTGACCACGATGGTCAGTGCGGCCAAAGCCATCAGGCATCCCGCCATCACGAGCGGCCAGGTGAAGAGCCAACCCATGAGGAGGTTGGCGACAGCCAGGAGATCGACTCCACCCAGAACGTTCGAGGGATTGATCCCCCGAAATCGAATGGCCAGCGGATTGGCCAAGGTTGCCCAGAAGCGGCGGCTCTTCAACTGCCGTGCAGCAGTGGCCATGCCCTCCCCCGAGACATCCTGGCCCAGTGCCCATTGCTGCTGCCGGGCGGATTGGATGAATTGGAGCAGTGCTTCTTCAGTCAGCGTTTCGGAGAAGCGTTGTTCGAAGTTCCGGTACAACTCGGCGGGTGGCGTCCCCTGTTCGAGTTGCTCGATGAGAAAAGCTTCGCGCTCGCCGATGAGCGAGAACTTCATCGTCAGCGGGTCGTGGAGGAAGCAGTCCCCGGGTTCACCTCCCGCGAAGGGAAGTCTTTGGACATCGGCCCTGAGGAAGCGGAGGCCCGCCATGATCATGCCGATTCCGGAATCACGATTTGATTGGAATCGACGTGGGTGACATGCGGGTGGCTCTCGAAGTAGCGGCGTGCCTGATCGATGACATGTGGCCGCAGGACATCGGGATTCTGGTAGAGATGCCAAAGATCCGGGGGAAGGTCGGCATAAGCGGTTTGGAAACGCGGCAAATCGGGTGTCTCGCCGTTGAGCACGCGCAGATAGACACCGAGGATTTGCTGGGGATAGTCGCGCAGGACGCTGGCATAGATTTCCGGATCCTGCTCGCCGGTGTCACCGACGAGAATGAATCTCCGGTCGGGGAAAGCGGCGAGGATCGGGTCGATCGACGTCCGTTTATGCATCATCTGCGGCGACATCTTCAGCTTGCGGGCGGAATCACGCAGGCGGAATTTCTTGAGATGGAACGAGCCGACCGGGAAGTGGTGGGTATCCCAGAAGTCCCGCAGCGGGCGGTAAAGTTGCCAAGGGCTTCCCGAGACGTAATGGAAGACAGCCCCGAGTTGGGCGAGATCGCGATAAATTGCGGGCATGCCGTCGATGGGGGCGAAGACCCGGGCGAAGGTGTTGTGGAACAGATCCCGCCGATCGGAAACATTGCTGTGCTTCACCGTGTCGTCGACATCGGAGATGATCGATAGCCCCGCACGGTCGACGATCATGGAGACACCATCGAACTGCCGGGTGTCGGCCTCATCGAGAACGGCTTGATAGGGAACCCAAGCTCCTGGACGAAGTGGATGACCGAGAAGGGTTTCCAGATCCTTGCGGGAGAGGGTGTGGGTGCCGCTGAATAATCCCGCCGATGAGGATTTTCCCAGGGGAATCGTATCGCTACCGATGCGAACGAAGATTTGGCGGCCTTCTTCGACGCCAACCAGAAATGGTTTGAGACGGCTGCTGAAAACTTCGGAATACTCCGAACCGATCCGCATCGCCCGACGAATCGCTCCAACGATCGGGTGCCTCAACCATGTTAGGTGAAGGTTGTACAGGCAGCCTTGAAGCGTGATCGTCCACTGGTCGCCAGTCGCGTCGGGAGCGACATACGACGGATAGAACACAATTTCCTCGTTGTGCCGAACCTCGGACGCTGTGCCGCTTTGGAAATGTCTCTTGGTTCGAAACAGCACGCGTTGCCTCACAGATCGCCCACGGGGATTCAATTACACTTGGAGGCCCGGATTCAAGAATTTGAAGTTTCCCATAAGCGGTTGGAATCAACAATCGTCATTTCCGCAACTCGACAAAATGTTGTCGAGCGCCACCTTCGGTTCACGCTGGCAAAGTGTTTGTGGACGTCAAAATCGGCGAGACGGTAATCGGCATTATTTAAAATCTGTTGTCACGCTCGTCGTGAATCACGGATCAGATGGTGGTGCCTGTGTTGCTTGGGTTTCCAAGATTGCCAGAGTTGCCAGGCAACGCTCACATTGTTTGTTATCGCACACCTGCTGAAGTTTTGGCGGAGCAATCCGCACAGGCGTTAAATTTTGACAGCCACTGTCTTTCCGTCGCTTTTCGCTCGATAACCATCAGGGAGATCGCAAACAAACGGAACGACCTTTCATTCCCTCAATTACAGTATTCCTTAAATCACAGGGGCCTGACTTCGTCGGAGACCTTCTGGCATTTGCGGCACGAGTTGCTTCAAACGCGACCATTGCCTCCGGTGCAAACGTCAATGTCCTTTGAGGGATTCTCCAGAGACGGGTCGCCCGCTGTTGCGGTTCTGAGTTGAAGCTTCATAAAATGTGGTGTGTGAAATTGGTCGCCCGCCGCAAAGGGTGCCAGCTTTCAGGCCGTGCGGATGATTTCCGCCGGCTTCCATTGTGGTGACGGACATGGCCTCGAGTCCGTTACTGCCGGTCGTGTGAGCTGTCACAACGCGACCCGTTCCGGGGCCACGAGGGATTGCTTCGGATGAGTTATCAGTTGTTGACCGGCGCGACCGGCCTGTTGGGAACCTATCTTCTCCGCGATCTGATGATGGCGGGAGTACGGCTGGCCGTCGTGGTTCGCCCCAATCGCCGGCAGAATGTTCGCCAGCGCATTGAAACACTGCTCTGCCATTGGGATGAGACGCTGGGCATCACCCTGCCACGTCCCGTGGTGCTGGAAGGCGATATCTCCCAGGCCGATCTGGGTCTGGACGGCGTGAGCATGCGTTGGGCCGCCGAGCATGTGACGGGTGTCATTCACAACGCCGCCAGCCTTTCTTTCGTGGCGACTTCGGAGGATGGCGAACCCTACCGCTCAAACATCGGCGGAACGCGAAACGTCCTCGATTTCTGCAAGACGCTCGGCGTCCGGCAATTCTTCCATGTGTCGACGGCATACATTGCCGGTCAACGCAAGGGCCGCGTCCTGGAAACCGAAGTCGATGTCGGCCAGGAGCTCTCAAATCCCTATGAAGAGAGCAAGTTGGCTTCCGAGAAGATGGTGCGGGACTCTGAGTTCCTCGACAATCCCACGATCTTCCGGCCTGGAATCATCATCGGCGATTCGGTCACCGGCTACACGACCACGTACCACGGCTTTTATGCGGCGTTGCAATTGTGCCATACGATCGCCCGGTCGTTCGAACCCGACGAGACGGGCCTCATCGGCGCGCAGCGGGTGCGGTTGGCGCTCAATGGAGACGAAACCAAGCATCTGGTTCCAGTCGATTGGGTTTCGGCGGTCATGGCGCATGTCATCACCCATCCGGAGCACCATGGCCAGACCTACCACCTGACACCGCAGCACCCGGTGACGGTGCGCATGATCCGCGACGTCCTCGAAGAGACCTGCCATTTCTATGGTGCGACTCTCGAAGGATTCGGCCGGACAATCGACAACATGAGCGAAGCGGAAAGCATCTTCTACGAGCACATCCGCGTGTACAATTCCTACTGGAAAAACGATCCCAGCTTCGACCGGACCAACACTCTTCAGGCGGCGCCGCATCTGCCGTGTCCTGCTGTTGATCGCCATCGTCTGGTGGAACTGTCCAAGATCGTTATTCGTGATGGATTCCCGTCACCCAGCAAGCGGCCCGTCGATCCGGCGCTCGATTCGTCGTCGGTGTTCCAGCCTTTGCTTGAACAAGCCTCACGTGATTCGCAGTTCGCGGAATGCGACCGCCTGGTCAGTCTGAACCTGTTGGGAAATGGTGGTGGCCAGTGGCAGCTACTCACCCGGCAAGGTGTCGTGGTGGGGGCGGAAGTGGGCCTGCACGACGACTCGGCGGCGGTGGTCGAAATGACCGTCGAGACCTTCGGCGAACTCATCGCGGGGCGTGCTTCGTTCGAGCAATTGCTGGCCGAGGGTCAGGTACGGCTAAGCAACGGCTTGGGGGAAGATGATTGCACAGCGGTGCTGGAGCAATTGGCGCAGCTTGA
This sequence comes from Planctomyces sp., assembly GCA_013822855.1. Taxonomy (GTDB): domain Bacteria; phylum Planctomycetota; class Planctomycetia; order Planctomycetales; family Planctomycetaceae; genus Planctopirus. Next base: position 16,709 of record PNLE01000003.1, read on the forward strand.
TCTCGCGGGGGTGCCGAAGTAGCGACTTCGATGAACTGGCACCCCCATTGAAAAGCCCCACGTGCTCACACGGCGGGGCTTCCTCATTGATGGGGCTGGTTCAAGGATGGATCGAATTGTGCATGGGACACCATGGCTTTTCGTGTTTACCACGCCAACCCGCTTGCGGCTGGATTTGCTTCTCTGTCAGATATTCATGGCGGGCTTGCAGGCCGCTCGCCGTGTAATGGCTGGGTCCACTGGCAATCGGTGATCTGGCGTGAACTGTGATCAAGACGCTTTTGCAGGGACAAGACATGCTTTGCCATCGTTTGATGTCGGGAGTGGCCCTGGGGCTGCTCGCCATTTGCGGAACTGGCCTTTGCCGCGGTGTTGGCGCCGTGGCGGCGGAGGATGCGATCTCGACCACGCCACTGGCGGTGAAGGCGGTTCCCGCGTTTCAGAATGTCGAATGGAGTGGTTGGGAAGCTGTCGGTGAAGATGGTCGGGCCTCGGCGTTCCGCCCGATCCTGCTGACGAACTTCGGCGATGGCTCGAATCGGATCGTGGTTCCCACCCAGCAGGGTGTGGTGCATGTGCTGGAGAACACCCAGGGCAAGCAGAAGTCGCATGTCCTGTTCGACCTCAGCAAAAAGGTGGTCTACAAGGACAACGAGAACGAAGAGGGGTTTCTCGGGATGGCCTTCCATCCCAACTTTCGCGAGAACGGCGAACTTTTCGTCTACTACACCACGAAGGACGCCCCGCACACTTCGGTCGTCTCCCGCTTCAAGGCGAGTGGATCGAAGCCGCAAACTGTCGATCTCTCGACCGAGGAGGAGCTTCTCCGCATTCCCCAGCCCTATTGGAATCACAACGGCGGCACGATCGCCTTTGGTCCGGATGGTTTCCTCTATATCGCCTTGGGTGATGGCGGTAGCGGCGGCGATCCCCACAAGAACGGTCAGAACCTCGAGACGATTCTCGGGAAGATTCTCCGGATCGATGTCGACAAGAAGGAAGGCGGCAAGGCGTACGCCGTTCCCGCCGACAATCCCTTTGTGAAGACTCCGGGAGCCAAGCCCGAGATCTACGCCTACGGGCTGCGGAACGTCTGGCGGATGGGTTTCGACAAGACGACCGGCAAGCTCTGGGCGGCGGATGTCGGCCAGAACCTTTGGGAAGAGATCAACATCATCGAAAAAGGTGGCAACTACGGTTGGAGTATCCGCGAGGGGCTCCATCCCTTCGGCAACAACTCTGGTGCCACCAAGCAAGGTTTGATCGACCCCGTCTTCGAATACAATCACGATATCGGCAAATCGATCACCGGTGGCTTTGTTTATCGGGGAAGCAAGGTTCCCGAACTGCAGGGTAAGTACGTCTATGCAGACTACGTCTCGGGCAAACTCTGGGCGCTGGATTACGACGCCAAAGCCAAGAAGGTGGTCGGCAATCATCCGATCCGCAGTGAACAGCTACCAGTCGTCAGTTTTGGCGAAGACGAGCAGGGTGAAGTCTACTTCACCACGGTTTCCGGAAGCGGCAAGGGGATCTACACCTTTGTGTCCGACGCCAGTGCGTCCAAGCCGTAAGTGGAAGTCCAGAGGTGAGTCGAGACGGGTTCGCCAGTTCGACGGTGAATGCAAATGAAAGCAAGGCTTTGGTTTGCATTCAGTCGATTTGGATTGACGGGGCATCCCATGCCAATACAATCGGCGGGTTGCCCCGCGGTTTGAGTCGCCATCCCGGCGACTTGATCCGCAATGGGGAACGTTGTGACATTGCGGCCGAGGTCGCTGCCAGCCGGTCAAGTTGATCCGGCGGGAGCGATGACGATCGGTTGTCGGTGTGGGTGAAGATTGCCAGAACTTGAGGAGTCCGCCGTCGTGCAAGTTGCCATCACGACCCGTCACGGTTCGATCAGTCCCGAAGCCCGGGAGCTTATTCGCGAGAAGTCCGAAAAGCTGCTGACCTACTTCGCCCGCGTGACCGCCATCAACGTGACCATCAGTTTCGAGCATCACCGCGCCACGGTGGAGCTTCTGGTGGATGCCGAGCACAAGCATGATTTTGTCGCCACAGAAACCGGAGATGACGTCATCCCCGTCTTCCATGCGGTGCTCCACAAGATGGAACAGCAGATTCACAAGTACAAGGAGAAGGTGCAGGATCACAAGGGGGCTCCCACCGCCGCCGATGTGGCCGCTCCTCCTGCTGAATGAAGCCCGAGTGTGGGTTGGTTGAACTAGGATCAGCCTGAACGATTCTCTGGCAACAATTGATTCGCCCTTGGAATCAAGCCTCGGATCGGGCGGAATCCTTGAAAGTTCCTGACCATGATGGAATTGATTTCGCCATCTGGTCAGACTGTAACAATGGCTTCATCTATTGATGGTCGAGTCGTTCCCAGGTCATCCCGGCCGCAACCAGTCGTCATGCCGGGTCAGGTTGTCCGAAGCAGAGGTGTTTCATGAAGTTGTGCGACTTCGTCGTTCCCGGGGCAATTGTGCCCGATCTTCAGGCGACGACCAAAGAAGCGGCGATCCGCGCGATGGTCGTCAGTCTCTGCGAAGCGGGATCGATTCCCGCTGGCGACGAAGAGGGGATCATCACCGCCATCCTCAAGCGTGAGGAGTTGGGTTCGACGGGGATTGGTCGTGGCGTGGCAGTGCCCCACACCAAGCATCCTTCCGTCGATCGATTGATCGCCACAATCGCTCTTTCCCGGAGTGGCGTGGATTTTGCAAGCCTCGATGGCGAGTCCGTCTACATCATGTTCCTGCTCATCTCTCCGCCGGATCGCCCAGGTGATCACCTGCGTGGTCTGGAGAACATTTCTCGTCATTTGCGAAACGACAACTTCTGCAAGTTCCTCAAGCAGTCGAAGACTCATGAAGATGTGCTCGAATTGCTGAAGGAAGCGGACAACAACGAGATTTAATGACTCGAGAGGAGTGACCCGGCGGGATTGGTGGGGAAGGCGAGTGCTGCCTTCCGTTGCTGATTGCTAGGGAGCATGGAGAGACTCGCGACGAAGGTTTGAGTGATCCGCGTTGCTGAAAGGAGCAGCCGGTATGAGCCAGATGATCCACCGCAGAACAGTGACTGTTCGCACCGAGCACGGGCTGCACTTGAGTCCTTGTTCACGGGTGGCTCAGACGGCCATGAAGTTCAGATCCAGAGTTGTGCTGGTGCGGGGTTCCGTTCGGGCCGATGCCAAGAGCGTGCTGGATCTGATGACCTTGGCCGCGGGTCCCGGTGCCGAGTTGGAGTTGGAGGTTGATGGCGACGATGCGCCTCAGGCCGTCGATGCCATCCTTCATCTTTTCGAACATGATCTGGTCAGCGCTCCCTAGTAAGCGAAGCCTTGTTGGTGAGGTCGGCCGTTCGAATCTGTGATTCATCGGCTTGTTTGCTGATCAGCCACGTGAATGATCAACAAAACGTGGATGAGTGAAGACGGGGAGGAATCTGCCGCATGCTGGTGAAACACGGGATCGCTGTCTCTCCCGGAGTCGCCATTGGTCAGTCGATGGTGCTCGGGGCGGAAGCATTCCGTATCCCGCAGAGGTTTGTCAGCGTCTCCGCCGTCGATGTGGAAATCACCCGCTTCCAGACGGCCCTTCAAGCCGTCTGCACGGATATCGAAGAGAACGAACGGGTCGCCCGCGAGCGGCTGGGAAGCCAGTATGCGGCCATCTTCACCGCCCATTTGATGATGGTGCAGGATCGGAAAGTTGTCGACGAGATCGAATCGCTTGTCAGGCAAAAGTGCTTTTCGCCCGAGTTCGCCGTCAGCCGGGTGTTCCGTCAATACGCCAAGAAGTTTCAAAACCTGGGCGTCCCGTACCTGGCCGAACGGGCGACGGACATCTTCGACCTTGAGAAACGAGTTTTGCGGCAGCTGCTGGGCGAGCGCCGCGAGGAATTGCGGAACATCACCGCCCCGGTTCTGATTCTCGCCCACAATCTCACCCCAAGCGAAACCGCCAGTCTCGATAAAGGATATGTGCTGGGGTTCGCCACGGAAGTGGGCGGGACGACCAGCCATACGGCGATCCTCGCCGGGGCGCTGGAGCTTCCCGCAGTGGTGGGTGTCGGCAACTTCCTGTCGGATGTGGCGGGTGCGGATACGGTGATCATCGACGGCAGCCACGGCACCGTGATCATCGACCCCGACCCGGACACGCTCGCCCGTTACCGTGCTTCGGAGCAGGAGCACCGCAACTTCTCGAGCCGTCTCGAGTCGATCCGGACATTGCCCAGCGTGACGCAGGATGGCGTGGCGATCTCGCTCTATGGAAATATCGAGTTCCCCCATGAAGCCGCTTCGGCCCGCCAGCGGGGAGGCGAGGGGATCGGTCTCTACCGCACCGAATTCCTTTATCTCGATGCCAGTGCCGAACCGACGGAGGAAGACCACTACCAGTCGTATTGCGAAGTGCTCAGGGCGTTTCCCGATCGTCCCGTGGTGATCCGCACGCTCGACCTGGGTGCGGACAAGCTCCCCATCGGCTTCCGCATGGAGTACCCGGAAGGGGTCAATCCGGCTCTCAGCCTGCGGAGCATTCGCCTGAGTCTGCAGCATCTCGATTTGTTCCGTACGCAGCTGCGTGCCATCGCGCGGGCGGCGTGCCATGGCGATCTCCGAATCATGTTTCCGCTCATTTCGACCCTCCTGGAGCTTCGCCAGGCCAAAATGATTCTGGGAGACGTGCTGGAGGATCTGGAAGAGCAGGGGATCCCGTTCCGGCGGGACATCTCCGTCGGCATGATGATGGAAGTCCCCTCGGCGGCCATCATGGCCGAGCAATTCGCGCGGGAAGTCGACTTCTTTTCCATCGGCACCAACGATCTGATTCAATACACCTTGGCGGCGGATCGAGGCGATCCCCGGATCTCGAACCTTTACCGTGCGGGCGACCCGTCGATCGTGCGGCTGATCCAAATTGTCGTGAAGGCTGGCCAGAGCCGGGGAATTCCTGTATCAGTATGTGGTCAAATGAGTTCGGATCCGCTTTTCGTTCCACTCCTGGTGGGACTTGGCCTCAGGCATCTGAGTGTGACGCCACACCTGATTCCAGAGATCAAGGAGTTGATCCGGAAGCTGACGATCTCGAAGGCGGAGAATCTGGCGAACCGTGTGATGCGGATGGAGACGGCCAACGATGTCGAGAGTTTTCTTCGCGGTGAGTACCGCAAGCTTTCTCCCGAATCACCGGCTTGAACCCACCTCGTATTCTGGTTGGCATCCCCTATCAAGTTTCGTTGGTTGATGCCTCCTCTTCAGGGTCCGGTCTCGATGGCCCCGCGTTCAAGGTTCCGCGTCAAGAATCTTTGCAGTCAAGTTTCTGTTTGGTACTTAAAGTTAGTCCGCGTGTGAACAACCTGTCAGCCCAGTCGAAAACGGAATGCCCAGTGACCGCGATCCCCGCTCCGAACGGGATGCCGCACTGCGAAGCCATCGACGTTTTTCAGTGCTGTGGTGATCCCGCATGCGGGGACGGCGTCGCCAGGAAGAGCCCAGTGCCCGTGTTGGCACGATCGGCGATTTCCTCCTGGCCTTCCGACTCCCGCTCGACACGCTCTTCCCTTCGGTTTCCCCCGCAGTCGATCTCTTCCGGTCAGCTTTGCTCCGTTGAGCCCGTCAAGGCTCTGACAGTGATGCCCCTGGATGTTGTGTGTCGGGCGAAACCCTTCGGAAGCCGCGATCTTCAGTTCGACTTCCCGCGCCGGGTGACCTCCCCTTCGATCTTCGGATCGCCAACGGGAAATTTCACCAAGTTGCAGTGGTTGGATGGTGGATTGCGTTCGTCGTCTCGGACGAATCCGCCACCTGGGCGGATCGTCTCTGGATTGCCTCGATGTACGAAAAACTTCGATCTGGTTTCGGCATTCGCCGAAGATCCGGGCCTCGGGTTAGCACCGAAAATCTCATCCAGAAAATCTTTCCGGCTGTGTCGCCGCGAACTGGTGTGAAATCGGTGGAGTTGACATGCGGCTGGCTCCGAAAGGTCGGCCATGCGTAAAGATATGCTGATGAACGTCCTCCAGCCGGAGGAAAGTCGAATCGCCATCCTCGAGGATGGCGTGCTCGAAGAACTCTACGTCGAACGCAACAGTCTCGAAAACTATGTCGGCAACATCTACAAAGGCCGCATCGTCAATATCGAGCCCAGCATCCAGGCGGCCTTCGTCGACTTCGGTGTCGGACGGAACGGCTTCCTGCATGTCAGCGATGTAGAATATCAATACTACAAGCATCTCGTCGACGGCCCGGACGAGAGCTTCGACGACGATGAGGACGACGATGACGAGAAGCCCCGCGGACGTGGTCGCCCGCCGCGTCCCATGGATCGCACCGCCCGCGGCAAACCTCCTATCCAGGAGATTTTCCGCCGGGGTAGCGAAGTTCTGATCCAGGTCATCAAGGAAGGGATCGGCAACAAGGGCCCGACACTTTCGACCTATATCAGCATTCCCGGTCGGTATCTCGTCCTGATGCCGGGCCTCCAGCGGGTCGGTGTCAGCCGCAAGATCGGCGACGACTCGATTCGCCGCCGCCTGCGCCAGCAGCTCAAGGAACTCAACCCCCCTGAAGGCCTCGGATTCATCATCCGCACGGCGGGCATCGATCGTTCCCAGAAGGATCTGCAGCGGGATATGAACTACCTGCTCAGGCTCTGGAACGTCATCGTCAAGCGAATCCGCAAGTTCCCCGCTCCCGTGGATATCTACGAAGAGAGCGACATGATGATCCGGACGATCCGGGACATCTACAACAGTGAGATCGAAACGATCCTCATCGATGAACCGCGCGCGTATGAACGGGCGAAGGAGTTCATGAAGATCGTCCTGCCCCGCGCGGTCGACCGTGTACAACTCTTCGATGGCAAGGAGCCGCTCTTCCACAAGTACGGCGTTGAGGAAGAGATCGCCCGCATCCAGCGTCGGCATGTCCCGCTCAAAGGGGGCGGATCGATCGTCATCGACCAGACGGAAGCCTTGGTCGCCATCGACGTCAACAGCGGTAGTTTCCGGCAGGACGAGAACGCCGAGGAGAACGCTTATCACATGAACCTGCGGGCGGCCGAAGAGATCGCCCGACAGATCCGCCTCCGCGATCTGGGTGGCGTGATTGTCAACGACTTCATCGACATGCGCGAAGAGCGGCATCGCCGGGGCGTCGAACGGGCCTTGGCCGATGCCGTCGCCCGCGACAGGGCCCGCACGAAGATTCTCCGCACCAGCCCGTTCGGTCTGGTCGAGATGACCCGCCAGCGCATTCGTCCGTCGCTTCGCCGCAGTGTTTACGAGGACTGCCCCTGCTGTGCCGGCACTGGTCAGGTGAAGACCGCCGAGAGCATGGCGATCGAAGTCATGCGGCTGCTGATGTTCCACGCCAACCACCAGGAAGTGACGAAGATCGTCGTCGATGTCCAGGAAAAGGTGGGTGCCTACCTGAACAACAAGAAGCGGCGTGAAATCAGCCAACTCGAAGAGCACTATGAAGTTGCGATCAGCATCAACTCGCTTTCGAGTGTCACGCCTGAACATTTGAGGTTCTTCTGCACCAGCGACGCCGGAGTTGAGATTCGCTTTTCCTCGCCGGAAGACTCGAAAGTCCGTCGTTAGTCGGCTACAAATGGCGAATTGTGAATCCAATCACCCCGGGCGGGCACCGGCCCGGGGTTTGATTTTCGTCTGATTTGCATGTTCTGGGCTGGCTGGTGTGCCGCCCTTGGGAGTTGGAATATGGTTTTCGCAGTCTTTGAAGATGGCAGCCGTCAGTACCGCGTTTCGGTGGGCGATGTTCTCACTGTCGATTATCGAAGCGAAGCAAACAACGGCGACGTGTTGACCTTCGACAAGGTGCTCCTCGCCAATGGCGGTGCCGACAGTTTGGTGGGCACTCCCGTGGTGGAAGGTGCGGCTGTGGTGGCCGAAGTGGTGAACAACCTGTTCAAGGGCCCCAAACTCGAAATCCAAAAGCTCCGCCGCCGCAAGAGCAGCAAGCGACACACGGGTCACCGCCAGAAGCACACGCAGATCAAGGTGACCGCCGTCAACGTCCCCAATCTGGCACTGGCCACTAACTAGTTAAGCCTCTCCCTGCAAGGCCATATGGCCCGGCAATCGGTTCAATTGAAAAGCCAGCCCTCTTTCGTGGAGGGCTGGCTTTTTTTGTGATCCATAGCGTGACACACATGTACTGGCTACTCGTGGAGGGCGTATCATTCACCCTCCAATTGAAAATCGGGATCTATGCACCATGCTTGCAGCTCTGGGCAAACATATTTAGTTGACTTTCAGTGAGCCGTTTCAAGTTACCATTCGAATGTCCGAAGATCAGCCTCGCCGTTGGTTGGCCCGATGGTGATCTACGCCCTCGGTCTGATTCCCGGTGCTGAAAAGCCAGGTCGTTCCAACTGGGACGGGAATCGATCGAGGTGGAACCAGCGAAGATAATCCCGCTATTGCTTCAACGGGTGCTTCTGGAAAAACTCCCATATCAGGTCGTTCGCCGAGACGGTCTTGACCGACTTGCCGATGAAGCCGACTGATGGCGTCTGTCCCGGCCAGGTATGGCCCCCTTCCTCGATCACGATCAAAACCACCTCCGAACCCTCCTTGCCACCCCTGTAGGACTTGCGAGTGACCTTCATTTCGTCTCCATCTTTGGAGATTGTGTCGGTCGTTGGAGTTTCATCGCAGTCGTTCAACTTCACCCAGGTCTGGATCGAGTCCTCGACACTCTGCAACTTGATGAATGATGGCGAAGTTCCCTTTGGTATTTCGAACGGAACGATATTGTCCTTCGAGCCATGAAAGTGGATGACCGGCACGGGCCGCTTGGGTCGGCTTTCCTCGATGACGATGGTTCCTGCCACAGGAGCAATGGAGGCGATCCGGTCAGACAATTCCGAAGCGAGGCGGTAGCACATCATACCGCCGTTGCTCATGCCACAGGCATAGACCCGCTGCTCATCGACCTTGACCAGCGATGCGATGTCATCCAGCAGTTTGTCGATGAAGGCCACATCGTCGGCCTTTCCCTCGGCCAGCTTTCCCGAGAACCCACCCGCATTCCATTTGCGAAATGGTCCCACACCCAGACCGTTGGGATAGACGACGATGAAACCAGCTTCGTCGGATTTGCGATTCAGGCCGGAAAACCCAGCCATCATTGCGGCGTCCATGGCGGCGCCATGCAATGCCAGCACGATCGGAGAGGGCTTCCCGGAGTCGTGATGCGGCGGAACATGGACGACGAATGTCCGCTTTTGGTCACCCATCATCAATGTCCGGGTGTGATCGCCGGGGCCGAGGGGAACGGGCGGTTTTGGGGCTTCCTGGGCCTGTGCCAGGCAAACCATCAGGCTGGCTACACATAGCGCAATGACCGATCTCCGCATCTTCAGCTCTCCCCTCGCCAGCTCTCTGCCTCCGGTCGGCTGGCTATTGTCATCAAGTGCCTGGCTCGGCGCTTGGAAAGGAACGATGGCGCTCACCAGACCATTCTCACAATGAATTCTTTAAAGGCTACCACGAATTCATTTCCCCGCCTCTTGTCAGTCTCGAAATCCATCAGTGTCCCCACTCGGACTTCCCGGTTTTGAGCGTCGTCTTTTGAGCTGGCACTAGTTCGATATCTTATTAGCAGCGATTCTGATCTCCGCAATACCCTGATGCTACTTTCGGCCCGAACTAGGATGAAGTGGATCGCATCCACCGCCACCATTCGCGTCGCTGTTCAGATGCAAGAAAGCCTCGTCCGAGTGGTTGCCATAAACAAGTGACTCGTTTCAGGTCTCCATGTTTCAACCGACCTTGGATGCCAGAAGGTTGTGAACCACCTTCTCATCCACATCGGTTAACCGCTGGTTCCACCCCGCCTGCCGATAAGTCAAACACGTGTGATTGATACCGAGAAGAGGCCGGTCGGGATCGGCCACGGCCAGGACAACGTGGATCTAACGTCGCCGCGCGAACCTTTGTGCGTAGGGCGCGTCTGAGTGCATTGAATGAACTCAATTATCCACCGACATCGAGAAAGGAGGGCCACCATGTGCACGTGCAGTCTCTTCAACCCAACACACTTGAATCAGCCCTGCGGATGTTCCCCGGTGGCCCCTACTTGCTGACGTGAATCCTGGGAGGATTCACGTCGTCTCCTCAACAGGATCTATCTCATGAATGTTGATATTCTCCAGCGGCAGTTCACCCGTATTGGTGCGCGGGCCCAGGTGCGTTGGCTTAACGGCGACGGCGTCCAGAGTCGCGGCCCCGTAGCGCTCGATATCACACGCGATCAGTTCGGCGAAATGTTCGACATTCGATTGTCGAAAGATACTCCGGCCGATATCGAGGTTCTGCACGTGGAACCTCGGCAGCGGCATCTGCTGCTCATGTCGCGATCCGATAACGACGAGAAGCACAAATTTCTGTGCGGTCACGATGAACGTCATTGGTTCGTTGCCGCCGTTCCGGAAAATCGGGCGGTCTCGACAGTTCGAACCGCGATGGAAGCCCTCAAGCCGACGGAAGTCGTGGGTCGTCAATATCGGGCCCATGTCCGGCGGAAGAACTGGAATCGGCGACGCAATGCCGCCTTCATTCGGCAAGGAGAATGGTTTTTCGTTCCCGAACCGAGGTTGATCGTCAATGAGAAGCTGGTGTTAACCAATGAACCCTTGCGGCGAGGCGGGGGAAAGCCACACTTGGTGGAGTTTCTCTATCGATCGGGTGGCGATGTCGTTTATGTCTGTCCACAGAAGCCGAACGGCCTCACGTCGTCGCAGTTCAATACGCTGGTGTCACGCAAGCCCGAGGCGAGACATTGGCCCTGGTCGACCATGCGTCGCAACCCGTCGGTCCATGTGAAGGGCAGGGTCCGGCACGCGGATCACGCCACGATTGTGCTGCACGACTGGCATCGGGTGTTGATGAACACGGAAACGCAAGCGGCTGCCATGCGGCACGTGGCGTTCCTGGATTAAAGGCCGAGAGATCGGTCTCGCGGGCGAGGTACATACCGCGCCCGCACATGGTGTTCGTAGTGTAGTGGTCGCTGCATGTCGGCCTGTGACGCCGAAGGTGACGGTTCGATTCCGTTCGAACACCTGTTTGAGACTGGAGGCTTGAGACTTGAAGTTGGAGTGAAATGCCGCTCGCTATGCACTTCCAGTAGTGTCCAGCCTTCAGTCTCCAGCTTCACCCGACGCTGAGGCCACACGGTGTGGCGGCGGCCTGCAAAGCCGCATCCAGTGGGTTCGATTCCCACCGGCGTCTCTTCGCAGGCCGGAGACTGGAGACCTGAGGTTGGAAAGGGAAGTGATCATCACGCTCTTTCTATAACCTCCAGCCTCCGGTCCTCCGCCTCACATGCAAGCTCCATTGATGTTTCCGTCCAGCGGCAGCCGCGCCACCCGGTCGGGTTGGGCCGCGTCTGTGCCGGACATGGGTTCAAAACGGAACTCGGCGGAGCAGGTTAGCTCAACGGGTAGAGCACCAGATTAGAACTCTGGAAGTTGCGGGTTCGACTCCCGTACCACACGTCGGCTGATAACCGACTCCACCGGGTATGCCTTTGGGTATACCCACTTTGAAGCCCAAGGGGGGCACGTGTTCGAGTGATCGGCCCTTGTTTCGGCTCGCCGAGATAAGGGCAACAGAGGAAAACGCCCTGCAGAACGCGGATTCCGCTGGAACTCGGGCTTGGCGACGATTTGAAGAAGGACTGGCGGATGTGTCCGGAGGCTTGCCTCGGATCGAACGCCGGTTCTGAAACCTATCGAAATCGAGTCGGATGACAGCTCAAGCGTTTCTCCGCATTTTCACCTGCGATCCGCGAACATGTTGCCTTCCGCGGGTGTCTTTATACTCACGATAGTTATCTATCTTTAGCAGGTGCGGGGTGTTGCCCGCGATCTTTCGTTCCTCCGAAGGGGAGGTGAACCATGATGTTTTACAAACTTTTCCAGATCCGCAGCTTCGAAGTCGGTCTCGTGTTCCGTGACGGCGAGTTCCGAGGTCTGCTCACTACGGGCAAACACCGGTACTTCGATCCCTTCAACAGGGTGAAAGTCGATATCGTCTCGCAGCGCGATCCGTGGCTCGTCCACGAGAAGCTCGATTTGATCGTGAAGTCCGGCGCGCTGGCGGATCGTGCCGTCGTGCTGGAACTTAAGGATCATGAGCGGGCGCTCGTCTGGATCAACGACCGCTTCAGCCACATTCTGCCGGCGGGTCAATACGCCTACTGGACCGGCCAGAAGAATGTCCGGATCGAGGTCGTTGATATTCGTCCGGTCCGTTTCGTGCACGACCAGTTCAAGGTGATCGTCCGGTCCGCCTTGTCGAATCGCGTTCTCGATGTCTGCACAGTCCAGCGGGACCGCGTCGGTGTGCTGTTTATCGACGGTCGCTACGTCGACACCCTTCAGCCGGGCGAATACGCCTTCTGGAAGGGACCGGCGGATGCGAAGTTGGTGGAGGTCGATCTGCGTGAGACGATGGTCGATGTCGGCGGTCAGGAAATCATGACGGCCGACAAAGTCACCCTGCGTGTGAACGCCGTTGTAACCTACAAGGTGATCGACGCCCGCAAGGCGATCAGCCAGACGGACGACCTTCGCCAGGCGCTCTATCGCGACACGCAGCTCGTGCTGCGCGGCGTGGTGGGCGCCCGGGAACTCGATGTCTTCCTGACGGACAAGGATGCCGTCGCGAAGGAGATCGAAGAGAACGTGCGACGACGGGCAGGTGAACTGGGTCTGGAAATCGCGTCGGTCGGCATCCGGGATGTCATCCTGCCGGGCGATATGAAGGACCTGATGAACAAGGTGACCGAAGCCAGGAAGGCGGCCGAGGCCAACCTGATCGCGCGGCGTGAAGAAACGGCGGCCATCCGCAGCCAGGCCAACACGGCCAAACTGCTGGCGGACAGCCCGACCCTCATGCGACTGCGCGAGCTGGAAGTCCTGGAAAAAATCGCCTCGGCAGGCAAGCTCAACATCGTCCTGGGCGACAAGGGCTTGGCTGACAAGGTCGTCAACCTGTTGTGACCACTAACGATTGCACACAATCTACTCCCCTGGCTCGAGCAATCGGCCCAGGGGTGTTTTTTTGATAGACCATTCACGCTCCGCTTCTTACACGTCTACTGCATAGGCATTCGAGTTCTCAGAGGCGTTACAGTCAGCGATGATTGTGAAAAGTTGGGGCACAAACCGGGGTACACAGTGGCCATCTTGGGTAATCTGGAGTCCGCAGCGGCTTGACCCGGAAACGCAAAAACCCCTGAAAAACAGGGGTTTTGCGAACTGGTGACAGTTTCTGAAGAGTTAACGAGTTGCCCGACGAGGGTTCGAACCTCGACCAAGTGATCCAGAGTCACTCGTGCTACCATTACACCATCAGGCAGAGTGTGCGAAGAAGCTAAGGCAGAACCTTCTCATTCCCGGGATGTGCCAGAACACAGTTCAATGACCTTCCGGCCCTTGGCTGGTGAATGACAACATCGGATGATTTCAGGTTCGTACGAAACCTTCTCAACGCGCCGAGTATAACCAGACTCTTCGGCCTGCCAAAGCCAAACGGCCGATTTTCCCGGTAGACGATCTATGCTGACCACTTGCGATCAGAGTTGAACGCTCCCACATCCGCATGGAAGAACCGGTCGATTTCAATCTCCGAATGGGCCGTCTCGGACGAAAGTACAATTCCAGATGGGGAGTGGTGGAGGCGGCATTGCGTTTCCAATGATTGGTCGTCTGCAAGTTTTCTGGCATGTCGGAAGCCGACGCTGGATCTAAACTCGGATTCAAACTTTTTCTGGCCAAACGCGACTTCGGCCCACCTCAACACTGGCTTCCACCGGACAGATCGCCAATGTCTTCCAGAGTTCATTTTTGCAAAATCTACACACCCTTTCGGCAAGGGTTGCAAGACTTTCAATGACATCTGGAGGAATGGGTAAAATGAGTGGGGTTGTTTGTCAGGTTTTCAACTCCTCAAGTTTTGGCACGAGAGGTGCATTACCATTCTTTCGCTGCGGGCTGTGGGGACGGCTTGCAACACGAACGGAAGAGACAGGAAACGGTTGGCCCGGATGACATGTCCGGCCTTATCAGCTTCGGCTGAGCCGTGTGCCAATGGGAAGAGGGACGATCAGAGGCCTTGGTCTGCTGGTCGGAAATCACAAGGCCGTCGTTAGCCAGGGGGGCTCACGACGGCCTTGCTGTTTTTCTGCAAGCCAAAGTTTCAGATTCGCTCACCGGCGTCTCTCACGCACGGCATGCCGGAAGTTTGGCTGCGACCTTATGCTCTATGGATTCGTCGGGCCCGGCGAAATCTGCACGCTGTTGTCAACGCTTCCAGGTGCTTGGCCATTCTGCCCATCCTGGGGCTTCTGCTTCACACGGACGAGCAGGCACTGCTCCGTCTTGTCCTTGCCCAGATGGATGATGGCTGGCGATTCGTCCTTGGTGAGGTTGTAAAGCCCCGTCTCGTAGACGGTTGTCGTGTCAGTACCGGCCGTGAAGGCGACCTTCTGGGTCTGCATGTCGACGGCCCCGGTGATCGGCAGCGTTTTGTCGGTACTGGCGTCGACCAAGTTTCCGCGAATCACACCCGCCTTGTTGACTGCCAGTTGGACAGTCGTGGTCGAGTTGGTCTGGCCACTCAACGAGAGGACGAACACTCCCAAGGGAAGCCAGTCCCCTTGGTTGGTGACGGGAAGCTGGGTTCCCACGCTGGCCAGGTTCGAGGCCTGATTGTAGTAATCGGCCTGGCTCCCCATGTCCTGGTTGTTCACGTAAACCTGATCATTTTGATAGACGACGTTATTGCCGTAATCGTAGTAGATCGGTGCGATGTCATCGAAGCCGCAGTAGGCACCCGCCAAGGCCCAGGTGGCGGTGTTCCAAGCAGCTCCCGTCGCCCATCCAGCGGCGAACCAGGCACCGGGATGATTCCCATACCAGCCCCGGCCATAGAAGTTGTAATTGTTGAAATTCGCGCGGCAGTAATTCGCCGTCGTGTACCGCGAAGTGGGCGACATGGGGGTGTAGCCGGAGACGAAACGTCCGGCGGCGACACCGTTCGGCCCAGCGACAACGCCCCGCCCCGCCACGGTTCCATTGGGTCCGCGCACACCTTCGCCAGCGGCCACGCGACCATCGGGCCCAACCGCGACTCCACGACCGGCCTCCGCGCCACCGGGCCCACGAACTCCGCCACCCGCCGCTACTCCGCCATTGGGACCAACGGCGATCCCTTGTCCTGCCGCACCACCGTTCGCCCCCTCGACACCACGGCCAGCAACGGCCCCACCGTTGGGACCCTCCGCCGCACCACGGCCATAGGTGTTGCCACCGGGGCCGGTGACGGTCGTCCCCGACGCCGAGCCGCCTCGTGGCCCATCATAAGAGCCGTGATTAACATCAAAGGCCCCGCCATTGGAACTCAGACCGTGCATGCCCTCGTCGGAAGGGAGGCCCAGGAAGCTGTTGAGCTGGCTACGGCTGGGTGCGTTTCCATAGGCGCCGCCTAGATCGCCTCGATTGAAGCCGTTGGCTCCACCGAGACCGTTGCCGCCCAAGTTGCCGCGATCGAAGCCGCCCCCACCCAGGTTTCCGCCATTCAGGTTGCCGCGATCAAAACCGCCACCACCGAGGTTTCCACCTCCCAGATTGCGGTTGTCGAAGCCACCGCCAGCGACTCCGCCCCCGCCGCCCCCGAAGTTACCGCGATCGAAGCTTCCGCCGCCGCCAAAGTTACCGCCGCCCGCTCCACCTCTGTCAAATCCGCCACCACCTGCGCCTCCAAAAGAGCCGCCCCCGCCAAAGCTTCCGCCACGGTCGAAGCCACCACCTCCTCCGCCGAAGCTTCCGCCACCCCCGCCAAAGCTGTGGCCACCCCCGCTGAATCCACCACCGCCACCGCTAAAGCCGCCACCACCCCCACGGAAGCCGCCACCCCCTCCGCCGCCGAAGCCGCGGGCGAAACAGGGATCGGCCCATGTCAAACCGACGAGCACAAAAGCCACAGGGAACCAGCAATATCGAATCATTTGAGAAATCCTCGTTTCGAGGTGAAGTGATTGTCGAGTCGAAATCAGATCGCGATGGCCGCGTCAGAGTCGGCCGGGCCAGTCGATGAGTGTCATTCGTGGGAGTGGGATGAAAGCAAGATCGTCATTGGCAATCAGGGTTGCCGCTTGAGGATGACTTCATCGGTGTCAGGCAGGGGGATGTCACCCACCCGGCGTCCGATCGAACGCCAGCTTTGGGCGTTGTCATCGATGCGATTGAGGATATTGACGGCGAATGTCGGAGTGCCGTCGATCGTGATGCCCCGCACCGCCGCCGCCCAGCCTTGGGATTCGGCCGTCCAGATGCCGATGGCGATCGAACCATCGGAGCCGAAATTCCAGGACTGGATCTGACCCGTGGCCGGGCTGTAGCCAATGATCTGGAGACCCGAGGTCACGCTCTGGTCTGGATGCTTGACCGTATAAGTGCGCTTCAAAAAGCTCTTGTTGGCGGTCCATTCGAAGACCGATTCGCTGGTAGAACCATGCTCTTCGGCGGTCCACTTGCCAACGAGCCAATCCAGATCGGCCAATTGACGTCGGGCGGCGGGAATGGCCACCGGCAGATCGCGAACGCTGGCCATCCTCCAGACGCCGCCCTCTTTGACATGCACCGCCGTGTAGCGGGAGAAGGGGGCCGCCCCGGGAGGTGTGGGCATCAGAAATGACCGTCCATCCTCAATTGCGGTCGATTCACTCAGCAGTCGCAGCGAGTCGATTTCTACCTTGATTTTCAGCTTCGGGTTGGCTTTGAAGAATTCGGCATACTCCTCCTGGATCTGGGCTCGGCCCACGCTGAGCTGGCCGGTCTCGGACGAATACTCACCTTCCTTTGTCCAAAGTTCCCCCACTGCCTTCGCGTCACCGCGGTTGAAGGCCTCGACAAAGGCAAGGGACGATTTCCGCACCGCTTCGAGTTCCGGATTCTCCGGTGGCTTGGCGGGAGCTTTGGCAGTTGCCGGAGCGGGTTTTGTGGCAGCGGGTGCGGCCACTGGCGGCTGTGCCTGCGCCGTCGTGGCGCAAATCAAAACTGTGAGGCCCAGACTAAGGCAGATGGGGCAACGCATAGACAACCTTGAAATGTGTGAAGCAACGTCGAGTCGTCGTCTCGCCAGTGGGCGAAACACTACTTCGTACTCTACTGCCGAAATTCATGAACACGGAATGAAAAAATGGACAAGTCGACGCCCCGGCCCCTTTGGGCTACAAATGGGGCGAAAAATCAACGCCCGCTACCCGGATTGAGGAGTTCGCCCGCTTGTCCCGCTCGCAGCCACTGACGGGAGTCACCTTTTCGCTGACGATGCTCACGGTGCTGCTTTGGGCGGGCAATCCGGTGGCGACGAGTTTCTCCGCCGATGTGCTCCCCCCGATCGCCATTTCGGGGATCCGATTTCTTCTGGCCACGGGCTTCATGTTCGCCTGGTGCCTCGTCGAACGAGCGCCGATGGCTCTGAAAAGCGGGCAATATGTCCCGGTGCTCATCGCGGGAACGCTGCTGGCACTCCAGATCTGGACGTTCACCCTGGGTGTGGCGTGGTCGAGTTCCAGCCATTCCTCGCTGCTCATCAACAGCTACGTTTTCTTCGTGGTGATTTGTGATCACTTCATCACGCGGCAGTACCGCCTGGGATATTGGGCCTGGGGCGGGTTCTGGCTGGCCATGGCCGGTGTCACGGGGCTTCTGCTGACAGTCGACCCCGCCGCCCAATCCCAGCGTGACGCACCGACGCTGACTGGCGATCTCATCACGTTGTTCAGCGCGTTCCTGTTCGCGGCGAAGCTGTTGTACTCGAAGCAGGCACTCAAGGTGATTGGGGCCACGCAACTCATCTTCTGGCACGATGTGGTGGCGGTGGTGCTGTTCGCGGTGCTCAGTTTCAGCACCGAGCAGGTCGCGTGGCACGCAGTGACCCCGGTCGGCTGGGTGGCGCTTGTCTACCAGGGAGTCCTCGTCGGAGGACTGTGCTTCGGCTTACAGACTTGGCTGCTGAAATGGCACAGTGCCTCGCAGATCGCCATCTTCAGCTTTCTGACGCCATTGATGGGGATCGCGCTCTCGTCCTTGCTCCGGGGAGATCGCCTGACTCCCGCGATGGGAATCGCCGGTGCCTGTGTCGCGATCGGCATCATCTTTGTTCAACGCGATCAGAAGTCGAACTGACGATGACCGGGTGCCTGCTGCGTGCCATGCATGCAGTTTTGGGCAAGCAGATTTTTGCGGTCTTCAAAGTCCCATTTCAAGTTGCGATTCGTATGTGGATTCGCCACTTCAAGCTGGCTCACAAACTTAGATTGATAAATCGCAACAGACAAGGCCAAAGACAAACACCCGGCATGAAACGCATGTCGGGTGTTTGTCTGTTTTCAGGAGGTGTGAAACAGGTATTTATGCCATGCCCTGCTTCATGAACTTCAAAGCGTTTTTGGCGAGGTAGGCTTCGTCCGGGAACATGCGGCGCCAGATCTTCGTGGCGGCGGCGATCGCCGGGAGGGCCAGGCCGAAGGCTTCAACCATCAGCCAGCCGTCGTACTTGAGTTCCTTGAGCATCTTGAAGGTGGTATCGAAATCGACGTGACCTTCGCCCGGCGTCGAGCGGTCGTTCTCCGAGATGTGGACGTGGACCACCTGATCCCAGCAGCCCTTCATCGCGGCGGCAAGATCCTTTTCCTCGATGTTCGCGTGGAACGTGTCGTACATCATCTTGAGATTGGGGTGGTTGACCTCGCGGCAAAACTTCGCATCGTCGGCCGCGCACGTGAGGAAATAGCACTCGAAGCGGTTCAAGTATTCGCAGACCAGTGTGATGTCGTGCTTCTGGGCGTAGTCGGCGGCCTGGGTGAGCGTCTCCTTGCCCCAGTTCCATTCGTCGGCGGTCGCTCCCTGGCCGCTGAAGGATCCGATGGCCGAGTGGATCGGGCCGCACAGATGCGTGACACCGGCGGCGGCGCAACAGTCGATCGCCTTCTTGAGCCGGGCAAGGGCCGCTTCCCGGATCGCCTTGTCGGGCGAGATGGGGTTCTCGGTATCAGTGCAGATAGTGACGGCGGTGCGACCCAGATCGAGCCGGGAAAGCTCTTTGCCGACCTTTTCGAAGCGAGCGACATCCATATCGAAGATCGGCAGTTCGACGCCGTCGTAGCCGTAGGACTTGAGCTGCTCGAGGAGCGGGAAGTGCTCTTCGTTCACGTCGGAGGTCCACAGGAGCATGTTCATGCCGTACTTCATCGGTCGATCCTCGCTGGTTGGTGATTGGGCGGGTGGTCCATCGGAGTGGCTGGGTGTTTCGCCGACCGGCAGTGAGCCAGCGACGATTCATCGGCGAGGCCAAGGGTACAGTTCTTCGGGCAAGAGTTCATCAGTCCGCCGTTCGACAAGTGTTCGCGCCGGGCCGAGGGCGGCTTCGAGATTGTGGGGCATCTCATCCAACCCCACCCGCTTCCAGACCTGCCGCAACCGCCAGCCGAGGAGTGCGTCGTCAATGTAGTCGGGAAGAAACCGCTCCTCGAGAAACGCGGGGATGAACCAATCCAAGGCGGTGGTCCGATGCGTCGAGGCGAGGTTGACGGCCTGTTCGACAACGCTCGGCTCGACCGATCGCATCGTTTCGTAATATCGGTCGATGGCACCGGGATAACGTGCCATCAGGCTCGCATCAAGCAGCAGTTCGGTCGCAATATGAGCTAGGAACCCTCCTCGAAAGCCATCCTGGGCACCGAACGCCATGCGAAAATCGAGTGTCAGCCGGGCCAGCGTTTCCTGGAAGGCGGCTGTCCGATGGAACCAGAGATCGTCGTGATGATGACGTTCAATCCCCGCCAGGACTGACATTGCCTGGGCTCTCCGCACCGGGTCGGGAAAGGCCTCGACAACTTTTTCTACCGGCAGACGTTCGGGCCTTGGACGTGTTCTGCGGGCAATCGTGCCCAGCCAGTCGGGCACCGCCGTCCCCGCGATGAACCACGGGTCGTCGAGATGGGGCAGGGCGTGGGTGAAGTAGTTCAAACCTCTCTCCGGCGGTCGATGGCAGGCTCTCTCCAGCAATGTGAGGCGAATCCCTGTTGCCCGCAATGAACCGTCGGGCGTAATTTAAAGGGATGAAGAAGGATCGTGCCGGCGCGGGATTGGTCTGCCTCCCGCCCCGCTTCCAAGGAAAGCGAGTTGACGATGTTCCTGCAAACGGTTGCGAAACGATGCTTCATGGCGGGCGGGGTGGCACTGGCCTTGATGCTTGGCTCGCCCTCCGCCTGGGCTCAGGTGCCGCCCCGATCGAACGCGCCCGGAAAGCCGCCAGCCACCACTCGCAGCGACAAAACCCCGACAACCCTGATCGGCATGGAGTTGTTGACGGGGGATCCATCGGCGGCTCTTCACGCACACGCTTGGCGGGCGACGCTGGAGGAGATGGATGTCACTCTCAGTACCCGCAAGCCGATCCTCGACGACAAGCCGCGGGTCGAGCAGCAGATGCTGGGAACCTTGCGGAAGATCACCATCGTGGCGACCCTGACCCGTGATGGATCGATCAAGACGGATCGCAAAACATTCGCCCAGAGGGATGTGGCGGCCCTCAAGGAATGGATCGACGAACTGCGGGTTTATGGGGCTCAGGGGACACCGCAGGGGCAGCCGCTGTGGGGACTGAGTGAATTGCAGTTCAATCCCCTCTACGACGCGCTGAGCCAGCCATTGGGAGTGGAACTCAAGGGGAAATCCCTGGCAGAGGTCATCGCCGCGATTCCCCTCAAAGATCGATTTCCCCTGCGGGTTTCGGAACAAGCCTCACTCTCCCTTTCCAAGCGGCCCGAGGAGCATCGGCTCGTCCGGCAAACAACCGGTCGATTCACCATTGGCACCGCTTTGGCGCTGGCCCTGCGTGATCTGGAGTTGGGATACCGCCCACGACGCACCCCGGCGGGCGAGATCGAGCTGGTGGTTGATCCGCTGCCGGAGAAATTGCCGACACTTGTGATTGACAATGCGGACTTCTGGCCCGTCGGTTGGCCGGTGAAACTCGGTCCGCAAAAGTTGGCACCGGGGCTGTACGACATCCAGGCGATGCAGTTGGATGGCATGACGCTCGGTGAAGTCCTCATCAAGGCGCAGGCCGAAGGGAAAGTTCCTATTCACTTCGATTTCGCCGCGATCGACCGGGCGGGAATTGATGTTGTCACACCTAAAGTGAAGTATCCCAGCCGGAAAACGAGTTGGAGCATTGCCGTTCGCGGCTGCGTTTCGCAGGCCGGGATGTCGCGGGAGCTCTTGCAGGACGAAGGAGGGCATCCCTTTTTGTGGATCTATAAGAACCCCTCCTCGATCGATTGAAATTCTGGCTGCATACCCACCGGCAGGCAGTTCATGCCGATTCTAAATCGTGTTCACCGCTTTGAATCCTTCCCATAGACTCACGGGACACTTCGCGAGGTCATGTGATTCTCGTGAAGGCCTGCAGCCTGAGGCAAGCGTTTGAACAAGGTGCGATCATGGAAGACGCCACGGAAGGCGAAGCTGGGCTCGCGACGTTGTCGATCGAGGATTCGGTCTCTTTGATCGACTCGAATACGCATGGGGTTTCGGCGGTGGATCGTCGCTGGGCACCGCTGATGTTTTTCGCCTCGCTCATCTCGCTGGTTTTCTTCAGCGGCGTGCTGCACCTGCACGACCGGCCCGAGTTCCTGCCGATCTTCGCCATTTGTGTGGCAGGGTCATTGGCGGTCTACCCGCTATTCGTCGCAGAGCTCTTCTCCCGTTGGGCCGCCCGCGATCCCAAGTGGCCTCGATTTGTCCTCTTCTGCCTATTGCCCCCGTTGCGCCTGACATGCCGCAGCCAGGATCGAACCGCCGTCTGGTTCCCGAAGATCGGCTGGACACCTGTGGGGCCGGCATCTTTTGTGGCGATGCAGAACCGCTTGTCGGGGCCGCTGTTCGGTGTGGCCATGGCCGTGCTGCCGCTCATCGCGGTGGAATTCATCTACCACGAGCGGCTTTCGGCGGACGCCCGGCTCGACGCGGCCGTTCGCCTGGGGACGGCTTTCGTCTGGTTGGCCTTCACGGTCGAGTTCTTCACGATGATCAGCCTCACCGACCGGCAGACGAAATACATCCGCACGAACTGGCTCGATCTGGCGATCATCCTGATGCCCCTGGCGATGTTCGCCCAGGCGGCGCAACTCGGCGGCATCCTGCGGCTGCAGCAGCTTTCCAAATTGGGCCGGGCCTATCGCCTGCGGGGCGTGGCGATGCGGATGTTCCGCGTGCTGCTCCTGATGAAAGCGATGCAGAAGATCATGGCGCCCGCATCGGAAGGGCGCTTGTCGCAACTTCGCGAGGAAGCCATCGAAACGGCGCAGAAGCTCGAAGAACTGCAGCGGCAGATTGCCGAAATCGAAACCGTGCTGGCGGAGCGGAAGGCGGCTCGACTAGGCAAGGCGAACGAGAAGCTTTCGCAACAGTCGTCGCATCGGGAAGCGGCGTGATGAGGCGCGTTGACTCTTGATGGCGTCTCGGGCGGCGTCGGCGAGTGATCCGCAGTAACGCGTCCTGATTTGAGACGACACAAAAGTGGGAACTCGCCCTCACCCCGTCCCTCTCCCATAGGAATGGGCGAGGGAGCAAAGGCAGAATCCCGGCGAATAAGAGATACGCCGGGAGTCTAAGGCGAATAACGGGAGAGGAGACCACACCCTTCGAGGACTCAGCGACGTGCCACCCACTCTTCTATTTCTCAACAACCAACAACCAACAAAACCCACTCCCACCAAAAACAGACACGGGGATGGGAAAAAATCCCATCCCCGCGGCTCGCAGGACATCCGTGAACGCGATGAGGCCAGATAGGCCGCCGGAAGTCCGCAAAGTCTTCCGGCGGCGGTATCGAGTCAAATCAGATCAGATTCACCGTCTTCAAATTAGAACTTGAAGATGGCGTCGACGCCGAAAATCGTTTCTTCGTAGCTGATGCCCGGAGCCCACTGGTAGCGGATTTCGGGACGAATGACGAAGATGTCGCTGGGCTTGTAGTTCACACCGTAGGTCATTTCGTAGTACGAGACGCCATCAGGCTTGTACCATTCCCAACGGGCACCGGTCTTCCACTGGTCGTTGATGGTGTAGAACAGGTAGTTGATCAGGCCGCTGGAGTCGCGGGCCGTGCCATCCGTCTGGAAATCGACGTCGTTGTTGGTGCCGAGGACGTCGTACTGGCCAACGTACTGGAGCTTGTCGGTGAGCATGTACGACAGGATGAAGCTGTTGATCGCACCGTCGCCACGGCGACCGAAGTCACCCAGGGCCGTAGTGTAGGTGAAGGTCAGCTTGTCCGTGGCGGCATAGCTGAAACCGCCGAGGAAGTTGCTGCCGCTGCCGAACTGGTCGAAGCCGGTGTCCCAGCCCGCCGTCCAACCGCCCCAGACCGTCAACTTGTCGCTGGGCTTCCAGGTCGCCAAAGCACCGGTGTGGGTGAACGGCTCGCTGTTCCAGAACGTGATCTGGCGGCTGTAGAAGAAGTTGTCCGGCGAGGTCACGACTTCGTACCCGACGATGGTGTAGAAGTGACCGAGCTTGACCGAGACATCGCCAACGGCGACTTCGCCGTAGGCCTGGGGCATGGCCCACTCGTAGATGCCGTGGTCGAAGCTGGCGCTGTTGTCCCAACGGCCACCGGGGTTGCCGAAGGCCTGGGCGTCATCGCCATCGGTACCGTAGAGGGCATCGAAGCGGAAACCCCAGTCGACGCCCTTGGAGCCGTCGGCTTCCTTCTTCACGAACATGTAGAGCTGGCTGAGGTTGACGTTGTCGTCTTCAGCGGGGCTCGTGAAGGAGAGGTCGGGATTGCTGGAGTAGCCGATGTCGGCCCATCCACCAAAGACGATCCCCTTGTCGGCCAGGCCCGAACCCATGGAGCCTTGCAGCGTCCAAGGCTCGGCGGGAGCCGCTTCCACATAGCCGGGATCGACGAAGATCCCCGGTGTGGGCGGTGCGACTTCCTGCATCGCACTGACCTGGTAGATCGGCGAAGCGGGAGCCGGAGCGGCCACGACTTCACCATTCAAACGCTGCTTGGCCTGTTCGGCGAGGGTGGTCGCGTCTTCCGCAAACACCGGCATCGCCATCGCGCCAAAAGCACCCAGCACCACGCCGGCGCGAGCCAGCGATGTCCGCCAGGACTTCGGGAGAGAAAACTGCATCATGCGCTCCTCAATCACACGTTCCATGTGTTCGGAAAATCCCGAATGTGGCAGTGTCCCACCGCCACACTCCCTGCGAGCCTTGCAGAGCCATGGGGATGATGCCGACCGGCATCCTTTCCGAAGATCCGCGACCGACAAGCGTTCTTGAGCGCGAGCGCCTGTCGATGTCTCGTCGAACGTATCGGAAACGTCAGTCGACCCGGCGTATGGTCGAGGGCGATGCGTGTCAGGTCGACTGATTCCTCAACATCGGCATAGGCGTCACAGATTGACATCAACCGACTGCAATTCGTGCCGCTTTTGACGCTTGTATGCAGGTTCAGCAGCCAGCTCCGAGGCTGGGCGTCCGACCATGCCCGTGAATGGCAGTTCCTGCCGAAACAACTCACTCGATATCGAGTTGGATTTGTCCCTGTGACAGGTAGCCGAGCCTTTCAGCGGCGTTGGCGGGGCCGAGATTCATCAGCAGCCGACCAGCGAAACGCCAACGATATCCTTCAGTGCTGAACTTTTCGGAATGAAGCGGTATCGACCTTTGAGGCGCGCTCTCACCACGCACCGCATCCTCCGAGTGAGGATCCACGCGATGTGAAGTGGCGACTTGATTCGGATCCGAGAGGCCCCGAAATCGGTCTGGTTCTAGTACAGGGGAAGTCGCGGATGGCGAAGCTTGAAGGGCTCGGTCGAAATGGGTTTCCAGCGGAGTCTCCGCTGAAAGATCCGCGAAATGGAACAGCAGGCTGGCCAGTTTGGTCTGGGAAGCCCCCGGTGCATCGACCAGTTCCTCGTTCGCATCGAGATCCGGACTCATCTCAATACCGACAAAGCCCCAGACTCCTGTGGTGGAGGAAGATGTCGCCATCACGGCGATCTTCCCCCATTCCAATCGATGCCAGCGGATGCCACGATGACCGCCCTCGGTCAAAAACACTTCGGCGGTTCTCGCCAGTGCCCCCCAATGGCGGCGAAATTCGTTGGATGCGGTTTCAAGCAACGCCTCCGGAATCGCTGTGGCCACGGGTGGTTTGTGGGGTGTTTCGTCAGCTGTCACTAACCCTGACGTCGCTGCGGGAAGCGCTGCTTTGCGCGAACCAGCGGCCGTCGGATTGGAAGTCCAAAGATCGGCGTCTCCGGAATGACCATGACGCTGAGTGGAGAGGCGCCAGCGAATGATGATCGTGGCGGACGTCGCAACCGCCGCTAGAAGGATCGCCGCCAGCCACCACATCGTCTCTTCGCCTTTTCATCTTGTTTGCTGGTCACCGTTTGCAAGTCGGGAACGGGAGAAGGGTGGCCATGCGGGAGACCGGAAAATGCTCGCTGATGTGCGTCGCGGGGGATCGTCGGATATCCTGCGCGGCTTCATCGGAATTCACCCAATGCCACTGTCATGAGAACGGAGATCGTCCTTGCCAATCCTCGGTGCCCACATGTCGATTGCGGGGGGGTACTTCAAAGCCATTGAAGCGGGCCACCGCCTGGGCATGGAGTGCGTGCAGCTCTTCACGAAGAATAACAACCAGTGGAAGGGAAAGCCGCTCACCGATGAGGATGCGAGACTCTTCGCGGACGCCCGCACTGCCGCTGGCATCTGGCACACCTGCGCGCATGCCAGCTATCTGATCAACCTGGCCAGCCCGGATGACGTCCTCTGGAACAAGTCGTGCGACGCACTGCGGGATGAACTCGAACGTGCCGAGGCCTTGGGCCTGCCGGGTGTCGTGCTGCACCCGGGGAGTGCCGTGAAGTCGACGGCTGAAGCCGGAATTCTGCGGGTGATTGAAGCCATCGACGATGTTCACAAGTCCTGCAAGGGATTGGCGGCGCAGATCTGGCTGGAGACGACGGCTGGCCAGGGAGCCTGTCTGGGGGCTTCATTCGAGGAACTCGCGAGGATGCTGGATGGCGTGCGCGAGCCGGATCGATTGGGGATCTGTGTAGACACCTGCCATTTGTTCGCCGCCGGTTATCCGCTCAAGACCGCCGAGGAGTATGCGGAAACATTCGATAGGTTCTCGTCGCTCATCGGGTTGGAACGCATCCGAGCGTTTCACGTCAACGACAGCGCCAAAGCCTTTGGCAGCCGGGTGGATCGGCATGCCCACATCGGCGAAGGCTTTCTCGGACGCATCCCTTTTTCGCGTCTGCTGCACGACGCTCGCTTTTCCGAAATCCCCATGTACCTTGAGACGGAAAAGGGGGAACGCGAAGGGGAGGATCTCGACCTGATGAATCTCCGCACGTTGCGTTCGCTGGTGACGAACCCCGAACATCATTGATCGCCGGGTGTCGATCTTGTTTGTGGCACGTCGACAACGATTTCATGGTTTACAAGAAAGTGATTCGAGCGGCATGAGCGACACCTCGCTGTCCGAAATGACCGTCCGCCAGGCGCTGGCCCAGGATGTCCCCGCGCTGGCGGAGTTTTTGACGCCGTTTGTGGCGGTGGGCCGTCTGCTGCCGCGGACTCATGACGAGTTGGAAGTTCTCACGAAGCATGGCTTCGTCGCAGAAATCGCAGGCCGCATCGTCGGCTTCGCCGCTCTCGAGATCTATTCACCCAAGCTGGGCGAGCTTCGCAGCCTCGCGGTGAGTCCCCTCTATCAAGGACGTGGCGTGGGAAAGGCGGTTGTCGAAGCGGTCGTCGAACGGGCCCGCGAGCAGCATGTGTTCGAAGTCCTGGCGATTACTTCCACGGAGGAATTCTTCCAGAAGTGCGGCTTCGACTTCACACTGCCGGGCGAGCGTAAGGCCCTCTTCTATCAGACACGACCGTCGTACCTGGAAAAACCGGGTGAGGTGCTCTCGGATTGAGCGGGAAGCCGCGCAAAATCTGAGTGCCGGTTTTAGGGATTGTTGTTGCGCGGGGTGACACGCCTAAGTGAGCCCGTGTCGCTGTTTCACAAGCCTTGTCGGTCCGCGTTTGCGATGTGCCCGGAATCGCGGAAGTCCATTCCATTTGGTACCGAATCTGTTTGCTTTGATCCCCGCCGAACCCAGTTGACGGGCCGAGTGTCCTCCATCGGCGGATCACGTGTGGTTCCAGCCAATTTGTCTTTTCTCGCACCGAAAATTCCAGTGTATTGGCGAACGCGCAGCGTGTGTTTTGAACGCACGGGCAGCAACACGCAGGAAACATCGCATCGCCCAGAGTCTCAATGACAGTCCAGCTCAACCTCTCGCAGGATGGGTCGTCAACCTGAACAGTTTGTGGGAAATCGAAGTTCCGAGAAAGATGATCCGCAGGATGTCGGTATTCGTTCGTAGTAGATGGAGATGACATCACTCCCGCGATGGGAGGCTGTCGGTTCTGACAGCAAGTTGCGCCATGTGAACCACGAGACTGATTGGTTGCTCTGTTGTTTTGCTGAAAAGCGGCCTGAAAACTGCTCCACAAGTGATGCCGCCAAGGAATGTTGATTCCTGAGCCTCAAGTAGCACAAAAGCCTCAAAACGACACATCAAAACAGCACAGCGATTTTTGAAGCATTTCTCTGGTTTCCCACGAAAGATGACAACCTGGCGTCTGACGCCCTGAATGCCACCTTGGCGAATTTTCTTCCTCTGGCCAACCGAGAAAGGGCCGAACATGTCGAACTACCGTCATCCGGCCTTGCGATTGCTGGCCGAACAACAAATGCGTTATTCGCCGCGTGATGTCCGCCTCCAACAGGTGGAGAGAGCGGAGCGTCTTGCGCAACGGATTGATCTGCAGGAGGATTTTCCCTGGCAGAAAGTCTGCCAGGAAGTGACCTCCTATCGACCGGAGTCCTATCCCGATCTGCAAATTTCGGGGAGCGATCTTCTCCATGATCTTCGGGTCTTCATCGAAGATCTTTCGGAGTCCGTCGAACTCCGACCCGACCAAGTCGACGAGGAAGTCTTGACGCTCGAAGATGTGAGCCGTCAATACAACGTCAGCACCAAGACTGTGGATCGCTGGCGCGACCGGGGACTCATCAGCCGGAAATTCCTCTACGGAGGGCGAAAACGCGTGGCTTTCCTGCGTTCTTCGGTCGATCGATTTGTCGAAGCCAACCAAGGCGACATTGAACGGGGTTCCAGCTTCCGCCAGGTGACTGACGATGAACGGCGAAAAATATTGGCCCGTGCCCGCCGATTGTCTCGCTTCGGTGCCGGCGCGACGGAAATCAATAGGCGGTTGGGACGGCGATTCCACCGGTCGCCGGAGACGATTCGCCTCATCCTGAAGGATTTTGATCGAGAACAGCCTCAGATCGCCATTTTTCCCGATTCGACCGATGTCTTGTCGATCGGTGAACGTGAAGAGATCTATGCCGCTTATCATCGCGGCATGGCCGTTGAGGATTTGGCGATCCGGTTCAAACGCACGAAATCTAGCCTCTACCGCACCATCGCGGAGGTCCGGGCCAGGCATCTTGTCGGGCAAGCGATCGATTTCATGGACTCTCCCGAGTTCCACTCAGACACGGTGCGCGCCGCGATGCTGACCGAGGTTCCACCGCCGGTGACGAATCTCGGCGTCACCAAGCCACCTCCCGGCCTGCCCCCTTACCTGGCAAGCCTGTACTCCACGCCGCTGTTGACCCGCGAACAAGAGGCGTATTACTTCCGCAGGATGAACTTCCTCAAATCGGAAGCTGTCCGGTTGAGAAAGGAACTATCGCTGGCCCAACCGCGGGTGAAACTGATGGACGAGATTAATGAGCATCTCGAAAAAGCGACGGAGATCAAGAATTTCCTCATCCGCAGCAACCTGCGGCTGGTTGTCTCCATCGCCAAAAAACATGCGCATCCCTCGGTCAACTTTTTCGAGATGATCAGCGATGGGAACATGTCCCTCATCAAGGCCATCGAGAAGTTTGACTACACTCGCGGATTCAAGTTCTCGACCTACGCTTCGTGGGCGATCATGAAGAATTTCGCCCGCTCGATCCCCGCGGAGAACACCCGGCTTGATCGGTTCCGTACCGGGAGCGAAGACGTTTTCGTGCAATCGATGGATCCCCGCACGGATCAGTTCCGCGATGAGATCGTCAACCACCGACAGCATGAGGCGCTGATGGGAATTCTTGGGCAGTTGGATACGCGGGAACGGGATATCATCGTCCACCGCTATGGCTTGGAGTCCGGCCAGCAACCTCAAACGCTGGAACAGGTGGGTCATCGTTTCGGAGTGACGAAAGAACGCATCCGCCAGATCGAAGCCCGCGCCCTGAAAAAACTCAAAAAGATCGCCACGGAGGAACGACTGGACATTCCGGGAATCTGATCGCCATTGGTCGTCTGAACTCCCTTATCTTCTCACCTCCAAGGTTCACATCGAAAAACGATGTGAACCTTTTTTGCATGACGGGGTGTCAGCTGGAGGGCGGCGAGCCGTCGGAAAATGTCAATTGTATGCCAAGTGCCATGAGGGAGAGATGTCCACAACATGCAGGCCGGAGGAAGATTCCAGCCCGCGCACCGTCGGGTTTCAAGCGGTTCCCGACGCATCTCGATCAACCTCAAATACGCAAAGCGTGACGGAGCCAACACTTGCATTCAGCTTGGCCAAAACGCGCCAACCTTGCAGGGATGACACGTATTGCTATACTCTCCAACCGATTCTGAGATGTGGATACGCTGTCACGGCGTATTCTCCTTCAGATCGGACTTGGCGGCGGCAATTCACTGCGATCATCCCCGGCTTTTTTCACTGGATGATTCCGGCTTTTTCGCTGGTGTAGCTCAACGGTAGAGCTCCTGTTTTGTAAACAGGAGGTTGTGGGTTCGAATCCCTCCGCCAGCTTTCAGTGGTCTTGTGGTTTATGCACGGCGGAGTTCCCGAGCGGTCAAAGGGGCCAGACTGTAAATCTGGTGGCTATGCCTTCACAGGTTCGAATCCTGTTTCCGCCATTTCGGTTCGATGTCTGAATTTCGAGGTTTTGTCGGCATTGCGGGTGTAGCTCAATGGTAGAGCTCCAGCCTTCCAAGCTGGTGGTGAGGGTTCGATTCCCTTCACCCGCTTTGAGTCAGTTGCGCGTCCGCGGGTGTATTCGCTGTCAGTTTGTCGAGGTTGTTCTTGACCTTGGGCGGGTTGGCGGCGGGTAGTGCGTTCGTTCGGTTGACAACGTCAAAGATTCGGGTCATCGTCTGGAAGCTGCTTGGGACTCAGGCAGCGCGGGTTCGTTTTGTTCGCGATGCTGCCGTAGCTCAGTTGGTAGAGTGCGTCCTTGGTAAGGACGAGGTCGTGGGTTCGAATCCCACCGGTAGCTCTTGGCGGCGGTTTTCTTTGCAGCGGCAAAGCCGTTGTGAAAGGGTCATCGCGACGGGTGGTGGGGGTTCTTGTGATCCTTGTCTCCCTGGCAGACAACGTTTGTGACGTGGGTGCCGTCGTGGTGCCCATCGGTCTTGTCGTCCTCTAGTTCTGTCGTCCCCAGTTTGATGCACGGGCGGAAGGTTCCGCTGGTCGACAAACGGCAACAAAGAAGGTTTCGGAGAAATGGCGAAGGAAGTTTTTCAGCGGACAAAGCCCCACGTCAACGTTGGTACGATCGGTCACATCGACCATGGCAAGACCACGACCACGGCTGCCATCCTCGCCGTGCAGACGGCAAAGGGTCTGGCCAAGTTCAAGAGCTACTCGGATATCGCCAAGGGCGGTACGGTTCGTGACGAAACGAAGACCGTGACGATCGCCGTTTCGCACGTCGAGTACGAAACCGCCACTCGTCACTACGCCCACATCGATTGCCCTGGTCACGCCGATTATATCAAAAACATGATTACCGGTGCTGCCCAGATGGACGGCGCCATTCTCGTCGTGTCGGCTGCCGACGGCCCCATGCCCCAGACTCGCGAGCATATCCTGCTCGCCCGTCAGGTGGACGTCCCCGCCCTCGTCGTGTTCCTCAATAAGTGCGACCTGGTCGACGACGAAGAACTTCTCGAACTCGTCGAGATGGAAGTTCGTGAACTGCTCACGAAGTACGACTTCCCCGGCGACGACATTGTCATCGTCCGCGGCAACGCCAAGGGCGCCCTCGACAATCCTGCCGACCCTAAGTTCAACAAGTGCATCGGCGACCTGATGGACGCCCTCGACGCCAACGTTCCCGAACCGGAACGTGCTGTCGACAAGCCCATGTTGATGTCGATCGAAGACGTCTTCTCGATCGAAGGCCGCGGCACTGTGGTGACCGGTCGTATCGAGCAGGGAATCCTCAAGGTCGGCGACAAGGTTCAGATCATCGGCCTGAAGGACACCATCGAGTCGGTTTGCACTGGTGTCGAAATGTTCCAGAAGACCCTCGATGAAGGCCGTGCCGGCGACAACGTCGGCGTACTCATCCGCGGTATCAAGAAGGAAGACGTCCAGCGCGGCCAGGTTCTGGCCAAGCCGGGTTCGATCCAGCCGCACACCAAGTTCGAGTGCCAGGTCTACGTGCTGAGCAAGGAAGAAGGGGGCCGTCACACGCCATTCTTCAACGGCTACAAGCCGCAGTTCTACTTCCGCACAACCGACGTCACCGGCGGTTCGAAGCTCCTCGGTGGTGCTGAAATGTGCATGCCTGGCGACAACGTCACCATGGAAGTCGAACTCCTCAAGCCCATCGCCATGACCGAAAACGTCCGCTTCGCTATCCGCGAAGGCGGTAAGACGGTCGGTTCGGGCGTTGTCACCAAGATCCTCGCCTAGTTTCTTTGATCGGCTCGGCCTGCCAGCGTTAACGCGTTGGCAGGTTGTCTGATCTGGCGGTTTGAATTCGATTCACCCCGCGGTTCTCGTAACCGCGGGGTTGTTTTCACAAGTTGACCATTTGCGATCATGACGTTCTGGTTCGGCCAGTCGTGTATTTCGACCAGTCTTTGTCTGTGATATTGATCCGAAAGAGGCAATCATGGCTCGCGAGTTTGTGTGGCTCGAATGCACCGAAACCGGACAGCGCAATTACCGCGTCTCGAAGGAAACCCGTGGAACAGAGCGGCTTGAGCTGAAGAAGTACTGCCCGAAGCTTCGTAAGCACACGCTGCACAAAGAATCTCGTAAGAAGTAGTCGCTTGGGGGGTGCTACCCGCATTCTCCTTGATAATCTTCTGCGGACGAGAGCAGCCGCATGCCCTGTGGCGTGCTTACGGGTGTAGCTCAATCGGCAGAGCAGCGGATTCCAAATCCGCAGGTTGGGGGTTCGAGTCCCTCCGCCCGTGCTTGTGATCACCAAATGTGTTGTTTCCCGGTGAGCGAAGTTTTACCTGGGTGGTCTTCGATACCAGTTGTCGATAGTCACGAAGGCGTCGTGAATCCGGTTCAATCAATCGCAGTGGTTCTCCAAGGCAATTTCATAAGTCTGATGGCAACTGGATCACCATGGCGAATGCAGCCGCAGCTTCTGTCTGGCAGTCGATTCTTTCTCCTGTGCCCTACAAGCGGAATCAGGGGCGGCTCGTCCGCTATTTGACTGCGGCCGCCATCATTCTGGCGGTCTTGTTGGGCTGCTGGACGTTCTCGGTTCGTGTGTTTGACGATTTGATTTCCCAGCTTGTGTCGGCTTTCCCGGCCGCGGAGTCGGCTGCTCCTTGGATTCGCATCGGCGTACCGCTGGCTATGGCCTTGTTTGGTTCTTGGTGCGGTTGGAGGTTGGTTCATTATCCGGTCTTTGCCGACTTTCTGATTGAAGTCGAGTCGGAGATGGCGCGCGTCACCTGGCCGGAACGTCACGAATTGATCAAGGCCACCGGTGTGGTGCTGTTTGTCACCATCACCCTCAGTGCCGTTTTGTTCGGATTCGACTTGTTCTGGCAGTGGGTGCTGGGTCTTGTCGGTGTTCTACAGATTTACAACGGCACACCTTGAGTCGAGGTCATCGATCCGGCGTGATCGTTGAGTTGCAAAAGAGAGCGTCTGCTGTCATCATTCTCAGCTTCGCGCTGATTTCGTCGGCAGCTCCCGCCATTCGCGGGGCAGTCGGCATCGATCTGCGGTGTTTGGTGATTTAAAGGGTGTTTCATGGCTATGGATTCGCAATCAGCTCCGGATGTGACCGAGGGATCGACCTCGGACGCTCCAGAGGGTGCGGCCAAGTCGTGGTACGTGTTGAAGATCACCAGTAATCGCGAAAAATCCATCCGCGACAGTCTTCTCCGTCGGATTCGTCAGGAAGGTCTCGAAGAGTTCTTCGGTGAGATTCTGATTCCGACAGAGAAGGTTGTTGAGAACAAAAACGGCAAGAAGAAGGTCGTTGAGCATAAGCTGTACCCGGGTTATCTGATGGTGCAGATGATTCTCAACGATGACACTTGGTATGTCGTCAGGACAACGGGTGGGGTGGGGGATTTCACGGGTTCTGCCGGGAAGCCAACTCCCATGCAGGATCACGAGATCGAGCGGATGCTCCAGAAGCAGGAGCAGAAACAGGAAGCCCAGGCGCCTTCGGTCAAGATTGAGTTCGCAGTTGGTGAGTTGGTGAAGATCAAGGAAGGGACTTTCGAGGGTTTCGAGGGTCCTGTCGACTCGATCGACGAAGCCAATGGCAAGATCAATGTGCTTGTGGAGATCTTTGGTCGATCCACTCCTGTTGAGCTTGAATACTGGCAAGCCGAGCGACCTTAGCAGTCTTCCGTCTTTTTTGCCCTTCGCTCGGGGTTTCCGGGTGGTGCCGCAGGGCTGGTATCGAGCTGTCCGAACAACGCATTTGTTGAAATTGAAGAGACATGGCCAAGAAAGAAGCAAAGATCAAGGCTCAGGTGAAGGTTCAAATCCCGGGGGGGAAGGCGACGCCTGCTCCTCCCGTGGGTACCGCACTCGGGCCGCACGGTGTGAATCTGGGACAGTTCGTGACTCAGTTCAACGACCGTACGAAAGATCTCAACGGGATGATCGTCCCGGTTGTGATTACTATTTTCGATGATCGTACTTTCAAGTTCGAGCTGAAGAGCCCCCCCGCCTCAGTGCTTGTCAAGCAAGCGGCGGGAATCGCGAAGGGTGCCAGCAAGCACCGTTCGGAGAAGGTTGGCTCTGTGACCAAGGCCCAGCTCGCCGAAATCGCCAAGACCAAGATGGCGGATCTCAATGCCGGCAGTTTGGAAGCTGCTGTCAGGATTATTGCTGGCACTGCCCGTAGCGTCGGCCTGGAAGTGGTTGATTAGTTTTTGGTGTTGAGATTACCGCTCACGGCGGTGTCCGTTTTATAAATTTTGTCGCGTTTGACTCGGTGCCTCTCCGATCGAAGGGTGTCTCCGGGAAGCGAGAGGGAAGATATGGCCAAGCTGTCGAAGCGTATGAAGCACCTGGGTGAGATCGCCTCCAAGGTGGGTGTGGTTGAGCTCCCGGAAGCTGTCTCGGCCCTGAAGGGTCTGGAGGCCAAGCTTCCCAAGGGTGTGAAACCCTGCAAGTTCGACCAGACTGTCACAGTCTCGGTTCGCCTGGGTGTGGATCCCCGCCAAGCCGATCAGATCGTCCGCGGCTCCATCGTCTTTCCGCACGGGATTGGCAAGTCGAAGCGAGTTTTGGTGTTTGCCCAAGGTGACAATGTTCGCATCGCCCAGGAGGCGGGTGCGGAGTTCGTCGGTGGCAAAGAGCTGGCCGACAAGATCAAGGAAGGCTGGGTCGATTTCGACGTTGCCATTGCCACCCCGGACATGATGGGTGTGGTCGGTCCGCTGGGTCGTGTCCTCGGTCCACGTGGTTTGATGCCTTCGCCGCGTGCAGGAACCGTGACTGCCGATGTCGCTTCCGCCGTCAAGGAATATCGGGCTGGTAAGGTGGAGTTCCGTGTCGACGACGGTGGCAATGTCCACTGCGTCGTCGGCAAGCTCAGTTTCGGCGAACAACAGCTCATTGAAAACGTGGAAGCTTTCCTCAAGTACATTCGGGCCTTGAAGCCATCGACCTCCAAGGGTCAGTACATCCGCAACGTCGTGCTGGTGGCCAGCATGACACCCGCGGTTTATATCACCGCAGCATAGTCATCGCTAAAAGTGCACATCGTGGCTTCGGCTATCACGCCAAATTGTTCCAGCCTTGTGCTGAATTATTCAAAACATATTGATTCCCGATCAGTGCCTCAGGGTGCTGGCTTCGCTTGAATCCGATTGAGAAATCATGAGCAAACTTGTCAAGAAGATGATGATCGACGACATCCGCACTGCTGTGGGTGAGCATCGCGATCTGCTGGTCGTTGACGCTTCGAAGGTCGATGCAGTTTCCGCCAACAAGTGGCGTCTGCTGATGCAGTCGAAGAAGATCTCGGTGCTGGGCGTTCGCAATTCGGTGGCTCGCGCTGCCTTGCGTGAGGCCGGTATTGACCTCGGGGACTCGCTCAAGGGTCCTTCGACGATCGTTTGGGGTGGTGAGGATATTGTGGCCTTGGCTCGCGACATTGTCGCGTCGCTCAAGGATTGCAAGAACCTCGCCGTCAAAGGCGGCACTTTGAGTGGCACGGTTCTCTCGGCCGACGATGTCGAGAAGCTGAGCAAGAGTCCCGGTCGCAAGGAAGTTTTGGGCCAGCTCATGGGCCTCATTCTTTCGCCAGGTGCCCAGTTGGCGGGTGCCCTCTTGGGTGCAGGTGGGATTGTGGCTGGCCAGGTTAAGAGCCTCGCGGACAAGACAGAATAGTTGGTGTTTTGACAGTGCGATTTCAACTGCCAGCGGGCAGTGAATGATAGGTTGTTTGGATTTGTTGTTCGTCGGGTTCGGTGGTTGGAAGCTTCTGCCGATCATGTGGCCCGACGGGCGAGTTTGAAAAGTAAGTGCGATCTACGAAAGGGTCGGGCAGATGGCTGAGTTTGATACCGCGACAACTGAACTGGGCGACAAGATTGTGGCCCTCACCCTCCTCCAGGCGAAGTCCCTCGCCGACTACCTCGAGCAAGTCCATGGCATCAAGCCAGCGGGCGGTGCTGTGGTGGCGATGGCCGCTGGGCCAGCAGCACCTGCTGCCGTGGTCGAAGAAAAGACGGAATTCGACGTCATCCTCAACTCGTTTGGCGACAACAAGCTGAGCGTGATCAAGGTGGTGCGTACGGCGACCGGCCTCGGCCTCAAGGAAGCCAAGGATCTTGTCGAAAGCGCTCCCAAGGCGATCAAGACGGGTCTCGCCAAGGAAGATGCCGACAAGCTCAAGAAGGAGCTCGAAGGCTCCGGCGCCACTGCCGAAGTCAAGTAGTTTCTGTTCAGGGATGATCTGTCCGCCTTCTCGTCTTGCTGAGTTGCGTCCTTCTGGGCG
The DNA here is from genome assembly GCA_013822855.1 of Planctomyces sp. Lineage (GTDB taxonomy): Bacteria > Planctomycetota > Planctomycetia > Planctomycetales > Planctomycetaceae > Planctopirus. The sequence goes on from PNLE01000003.1 coordinate 53,165, forward strand.
TGCGGCGTTTTTCGTCGGCGGCACGGAAGCGGTCTCCCTGATAGCTATTTGATGTGGATTTACCTGCCAGTCTCCATTTGGAAGCTTTGGGTGTCCCGACAGTTTCGCCAAGATCGACCCTTTGGCTAAGCATCGAAGCCAGTGGTTTCCAGTCTGGCATTACACTTGACTTGCAGCGATGGCGACTTGCCATCGCTGCAAGTTTTGTTTGTTGAGTGGCTTGTTGCAGGGTGGTTATCTTGAATTCCTGAGATGTCTTTGCCACTCGTCACGTCAACCCCAACCCGCCTTGACAGTTGCGATTCTGTGACCGCGTGTTATTCTGGCGGGGTGGTACGCAGTGTCGGCGTGCCTTGTTTCTTTCTGTAGGCCGTCCATTCGTCAGATTGCTTCGGCCTAATCCATCGGTATCGAGAACTCTCTTTGATGATCGAGTTGCATCCATGTTCGATGGTACCGGGCGTCCACAAGTTGCCCTTTCTTGCTTTGTTCCCGACCCACCAGCTTCCACCAAGGTCGCCAGCGTTCGTCTCGCCTAACTCGCGAGTCGTCCGAGCCGGTCGTTTTTCAGCTGGTGATTTCGATATGGGGATTGGCCTGTCTGAGAGTTTCCCAGTCCATAGGGCTGCATGAACTTTCGACGAATCGTGTTGTCCAGCTGGTTCCCCGATGGATGACATGCTGAAGGCAAAACCCGCCCCAATTGCTCCACAGGCTCATCGCATTTCAGTAGATACAGGAAGCCTCGCATGCCCAACCCCGCTCAGCGAATCATCGAGACCCACGAAACTCGTCACTTCGGTTCGATCCGAGGCGAGTTCGCCATCTCCGAGCTGACCCAGATCCAGACGGTCTCGTACCATCGCTTCCTGCAGCTGGAAAACGAGCCGCGCGAGCGTGCCGACGATGGCTTGGAAGCCATTCTGCGCGAAGTATTTCCGATCGAAAGCTACGATCAGAAATACCGGCTCGAGTACATCAAGTACGAACTCGGCAAGCCGCGCTACACGCCCCTTGAATGTCGCCAGCTCCGTCTGACCTACGGACGTCCCTTCCGCGTTTGGCTGCGCCTCATGAAGGAGCAGCCACTCGAGGAAGAAGTCTACCTCGGCGACCTCCCGATCATGATCGGCGGCGGCGAGTTCATCATCAACGGCTCGGAGCGAGTCGTCGTCAGCCAGTTGCACCGCTCACCCGGTGTCGACTTCGTGATGTCCGCCGAGCCTGGCGAGAAGAAGACGTTCTCCTGCCGCGTGATTCCCGAGCGAGGCAGCTGGATCGAACTGAACATCGGCAAACGGGAGACTCTTAATGTCCGCATCGACCAGTCGGGCAAGTTCAGCGCGATGACCTTCCTCCGCGCCATGGATCCTGCCTATGGTCGCACCAAGGATCTCGTGAAGCTGTTCCACAATGTGGTCACACTCAAGGTGGGCGACAGCCACTTCGTCGAGCATGCCACGGGGCGGCACGCTGCCGACGACATCGTCTACCCGGGTGGCCACGACCGCATGGGTGAGATCATCTGCGAAGCCTGCCATGTCATCACCAAGCCGCTTGCCGAGGAGATCAAGGAGTCGGGCGTCAAGACCATCGAGATCGCGGAAAAGTCCGATGATCCGATGATCATGGACAGCCTGATCGAAGACTCGACCGGCAGCCATGAAGACGCACTCCTCCGCATTTACCAGCGGCTGCGTCCGGGCAACCCGCCCCAACTGGAGAAGGCCGTCGAGCTCTTCAAAGAGAAGTTCTTCGATGTCAACCGCTACCGCATCGGTCGAGTGGGCCGCTTCCGCGTCAACCGCAAGTTCGATCAGGATGTGCCCGACACCGAGATGACCCTCCGTCCCGAGGACATCATCAACTCGATCCGCTATGTGATGAAGCTCCGCTCGGGCGATGCGACGGCCCATGTGGACGACATCGACAACCTGGGCAACCGCCGTCTCCGCACGATCGATGAACTGGCCCAGGAGGAGCTGCGCAAGGGCTTCCTCAAGCTGCGGCGCACCGTGCAGGAACGCATGAGCCTCAAGGACGTCGAAGAGATGTCGCCCCGTTCGCTCATCAATCCCAAGAGCGTCTCGGCGGCGATCGACTTCTTCTTCGGCCGTGGCGAACTCTCGCAGGTGGTCGACCAGACCAACCCGCTGGCCACGCTGACGCACGAACGTCGGCTCAGTGCCCTCGGACCTGGCGGTTTGAACCGCAAGCGTGCGGGCTTCGAAGTCCGCGACGTGCACATTTCGCACTACGGCCGCATCTGCCCGATCGAGACGCCCGAAGGAACGAACATCGGTCTGATCTCGAGCCTCAGCATCTTCGCCAAGGTCGATGACTACGGCTTCCTGATCACCCCTTATCGCAAAGTCGTCGACAAGAAGGTGACCGAGGAGATCGTCTGGCTGCGGGCCGATGAAGAATCGCATGTCTATATCGCCCCGGCCGATACGCCGGTCGAAGACAACCGCATGCGCGATGAACGCGTCATGTGTCGCCACCACAACGATTTCCTCTGGCTCCCCGCGACCCAGGTGAACTACATCGATGTGGCTCCTTGCCAGATGGTCGGTGTCTCCGCCGGTCTGATTCCGTTCCTCGAGCACGACGATGCCAACCGCGCCCTGATGGGTTCGAACATGCAGCGTCAGGGTGTGCCGCTGCTCATCGCCGAGCCTCCGCTGGTCGGCACTGGTCTGGAAGGGCCTGTCGCCGAGAACAGCGGCATGGTGCTCCGCGCCGAGAAGTCGGGCAAAGTCACCTATGTTGACGGTGACTGGATCGAAATCGACGGCAAGCGAACGGCCCTCCGCAAGTACACCGGCCTCAACGAACGCACCTGCCTCAACCAGACGCCGGTTGTCAAGGTCGGTCAGAAGGTCAAGAAGGGGGACATCCTCGTCGACAGTGCCGCTGTCGCCGATGGCGAACTCGCCCTGGGCAGAAACGTCCTCGTGGCGTTCATGTCGTGGGAAGGTTTCAACTTCGAGGATGCGATCATCCTCTCCGAGCGGCTCGTGAAGGAAGACGTCTACACCTCAATCCATATCGACGAATTCGATGTGGAAGTCCGCGAGACGAAGCTGGGCCGCGAAGAGTTCACCCGCGATATTCCGAACGTCAGCGATAAGGCTCTGCGTCATCTCGATGACGATGGCGTGATCCATGTCGGGACCCGCGTCGAGCCGGGCGACATTCTTGTTGGCAAGGTTTCGCCCAAGGCGAAGACCGAGCTGACGCCGGAAGAGAAGCTGCTGCACGCGATCTTCGGCCGGGCCGGCGAGGACGTGAAGAACGACTCGCTCGAGGTGCCGTCGGGCGTCGAGGGCATCGTCATCGCCGCGCACCGGTTCAGCCGCCGGGCCAGCATGACCGAGGACGAGAAGAAGGAGATCGCGCGGCAGGAGAAGGAGATCAACGAGACGTACTCGGAGAAGATCGCGGGCCAGTTCCGCGAGTTCATCGAGGCGCTC
>PNLE01000004.1 GCA_013822855.1 Planctomyces sp.
GTGGGGGCTTCCTGCTCAGCGATCAGCGCCTTTTCGTCGTGTGGCTCTTTTTCACTAGGCGGCTCTTCGGGGGGCGTGAGACCGACGGGATGATCCGTAATGGGCAAACTCCTCGAAGAACTGCTGGAGGGCCATCACACCTGGTAGGCATGCCTTGGAGACCAACGTAGATCGAGTGGTGAACGCCCGCCATCCATCGTCAACGGATGCCCCCGACAGATCCTTAGAAGCCGGGATTGGTGGGGGCGGCGACACCGGGATTCCCCACGGGAGCGGCAGGGGCGGCGGCCACGACACCTCCGCCGCCCGAGAAACGCTCTCGCCGGGTGGCATAACGGATGGGGAAGGAGGCCCACTGTTCGTTGGGGTAGTTGGCCAGCTTCATATTGATGGTGTCGAACGCATGATTGCCCCCGCGAGTAAGGGCATGTTCGGAAACGTACTGCGTGAGGCCGAGCCATTGCCGATCCGGTGCGGCGACCCCCATCAAGTTGGGACGTTCGGCGCGGAAGCCGATGAACTCCCGTGGCAACGGGGCCGTATGGAGGGCCGTCAGCAGGAAGGCCATCGTGACATAGCCGGTGAGGAGGGCGAACGACCAGCGGAGGGCGTCGTGGGCCATGGGGACGACTTCGACATGCAGCTTCACAATCTGCTCGAAGCCGATCCGCAGGGCGAACAGGGTCGCGATGAAGAGGCCGATGAGGGCGATCATGTCCGAGCGGTAGGCGAAGAAGGGGTTGATTCCCTCCAACAAGATGGCCAGCGGCTCGAAGAAGTTCATGGCCACCAGTCCGGCGATCAGCGTGCACCAGAAGGTGACGACGGCCGACCAGGCGCCATCGCTGGCGACACACCAGGTCACCAGACCCAGGACGGCGAGGAGGAGGATATCGATCATAGCCCAGGGCCTCGTCGAGAAAGAAATTGGCGGATCTATAAAAGTCGAATATGAAAACAATATTTGCCGAACGGTCGAGTGGGGTGCGCTACTTCACCACCCGCAGCAGTTCTTCAAGGCTGGTGGTCCCCTTGAGAACCAGACGGAGGCCTTCTTCTCGCATGTAGAGCATCCCCTGTTTGCGGGCCTCCGCACGGATGGAGGTCATGTTCGGTGATTCCCGCAGAAGGTCGCGGATGCGGTCGTTGATCACCAGGAGTTCGAAGACCCCGATGCGGCCCATGTAGCCCATGCCGCTGCAGGTGGGGCAGGCGTCCGTGCCATCCTTGGGGGGGCGGTAGAAGACACCGGCCTTCTCGGCGGGGAGGCCGATCTTTTCGAGCTGTTCGGCGGAGGGTTTGTACGACTCCTTGCAGTCGTCGCAAAGTTTGCGGCAGAGGCGCTGGCCGAGGATCGCCGAAAGGGAATCGGAGAGCAAAAAGGGTTCGACACCCAGGTCGATCAGTCGCGAGAGGGCGGTGATGGTGTCGTTGGCGTGGACGGTGGAGAAGACCATGTGGCCGGTGTTTGCCGCTTGGCAAGCGATCTTGGCGGTTTCTCCATCGCGGATTTCGCCGACCATCACGACATCGGGATCCTGCCGCAGAATGCTGCGGAGCGAGCCGGCGAACGTCTGCCCCGCCTTCTGGTTGATTTCGATCTGGGTGACCCCCTCCATCTTGTATTCGACGGGGTCTTCCACCGTGATGATGTTGTTCTCGAAGCGGTTGATCTCTTGGAGCGAGGCGTAGAGCGTGGTCGATTTCCCCGCACCCGTGGGGCCGCAGGAGAGGAACAACCCGTGGGGTTGTTGCACCACGCCGATGATCCCTTCGATCATCTGCTTGCGCATGCCGAGATCGGCGAGCCGGCGGACCTTCGAGCCGCCATCGAGGATACGCAGCGACATCTTTTCGCCGAACTGTGTTCCCTGCGTGGCCACGCGGAAGTCGATCTCGCGGCCTTCGGTCTCGGCGCGGAAGCTACCGTCCTGCGGCTTGCGGCGCTCGGTGATATCCATCGCACCGAGGACCTTGAAAATATTGACGACCGATTCACCCGTGGGGCGATCGAATGGCTCGGCGGGGAACATCACACCGTCGACACGCAGACGGACGGCGAATTCGTCCTCCTTGGGTTCGAGGTGGATATCGGTCGCGCGGCGGAGGATGGCGTCGTAGACGAGTTCCCGGGCGGAAGTGTAGCCGCGGCTGCTTTCGACCTGCCGTGATCGATCGACTTCACCCGCCCCCTTGTTCGATTTGCCGATAAAGACAATGGGCGGGCCCATGGCGGCCTGAACGGCCTTCTTGCCGCCCACTTGGATACCCAGCCGGGCCAGCCCCTGGATGGCGAGCGTCTGCAGGTGGTGCTGTGTGAGGATCTTGGCGTTCTCAGGGACTTTGCGATTGCGTTCGGGGGTGTAGGCCCCCAGCAGGCCCGCGTAGCAGACCGCGAATCCCAGGAAGCCGACGCCGAAGCTCGGAGCCAGATAGAGGATGAGGACGGCGAGGGTCGCGACCATGAGGCCGATGGTGTTCCAGAACTCCGGGCGCACCTTGAGGCTGCGGGCATCCTCGGCGATCCAGCCGAGCGTCCAGACGAAAAGCGTGACCAAGGCCAGGGAGAAAATCAGCACCGGAAGGCTGAAATAGTGGCCCGCTGAACGGGGATTGAGGGGATCGTTCCCCCGATAGAACATTCCGCCGGGAACTGGGGGGAAGCTGTCCGGTGGGCGGACGGCGACCGCGGCTCCTCCCTGGGCGCGAACCTCGGGAGCAACCCAACCCATGCCTGCGAGCATCAGGAGGAACAACAACACGCGGGCGCATGGAAATGGCGGAGAGCTATACATCAGACATCTCGAGTGCAATGAGCGGGAGCACGGGACAAGTTCCGACAATTCCTCCGATCGGCGGGGAGGGCCTGTCGGATGTCGATCATTTCTAATACGGGATTTGTCCGGCAGGAGAAGCCCCGGCGGATCGACGTGGCGAAGGTAATCTAATTCGACAGCGAAACAAAGATGCGCCATGGGGAATCAAGACAATCAGACGGGATCATGGCCGGTCGTCGGCGATGGCTGCGATTTCGGCGATGCTCAATCGCGATCCGTGGAATCGCTGCAATCCGTGGATTTCGCGTATTGCGACCACGCGGAGACCCGCAGATCTGCGGTGCGCCGGTTCTCGGCGGCGTGCGATTGCAGGGGCCGTCGCATTCGTCTAGGTTCATCTGTTGATGGGTGGCTGGTTCCAAGCCGCGAAACGGTGGCGGGGGACTTCGCCGGAAAGGCACTTCCGGTAATCGTGGTGGTTGGCGCGGGCTTGCCCCGCAGCCGGCTGCCGAATTGGCTCGAAGCGTGCCATCCCTCGAAAAGAGTCCACGTCGAGACGGAGAATCTTCAGCATGACATCGCCACAGCCTCCGGAATCCACCGTGCCGAGTCCTCACCCGGCTGTCGAGCCGAATGCGGATCTGGCACCCCATCCGGGCGTGGAGTCGATGCCGCGGTGGGATCTGGGTGACCTTCCCGCGCCACCGGTTTTCAAACTGCGGAACATCGCGGGCTTCATCGGGCCGGGGATCGTGCTCGGCGCCTCGGCGATCGGCGGTGGCGAATGGCTCACGGGGCCGCTCAACACGGCCCGCTTCGGCGGCGCGCTGTTGTGGCTCTCGACCATCAGCATCCTCTGCCAGACCCTCTACAACATCGAAATCAGCCGCTACACGCTCTACACCGGCGAACCCATCTTCACGGGAAAGTTCCGCCTCTTCCCCGGGCCCATGTTCTGGCTTTCGTTCTATCTGATCCTCGATTTCGGTTCTTTTCTGCCTTACCTCGCATCGAGTGCCGCAATCCCCGTGTTGGGCCTGTATCTGGGTTACGTCCCCAACCCCAAGGAGTACGACCTTACGCTCCGCCTCATCGGCTGCGTGATCCTCGTCGGTGTGATGGTCCCTTTGAGCGTGGGGGGGAAGGTCTATAACTCGCTCAAGGCGATCATGGTCTTCAAGCTCTGCTTCGTGGTCGGCTTCCTGCTGATCCTCGCCTTCATGTTTTCCACGTTTGAAACCTGGCGCGAGATCGGGACCGGCTTCTTCCAGTTCGGCAACGTCCCTGTCGTCGCCGAGAATGATTTGAACGGCAACGGCATTCAAGATGCCGACGAACAGCCGCTGGGCGAGAACGTCAAAAACGTCTTCACGGAGTTCTTCGGCGGTCGCGGATTCCCCCTGATCGATCTGAGCGTCATCGGGATCCTGGCAACCATGGCGGCCATCTCCGGCAACGGTGGCCTGACCAACACCCCCATGAGCAATTACACCCGCGACCAGGGCTGGGGCATGGGCCGGCATGTGGGGGCCATTCCCAGCTTCGTGGGAGGCCACGAAATCGCCCTCTCCCACGTGGGGATGGTTTTCCGGCAGACCAAAGAGAATCTCACCCACTGGGCGGGCTGGCTGAAGCATGTCCGCCGCGAACAACTGATGATCTGGATGCCGGCATGTTTCATCGGCCTGGCACTGCCCAGCATGCTCTCGGTGCAGTTCCTCCCACGCCGCACGGTGCTGGAGAATAACTGGGCTGCCGCGGGCATGACGGCCAACGGCGTCGCGGAAGCCGTCAGCGGTGTCCCTTCGGAGCGGCTCTTTCCCAAGTCCGCGAAGATCGTTCGCGGAGGCGATCGCGTCGAGCTAACACCCGAACAGGCAGCCGAGGCCGAAAAGAACCTGCCCCCCATCACCACCAGTCAGCGGACCTGGGGTCAGATCTTCTGGACGATGACCTTGCTGTGCGGCTTCCTGGTTCTCGGCACGAGTTGCGCCTCGACTGCGGAGGGGACGCTGAGACGGTGGGTCGATGTCACCTGGACGGCCAGTGCCCACATGCGGAAGATCGATCCGAAACATATCGGAAAGCTTTATTTCGCGGTGCTGTGGGCCTACGTCGCCATTGGCATCTTCATGCTGATGACCGTCAACGGGGCCGATCTGCTCGTCCTCTCCGGCATGCTCTACAACTATGCTCTGGGCTTCAGTTGCTTCCACACCCTGTTCGTGAACAGCGTGCTGCTGCCCAAGCCGATCCGGCCCGGCTGGGGGGCCCGCTGCGGTCTGCTCGCGGGCGGGCTGTTCTTCTCGTTCATCGCCGTCCTGGCCACCTACGCCGAGTGGCACAACATCACCAAGGTCTTCGGCAAATTCCTCTCGCTGGTCGGCATTTCCGGTTAAACTTGGCCATCCGCAACTGTGAACTTTCACTCACATCCTGATGTGCCGATCGGCAACGGATTGCCTTTCCGATTCCGCCATAGCAGACTCAATGGCGTGGGACAGAGAGATGCCGAAAATGTCGCCTCATAATGCGGCGGTACTGACAGGTGCTTTGTTCTCCCACTGAGTTCTCCCAGAAATCAGGGTTGCTTCAGGGATGGGAAACATTCCCAGAGTGTGCTGTATGACATTCCGCCCGATGACGAAGTTCTCATGGATACTGCATTCGCTGGCCTGCGCTGGCTTGTTGACGGCTCTTGCCGGATGCGGCGGCGGCTCCAAGCCACCCACTCCCGCAGCAGCACCGGCGGCACCACCTCCCGTCGCGATTAAGACCGTCAAGCCGGTCGAGCAGCCGAAAGATGACGAACCACCAGCGATCGCCGATGCGGCGGCTCCCGGAGGGCCGGCCATGGCACCCGCCGGGGAACACCCCACCAACGTCTTCGCTTACGTCGCACCGGCGTCTGTCAATCTGATCGTGGCCAAAGCCCCCTTGCCGCGAGATGACGAACAGTTCGTAGTGACGCAAGCCGCTCCACCCGAGGGATCAAGCCACTTCAAAGTGACGGAAGTCCCCCCGCCGGCAACGGCGAACACAGCCGCCATCACTCCTGCCGCCCCCGGCACAGCCACATCCACCAATGTATTGCCAGCGGGCTTCCTTCCTGCTCCTGGAACGGACATGTCGCCCGAAGGCTGGCCTCGTCGCATTGTCTGCCAGATCGACGGCAGCTTGATGGCTTACATCCCCCCCGGCCCCGCAAAATTGGGGTCGAACTCCGGCCCCGCCAACGCCCGGCCGGAAGCAACCGTCCTCTTGGATGGCTACTACATCAACGTCTTTGAAACGACCGTGGCCGAGTACAAGCGGTATCGCGAAGAGATGAAGGCCAAGAACAAGAACAGCTTCGCGGCCATCAATGAAACGGCCGGCGATCGGCAGCCGGTGTTGGGCATTCCCTGGGGGGTGGCCAGCGCCTATGCGAAGTGGTCGGGACGCGAACTTCCCACCGAAGCCGAATACGAAAAGGCGGCCCGCGGCCCCGATGGCTTCCGCGCTCCCTGGGGCGATTCCCGGGCCGTCTGGCCCGAGCCACGGACACCCCAGACGATCGCGCCGGTCGGCAAGTTTGTCAGCGACCGGAGCATCTACGGCGTCTTCGATCTGGCGGGCAATGCTCGCGAATGGGTCGCCGATTGGCATGACGATTCCAGCCATGCCGAAGCGGCGAAGTCCCGCGACGGCGTGAAGAACTGGGCCGGTGCGAAGAAGCCGAAGATCACCAGCCAGCACACCGTCAAAGGGAGCATCCACGATTGGGATGTGACGGCCCGCGAAGGCCGCCTCATGACCGAGAAGTTCCCCGATGTCGGCTTCCGCACGGTGCTGCGACTGGGCGCTGGGAATGCGGGGCCACAGGGTGTCACGCCGCCCAACGCACCGAACACAAAGCCAGCCACCCCCAATCGCGGCCCGAATCCCCCTCGCGGCAACTCGTTTTAAAGTTTTTTCGACGGCGGTGATGAGACACCGGTGATCTACTTCACGTCTCCACGGAATTCGTCGCAATAGAAGTATGGTCTCCCTCTGGATCTCTCTTCTTGGAGACCTTCGGGCCTTCGCGTGAGCTCATCTCCTCTTCATCCCGAAATCCAAGCATGGCTCACGCGAAGGCGCGAAGAGCGCGAAGGAATGACAAAGGTGAGGCCAGCGGGTGCATCCGGCTTTGCCGAAGGGTTGAAAGTTGACTGCCGCTCCGCTGGAAGGGCGTTTCGTCGACTTGCGGCAGGTGGAACTGGTGCTCCTGATCGACAATACCCCCTGCGGCACCGCCACACTCCTGCGTCCCGCTGAGTAGGTCGTGGTGCAAGGTACCACGCCTGACGGAACTATCCGCCTCAATCTCCCCGAAATCGGCATTGAGGGACCGATCGAGGTGGTTAGCATTGAGGCTGTTGCGGTCGCACCGGGTCCGGGCGGGCTGGTCGCGGGCGTCTTTCGCCACACTTCCGGTGACATTCTCGACCCTCAGTTCGAAATAGAGAATTAACCGCTCCGCACAACGAGGTCTACCCGGCTGAAGTGCTAAGTCTAATCAGATATGGGTTGATAGTAGATTACGATGTTGAAACCAATCATGACTCGCTTAGCGATACTGCTCCAATATCTATTACAATCCAGGTCGCATGAAATAATTCAGATGATGGTTGCGGAGCGATAGGTTCTGTTTCATTCGCAATTCCCAAGAACCTGCAGAAGTGCTGAGGCTTCGATGAAAAATGATATTGAACGGCTTGTGAGAATTCTTCCTCCACCAGAATCTCCAAAGAATAATAAGGGAGACTGGCACGTCGTAGAAGCGAGCTTGGGATCAAGCCTTCCTGCTGACTACAAGCAATTCACTGAAAAGTATGGAAGCGTTAAGATATGTAACTGGTTGGTAATTCACACAGCATTTCCTTGGGACGAGGGGTTCAAGGAGTTTTTGCTGACATTGAATCAGCAATACGATCAGGTTGTAAACGGACGGGACAACATTCCGTTTGCTGACTTTCCAACTCACGGGGGACTTCTGCCATTTGGCGGCACGGATAACGGCGATATCGTCAGCTGGATTACTGGGGGGCCTCCTGATGAATGGGGTGTTTTCTTTTGGGAATTCCCTGGATTGAAAACAATCGAGTTAAAATCGTTGAGTTTCAGCGAGTTTCTTGTTGAGTGCTTCGATCAACATTCTACTGTTTCACCCGGTCTTGCCCCTTGGGCCTTTTTTTGCCCTGAGCAAAGAGGGTTGGTCGTCACGACGTAGGGCGTCAATAGCCAAATAGTGTGGGTTAAGGCTCTGAGCAACCCACCATCGACTTTCCCTTTCGACGAAAGTCGATTGTCACCATTCCAGATAGCGTCAATCGCGATCAACGATTTCGTAGGCTATGGGTTGACTTCTGCTGTCCCAATTAAGTCCAAGTCGGTGGGTTGCGCAAGGCCTTGACCCACCCTGTCCGGATGCACCGCTGGTGCCTGGAAAAAGTCATCAGAATGCAGTCAACCGCTGGTGATATAAGAATCACTTTAAATGGATCGGTGCCGGTAGAAACAGTGGGTTGACACCCACCGCTCGCCTTGGGAAAGAAACAAGCCCCGGCGTTCACGGGGAAGGCCGGGGCTTGGAAGGTTGTTGAGTAGTCGCTGTTTGCTAGTTGCCGATGCCGTAACGTTTCATCTTGTTGTAGAGCGTCACGCGGCTGATCCCCAGATCTTTGGCCGTTCGCGTCCGGCTGAAGCTGTTCTTGAAGAGGGCCTGCTCGATGATCTCCTTCTCGGTGAAGGCGATCTGCCCCTCCAGGCTGCGGTTGGGGGTCGCGCCGGGGGTGAACTGGTGGCCCAGATCGACCGAGGGATCGTTCGTCGGACCGGCGTAGCCACCCACGATGTGCGAGGGAAGATGTTCCGCCCGCAGCACGCCGTCGCGGCAATAGATGACCGCCCGCTGGATGACATGCTCCAGCTCGCGGACGTTCCCCGGCCAGGGGTAACCCAACAGGGCTTCGAACAGGCCGGGGTCGATCTCGCGGATCGTGACCCCATGCTTCTGCACGAACTGCCGCACGAAACGCCGGGCCAGAGGAACAATATCGACCTTGCGATGACGCAGCGGCGGGATGTTGAACTTGAGCATATTGAGGCGATAGTAGAGATCGGGGCGGAAGCGGCCCTGTTCGACCAGCGGCTGCAGTTCGAGGTTGCTCGCGACGATGAGCCGGGCCTGTGAGCGGAGTGTCTGGTTCGAGCCGACCGGCTCGAACTCCCCTGTTTCGATCACCCGCAGCAGCTTGACCTGCTGCTCGAGGCCGAGGACGTCGATTTCGTCGAGCAGCAGCGAGCCACGGCGGGCGGCGATGAACTTCCCCTCCTTGTCGGCATGGGCACTGGTGAACGAGCCTTTCATGTGGCCGAAGAGTTCGCTCTCGATGATGTCGTTGGGCAGAGCCCCGCAAGCCACCGGCAGGAAGGGTTCCGTGCGGCGGGGCGAGATGTCGTGGATGAGTCGGGAGAGATACGTCTTGCCGGCACCGGTCTCGCCGATGAGCATGATGGTGACATCGTGCCGGGCTGCGATCTCCAGATCGGCCAGCATCTGCTGGAGTTGGGGCGAATTGGTCTCGAACCGCTTGCTGATACTGTTGGCGGAAGCCGCCAGATCCTCGGCAAGGCTCGCACTGGAGCGTACGACGGGTGCGGGAGCGGCCGCAGGGGGAACAAGGCCCGCCGGGGTTTCATGCGACCGGTTGGCGGCGGGTCTGGATTCCGGTGCGGAGGGGAGTGGTCGCCGGGCGGGAGCCGCGGGTTCGACGGCCGATTGCCGGTCGGCGAGTTCACGGAAGGTCTGCGCCAGGATCTGTGAATCGACCCGGCCCTTGAAGTGGGTGAGGTCGGTTTCGTCGGCCCGCTTCTGAAGCGATTCGGGGCAGTGATCCGGCGTGAGCATGGCGATCCGCAACGCGGGAAACCGCTCCTTGAGCAGCGAGAGCAGGCGGGCTTCAGCCACGCCGTTGTTGGAAGGCCGCCGGAAGTCGGCGACGAAGCCTTGGGGTGTCACCGATCGAAGTAGGTCCTGCACCTCCTCCGTGGAGTCGCAGGAACGGACATCGACCCGCCCTTGAAGTGCCGAGGGGAGTTCGACGGCCAACTGCTGATCGCATGAGAGCACAACGATGACGGGTTTGTTCATGTCGAGTCGCCTGGGGCTGGTCGTGCCGGTGAAACGTGGGCCAATTGATCGAGTCGATTGACGTCGCGTCACAAACCAGAAACAAACCCCGCGCCAACCGGCAGGCAACATTCCGGTGGGTTGACGCTAATTCGCTGCAAGATATTTATATGATTGGTCTTGCGCCGATTCAAGAGGTGCTGGATTCGGCTCGACACTCCGAACGGGATGATGCCGAATCGCCACATCACCGGAACCATCGACGCGACTTGGCAACATCTGTTGCCAATTGACTACAGCTGCCGCAAGGCCATGGCGCCCCGCGTGTTGGAGCCGGTCATCCCCGTGTTCGGAATCGCTTACAGTGCAGGCGTTGCGGGATGATCAGAAGTGACGAGCAGGAAGGAGACGAACCCCGCAGGCGGGAGGTGTGTCCACCGCTCGTGCGGTCTTCGCCGGATGAAGCATGGTCTTCGTCCGATGAAGTCGTCTGTTAGACTTCGGGGAAAGTCGAGTACTTCTCTTCAATGAAACCTCGCTGCACATTCCCCGCCTTCTCTCCTCGCCTTGAATTGAGCCACTATGTCTGCCGCTGTTCTCGCTGGTGATCGCATGGAAGCGACCGGTTCCTCCGAGGTCTCCGAACCCGACATACGTCGGATGGATGGACAATCGGTCGGCCTGTTGACGCTGGGGCATTGCACGGTCGACCTCTGCCAGGGACTGGTTCCCGCCATGGTCTCGTATGTGGTACTTCGCGAGAACTACACCTACTTCATGGGGGCGACACTCGTCTTCGCCACGGCGGCGATGTCTTCGATCGTCCAACCCGTCTTCGGCCAGATGGCCGACAAGCTCAAGCTCCACTGGCTTCTGCCTGTCAGCGTGCTCACCGCCGGTGTGGCGCTTGCGCTGGGGGCTCAAAGTCCGCAGTATCCCATCCTGTTGATCGCCTTGGCGATGAGTGGCTTCGGCATCGCGGCCTTCCATCCCGAAGCGGCCCGGCAAACCCACTTGGCCGCAGGGGATCACCGCACCACGGCGATGAGCTTCTTCTCATTGGGCGGAAGCATCGGCTTCGCCCTCGCACCGGCTGTCGGTTCGTTCGCCCTCGAACGTGGCGGCAGGCTCGGGATGCTGTGGGTGCTCATTCCCACGCTGCTCGTCACCTGGCTGTTGGCCCTGCAGTTCTCCCGATCGTCCTCCCCATCGAGGAAGCGGGCGGCGGCACGGGAAGTCCGCGCGCGGGATGATTGGTTCGGCTTCGGCGTCCTCTCCATCAGTGTGGTGGCCAGGTCGATCGTCTTCTTCGCCGTGAACACGTTTCTCGTGCTCTATTGGCGGCAGCGCTGGGGTCTGCCGACCGAGGGCATCCTGGACGCCGAATCCAGAGAACTCATGTCGCCTGGCTTGTTGCAAGCGGGGACGATCGCCCTTTCGGTCTTTCTGGGGGCCGGGATCGCCGGGACGATTCTGGGCGGCTGGTTCGCCGATCGGGTGGGTCGCCGCGCCGTGCTTCAGGCCGGCTTTGGCTTGTCGCTGTTGACATTCCCGTGGATGGTCTGGTCCCCATCGCCCGCACTTTCGCTGGTAATGGTGGCGCTCACGGCAGCTCTGTTCTTCTCGCCCTCGAGCCCCGCAGTGGTGTTGGGGCAGGAGTATCTTCCCAACCGCGTCGGGATGGCTTCCGGCGTGACGATCGGCCTGGCTGTCAGCGTGGGGGGCATGGTTGTCCCCTTGCTCGGTTGGCTGGGCGACATCTACGGCCTTGGCGTGGTCTTCCTGATCATGGAAGCGATGCTCGCCGTCTGCTTCCTCTCCACACTGCTGCTGCCGGACCCACGCATCAGCACGCGGGAAGAGCCGCAACCGGCCTGAGCCCAGAGCGCGGCATGGCTCGATACCAATGTCTAGAAAAGCAAGAAGCCAGCATGTCCCGAAGGAGATGCCGGCTTCTTTGCGTTGTTGTTTCCAAGGCGTTGGGCCGGTGGCGATGAACGGCTCAGTCAAACTGAGACATCCAGCGAGATGGGCCGATTAGTGTGGCCGGGCCAAGTTTGGCCGGGTCAGGTAGGGCCGGATTCAAGTCTGGCGATGATCCGCCAAGGGCGGATCGCTGCGACTACTTGGCGGCGGGGGTCTTGGGAGCGGCTGGCTTGGCAGCCTTTGGAGCCTTGGCGGGCTTCGCGGCTGGGGCGGCCTTGGGCTTGGTCGACTTGACTGGCTTGGCAGCGGGGGCCGCCTTGGTGGCCTTGGCCGGCTTGACGGCTGGTTCAGCCTTCACAGGCTTTTCGGCCTTGGGCTTGGTCGACTTCGCTGGCTTAGCTGCGGCGGGCTTTGCGGCCGGGGTGGCCTTCTTCTCAACAGGCTTCTTCGCGGGAGCGGCCTTCGTCGTCGTCTTTGTCGCCATGCTCGTAAACTCCTGAAACGTCTGGACGCACATATCTCACCGCTGGAGATCATCTCTCAGGGGGAGTTCGCTCTTGCGTCCTTGGAGCGAGTTTTGCGCCTAACATTCACACTCCATCCGAGGAGTGGTGTTCATCCTTGAAACTTAAAACATACTGGCAAGTTCTTTTGTAGGACGCTCCGAGAAACAGGTCAATCGGAATCTGTTCCATTGCAACACTTTGTTGCCAATCGTTCTGTCACAACTCTTCGTGCGGCTCACAGAATGATCGACGTAACCCACCGAAGGAAATTCGTTGTGGACATCTATCGGCCATTCCGGCTGGTGGGTTTGGGTGATCTGTAGCGAAATTAGCGATTTCAGTGAAAATCCGGCTTGTGATTGATGGGGCGGTTGAGGGCACTTTTGGAAATGCGGATTCGACCGCCCGCCAACGCGAACTTGATCGAGGCCTCACGCGTCCAGTGGCCGTTCCATCCGGTGGGTGGCCATCGAGGGAAACGGGATCTCGTGGCATCCGCCAGTCCATCTCAGCCTCTTGGTGAAGCACAATTTTCAGGATGGCTTTGGTGATTGCCACGCTTCAAAAACGTCCTTCCTTGACGCTGCCGCGAACAGCCCTGACAATCTGTTTCCTCGCCGTGCTCCATTGATTTTTGGAAGTTATCCCGCCATGCCCGCCATGACATTGTCACCCTTGGTCGATGCCTTAAAGCCCTCCGCCACGCTGGCCGCCGCCGCCAAGGCCCGTGAACTCAAGGGGAAGGGGATCAAGGTGCTCGACTTCACGTTGGGCGAGCCGGATTTCAACACACCCGAACACATCCAGACCGCCGCCATCGAAGCCATGAAGGCGGGCAAGACGCACTACACCCCTTCGGGTGGTATCGCCGAACTCAAGGAAGCCGTCTGCCGGGCCTACAAGCGGGATTACAACCTCGATTATGCGCCCGCGCAGGTTCTCGTCTCGAACGGTGCCAAGCATTCGATCCACAACGTGCTGGCCACGCTCTGCGGCCCCGGCGATGAAGTGATCATCCCCACGCCCTACTGGGTCAGCTACGGGGCACTGGTGGAACTGACGGGAGCCGTCCCAGTGCTGGTCGACACCACCGAGGCCAGCGGCTTCATCATGACGCCCGAACAGTTCGCCGCCGCCATCACGCCGCGCACCAAGCTGCTCCTCCTCAACAACCCCAGCAACCCGACGGGTGGCACCTACACACCGGCCCAGTTGGAAGCGTTGGGGAAGGTCGCGGTCGAAAAGAACATTCCCGTCCTCTCCGACGAGATCTACGAGAAGCTGATCTATCCCGGCAGCGAGTTCCGCTCGTTCGCCACCTTCAGCCCCGAAGTGAAGGCCCTCACGATCATCGTCAGCGGGGTCAGCAAGGCCTATGCGATGACGGGTTGGCGCATCGGCTGGACGATCGGGCCGGTTCCCGTGATCAAGGCGATGGACAACCTGCAGAGCCAGGAAACTTCCAACCCGTGCAGCGTCAGCCAGTACGCCGCCGTCGCCGCCCTGGATGGCCCGCAGGATTCGGTCGAGGCGATGCGGGTCGTCTTTGAACGCCGCCGCGAATACGCCCTGAGCCGCATTCGTCCCTGGCAGGAAAAGTACGGCATCACCTGCGCTCCTCCCGGCGGAGCGTTCTATCTGTTCTTCAATATCTCCAGCATGCTGGGCAAAAAGTTGCCGGGCGGGCAGGTCGCGAAGGACGCCTCCGAGTTCTGCACGATCCTGCTGGAACAGGCGCATGTCGCGCTTGTCACGGGGGACGCTTTCGGCGCACCGGGATTCGCCCGGCTGTCGTTCGCCACGGACGACACGACCTTGAAGCTCGGCTTCGATGCGATGGAGGAGTTTCTCGCCGCAGCCATCTGATCCCGCCCCGCCGACTGTTCCCGGCCTGGGTGGGAACCTAGAATAACATATGCAAATTGTGTGAAACGGGCCGAGTGCCTCGCTCGCACCGTTGGCCTGATCAAGAGTTGCCGCTGTTGGTTTCACTGGAGCGTCTGAGTTTCCTTAGCCGGTCCCTTCCGCCCGGCGCAATGAAGTTTGCGGCAAGTCCGCGTTGCTTCACAGAATGTCGATGTCATGCAGCCGCTTCAAAATGTGAATGTCCGGGATACCGTGCCACTGATCGCCCCCCGCTACCTGAAGTCGGAAGAGAACATCTCCGACACCGCCATGCGCACGGTTGTCGAGGGGCGGGAGGCCATCAAGCGGATCCTCACGGGCGAGGATAGCCGCCTCTTCGTGACGGTCGGGCCTTGTTCGATCCATGATCATGTCGCCGCCCTCGAATACGCCCGCAAGCTCCGCGGGCTGGCCGAGAAGGTGAAGAGCCACATGCTCGTCGTCATGCGGGTTTACTTCGAGAAGCCCCGCACGACCGTTGGCTGGAAGGGTCTGATCAACGACCCCCATTTGAACGAGACTTTCGACATCGCGGCCGGCCTCCGCGCGGCCCGGCGGATCCTGCTCGAAGTCAACGACATGGGCCTGCCCGCTGCCACCGAATTGCTCGAAGCGATCACGCCGCAATATATTTCCGATCTGTTGGCGTTCTCGGCCATCGGGGCCCGCACCACCGAATCACCCACGCACCGCCAGATGGCCAGCGGCTTGTCGATGCCCGTCGGCTACAAGAACGGCACGGACGGCGCGCTGCAGGTCGCCCTCGATGCGATGCAGGCCGCCCGCACCTCGCACAGTTTCCTGGGCATCGACCCCGAGGGGAAGACCTGCATCATCAACACCAAGGGGAACCCCTGGGGCATGCTGATCCTCCGCGGCGGAAGGACGGCCCCCAACTACTCGCCCGAGCATGTCACCGAAGCGGTCGCGAAGCTCAAGGCGGCCAACCTCTGCGAGCGGATCATGGTGGATTGCAGCCATGCCAACTCTTACAAGGACTACACCAAGCAGCACCTTGTCTGGAACGATGTCATCGAGCGCCGCCTGGCGGGCGAGACAGCGTTGGCGGGCGTGATGGTCGAGAGCAACCTCCTCCCCGGCAACCAGCCGCTCAAAGATCCGGCCCAGCTCAAGTACGGCGTCTCGATCACCGACGGCTGCATCGGCTGGGAAGAAACCGAAGACCTCCTCCTCTCCGCCTACGAGAAAATGAACCCGACCCCGGCGGAAGCGACGGTTTAGCAACCGTTCGAGCTAGGTCTTGCTTCCTTTCAGCCGCTAGTAACGCCGTTTGACGTCCTGTGTCGTGACAAAATCCTGCAAGGCCTCTTCGGAGACCTGTGGAGCTGTTCCAAGTGGCACCGACGCCAGCATCATTGAATTGATCACCCGCCGGTGATGCGGCAGCGGGGATAAAATGGTGGCGGTGTGCAGCACCCCCTGCAAACTTCCGCTTCCAACAGCCGCCACGCTGTTGTTGATCACCACGATCTGTGGTCTGGTGGGATCGAACGATGTAAGGGCTGTCATATAGGGTGAGAGTTTTTCTTCACCCGGCACGAACATCGGGTTGTACCGTTCCAGCACCTCGGCGGGAGTTATTCCCAAGTCGCCGGCACACTTGGAGAAGTCGGCCATGGCAAGTTGCGACCGGACTTCACTTGGTTCGTAGCCGAGCACCAGCAGGCTCTCCTCCGGCCCACCGTCGCGGTGCAGTTTGGTCGATTCCTGCTGATCAAAGCGGCCCGCCGTCCAGCAGACAAAGTCCTTTCCGAGTCGCGCCCGATGAATCCGCGCCAAGTTGTTCTTGAGGTCGACTTGAAGCCCTCTCAGCGATTCCGAATCGGTGTTGAAACCCAAGTGAATGACACAAAACCCAGGTTCACTGTGATCGGTGCGGCAGACCTTGCGGTAAACCGCCGCGCCGAGATCAGCGTAATCGACCTTGCCGGAATGCAGCTGGTTCTGTGAAACCTCGATTGTGTAGTCCGCTGACCCCCACATTGCGAGTTTTTCAATCGTGCCGGCTTCACCCACGAGGTTCCCCTCTGATTTTCGTTCGATGACATCGCGAAAATGGGGAGACAACCGACTAATGCAATAGGTTCATTCAGCTAGGGCAGGGTCAACCCTGCGGATCATGCGGGACGTAGCCACTCCATTAGCATTATTTCACCAACGATGCTGAGTACCACCATCGCGACGAGAGCCAACCCACCTAATGCGGGCCGCTCAGTTCCAGCAGCGACTGGGTTCTCACGATGCCGCAGTGGGTGGGGAACGAGTGGAAGGCGTGGACGGAGATCGCGTGGCCGGTCACTTCGAGCATCAGGAGGCTCAAGGGGGCCGGGCTGAGGCGGTTGCGGGTGGGGAAGACGTGGCTGAGGGTCGCGCGGTGCAGATCGCTCAAGAGATCCTCATGCGCTCCCAGGAACTGATCCGGCTCCAGAAGTTCCAACTGGCTGCTGACAGAATACTCCCAGCCGCCGGTGGCGGGCCGGATGATGTGAGTCTTGCAGCCGCGGATCTTCTGTATCAGGCAGGATCGTGCGCTGGCCGAGGCCGGCGCCTGCTCGGCGATCAGTTCGCAGAGCACGCTTCCCTGCCGCTTCCAGATGACCGCATGCCCCATGGGGGTGAGCGCGATCTCGGCGGTCACGTCATGGGTGCGGAAGACATCCTTTTCCACGGCACTCAAGAGTTCCGGGTGGGGGGCCTTCTGGCTGACCTGGAGCATCAGCGATGTCACGTCGGGTCGGACGGAATCGACGCGCATGATGGCCTTTCTTCAAGATGATTCCGTGCCACCCGGCGTGGCCCGCGGAAGTCTTTGGGAGTGTGTCGGACGAATTGGCTGGCGAGCGAGACCACGTCGAACAAAGAGTTGCCGAGGTGATTCACCGTCAAAACCGAACTGGTCATCGCATGTTGTCCGCCTGGATGACGAACGCATCGATGACCCTCACAAGATCCACACTACCGAAGTGATCCTCAACATTTCCAGAGTCGAGTTCCACTCGGAGGGAAGCTTCTCAAAGTTCAAAAACAGCCTTGCAATCGGCTGCGGAAGTTCATCGGAAAAACGAGACCGTGACATCCCTTCGCATCTGCCCTTGGCTCTTTGCCACGTGTCCCATTTCGATTCAAGCCGAGCGGCGGATTTTGCCGATCAACAATTGATGGGAACACCTTCGCGCGAGCGGAGGGTCTTCGTTCGCGCGATCACATCATTCGATTCGATATTCCGGCAAGGAGGCTGGCGTCATTCACCTTAGGGCCTTTCGCCGCCGCAACGAGCGGGAGCGATCGCCTGTTCGAGACGGCCCCGATGACCACACCGATCACTCGCGGCAAGGCACGTTGGATGCGGTTGTTCCGACCGCGTGTCCTGTTCGTGCTGGCCATCTCGTTGGCCGCGCTGGTCATGCTCCCCACCTGGCTCAAGCGGCTTCCGCGACTCGATACCCGTACCGACTATCAGCTGGCGTGGTCCCAACTGGAACTCCCCGCCGGGCCTGCGGAGCTCCCGCCGGGGATCTCGTCGCAGTTGGAGCAGATCTCGGGTGTGAAGAGTCTCTCACTCTTCGATCAGCGCGCCGCCGAGAAGATCGCCTGGACGCTTGCGAAGCATCCTTGGGTGGCGCGGGTCGACGAGGTGCGGCTGGCCTATCCCGCGAAGGGGATTGTCCGCGTCGAATATCGACAGCCGGTCGCCATGGTCGAACGACCGCGGGGCATCTATCCCGTCGCTTCCGACGGAGTGCTCCTGCCGCCGGAGGATTTCCGCCGGGAGACGATCGCCGGTTATCCGCAGATTCGCGGCATCACCACCCAGCCCGCCGGGGCACCGGGGACGGTCTGGGGGGATCCTGTTGTCGAGAGTGCGGCCCGGCTGGCCCAGATGCTGGCCACCGATTGGAACCGGCTCGGCCTGGAAGCGATCGTACCGGCAGCTTCCGCCGATCTGGTTTCACAAACCCGCTCGCTGGGAGATCTGGAGCCCACTCAGCGGAAGGTGGAAGCGGACGGTTTTCGCGGACCGGCAGTACTGCATGAAGAAACCAAGCTGAACGAAGAAACCAAGGGAAGGGCGATGTCCCCCGAATTCGTGATTCTCACAAAGGCCGGTTCACGGATCGAGTGGGGCAAGGCCCCCGGCGACGACGGGCCGGGAGAACTGACAGCAGCCCAGAAACTGGGGCGGCTCAACCGCTATGTGGCGGAAGTGGGCAGCTTCGGCGAAGGCTACGCCATCGACCTGAGGCACTGGCACGAGATCAGCCGCCGCCCGATGACCGCGACCCGGCCCGCCTCGACACGCCGGTAACCACGCTGCAGGGCAGGCTGACAGAGCGGCCCTTGACAGTCGTTTTTGCTGGCCGCGTTTGCTACTGGCCGTGGTTGAAGGGCTCGCAGTTTGCCGTCTCCATTGCCGTAGCCACTTGTTTTGACTTCGGAATGACGCTCCTTCAACCCGATAACGAGTGAATGAAGCAACTGGGGAGAGGTCAATTGGCTCACTCGCATCTGGTCATACAGCATCTTCTCAAGCAGATGGATCAACACGCGGCGGTCAAGAAAGACAAGCGCCCGAAGTGGCTGATCGCCGCCGCCGAACGCTTCGCCGACGCTTTCGACCCGCTGGGTGATGTGGGCCGCGTGGGCTACGAATGCGAATGGACCGACTGGGGCTGGGAACTGCGGATGTACCTCGGCATGACCGAGGTCGTCGGTGGCAAGCATGACGGCGACTGGCAGGGGGCCAGCTTCGAGCTGGACGTCGCCCGCCTGGTCGCCGTCTTCGACGACACGCCGGCCATCGCCTGGAGCGTCAGCGCTACCAATCCCGACGCCAGCCGCTCGTTCCTCACCATCATCGGCACCAGCGACAACGAGCCACTGCGGCTCAAGGTCTACTCGCTGCCACCCCGCGAGTCGTCCCCCGTTCTGACCCGCCGTCCGGACGGCACAGTCGAACCAAAGGAGTAGCGAGCCGAAGGGAATCGCGGTGGAGTCGGAGCGGACGGCCTACGTGCCCCACGAATCGAAGACGCGGACGCGCTTCCACGTCGGTTTGTTCTCGGCGATGAATTCCAGGTGCAGGGGGGCCGTCTGGTAGATGTCGTGGTTGGCCTTGGAATCGAAGGCCACGCACAGGGCGACTTGGAAGTCCCGCTGGTTCACCGGACGATCCAGCTCTTCCACCAGCCCGCCCGCCGCGAAGTAGACCACGCCGGGATGATCCTTCAGATACTTGTGGCAGGCCGCCACGAGCTTCTGGGTGTTCTCGGGAGTCGGCTCGTGGAGCTCGAAGTAGACGACATGGACGAGTGGCGGCATGGGTGTCTCGATTCAAGAGGCCGGGTTTACGAATTGAGATGGCAATCACACGCCAAGGAGCACTGCTGGGCAAGCCAGCAGTGGCACCCGCTTAAGAGCCATCCGGTCGAAGACTTGATCATCTAGCTGCTGCGAACCGTCTGCACCATCGTCCAAAGCCAGGTCGGCACGAAGAAGAGGGTGATCACCATGGCCGTGCAGGCGACAGAGGCGATGATCGGGGCCGGGGCGTGCGAGCCGTGGTGTTCATCCAGCGGCTCGCGGAGGTACATCGCCCCCACCACCCGCAGGTAGTACCACGATCCGATCGCCGCGTTGATCACCATGAACAGTGCCAGCCACCGGTTCGAGATATCCCCCTGCGCCCAGGCGGCGAAGAAGAGGTTCAATTTCGCCAGAAAACCGGCCGTCGGAGGCATCCCCGCCAGGCTGAACATGAAGACCATCAGCATCAGCGCCAGCCCGGGCCGCACCCGGTGCAGACCGGCGAGCTGATCCAGGTTCTCCAGCGGCTTGTTGTCCCGCTCCGCCGCGATCAGCACCGCGAACGCACCGATCGTCATCAGCCCATACACCGCCAGATAGAACAGCAGCGCCTCGATGCCGTCCGGCGTCGAAGTCGTATGGTGACCCACGATCAGGCCCACCAGCATGTAGCCCACATGCGCCACACCCGAATAGGCGAGCATCCGCCGCAGATCGTTCTGCAGGATCCCCAAGAAGTTCCCCACGAACATCGTGATGACCGAGAGCCACCACAGCATCGGCAGCATGATATCCGCGAGCATCAGCCCCGGCGGTGCGTCGATCACCGGTTCCAACAACCGGATCAAGGCAATAAAGCCCGCCAGCTTGGGAACAAACGACAAGAGTGCCGCACCGCTGACCGCCGCCCCCTGGAAGACATCCGGGGCGTAGAAGTGGAAGGGGACCGCCGTCAACCGGAAGGCCAACCCGCAGACCACGAAGACCATCCCCAGGATCGCTAGCACGGGTGTTTGGTTGCTGTTGGCGAGGGCTGTCTGGATGGCGGGCAGGTCGGTCGTCCCGGCCATGCCGTAGATCAGGCTGAAGCCGTAGAGCATGATCGCCGACGAGAAGACGCTCAGCAGGAAGTACTTGATCCCCGCCTCCTGCGTGGCCGCATCTCTGCGGGGCAGGAACAGGAACAGGTACGTCGGGATGCTGATCAGTTCCAGCGCCAAGAAGAGCGTCGTGAGATCGTTCGCGAGCGCGACGAGGTTCACCCCCGCCGTGATCGCCAGGAGGCAAGCATGGCTTTCCGCCGCCTTGCCATCCTCGATCTGCGACCAGTTGACCAGCACCAACAGCGAGGCGGCAATCAGCATCACGCCCCGGACATACCACACGAGATTGTCATGCCGGAACGGCCCTGTCGTGACAACTTCCGTCGAACCGGTCCACCACAGGTAGAGGGCGGTGGCGAGGGCGAAGATCGCGATCCCGCCCCAGCGGTGACGCAGTCCCGGCAAGGCCCGCCCCGTGGCAGTCACGAGGAATGGGCCGACCAAAAAGTTGATGCAGACCGTCCCCAAAAGCACCAGTTCCGGCACGACCCGGCCGGCAGCACTGGTGATCGAGGAAATCATCGCGGCATCCGGCTGACTCATCGCCGCACTCCTGTTCCGGTGGTGAGTGTCTCGGTGGTGAGGCTCGTTGCGGGCACCACGGTCGAAATCGTTGAATTAACAGGCACCACCTCACTCACCAAAGCCATGCGGCTCGGTGTTGTGGCAGTGACGGACGGCGCATCGGCCAGCATTTCGTCGGGCACATCGTAGATCGCGACCAGCGACTGCACATCGGGTGCGATCAGGTCGAGCAGCACCTGCGGAAAGAGACCCAGCCCCAGGCAAATCAGTGCCAGCGGAGCGATCGCCAGTCCCTCGCGGACGGTGAGGTCGGAGACATGCGAGTGATCCCCCGCCGGTTCCCGCAGCGGGCCGAACAGCCCCGTCTGCACCATTCGCAGCAGGTACCACGCACTCAGCACCACACCCGTCGTCCCGATGACCGCGTAGAGCGCGTTCACCTGGAACATCCCCAGCAGCGAGAGGAGTTCACCGATGAATCCGTTGAGGCCGGGGAGGCCGATGCTGGCGAAGCTGATGAACACCAGGAGTGCCGCCAGCACGGGAATGCGGTTGGCCAGCCCCCCCAGATCGGTCAGCGAGCGAGTGTGGTAGCGTTCGTGGATCATCCCGACGAGCGAGAAGAGGGCCCCGGTTGCGATGCCGTGGTTGATCATCATGCAGATCGCGCCACTGAGCCCTTCGCTGTTGAGGGCGAACAGCCCCAGCATGCAGACTCCCAGGTGGGCGATCGAACTGTAGGCGACCATCCGCTTGATATCGGTCTGGTGATAGGCGCAGAGCGAACCATAGACCACACCGATGACCGCCAGGATCGCCACCAGCGGCTGACCCACCGACAGGCTCGCGTCGGGGAGCATGGGGATCGCGATCCGCAGGAAGCCGTAGCAACCCAGCTTGAGCAGCACCCCCGCGAGGTCGACCGAACCGGCCGTCGGCGCTTCCACGTGCACCAAAGGAAGCCACGTATGGAACGGGAACATCGGCACCTTGATGAGGAAGCCCGTTGCGATGAGGAGGAAGAGGATCGTCTGCGTCTCCACCGGCAGCGGGTTGTCGGCTAGCGCGCGGGCCATGTCGGGCATCGAGAAGGGGGTCGCCAGTCCCGTCCGCGACTGCGTTTCCACCACGAGCGACACCAGCCCCAGCAGCATCACCAAGCTGCCCGCCAGCGTGTAGATGAAGAACTTGCCGGCGGCGTAACGACGCTTCGGCCCACCCCACACGCCGATCGTCAAAAAGAGCGGTAGCAGCGTGAACTCGAAGAAGGCGTAGAACAGGATCAGATCGTAGGCGAGGAACACCCCGATCAGACCCGATTCGAGGATCAGGATCCCCGCGTAGAACTCCGCCGACCGTTCGCGGATCTCGCTCCACGAAACGAGGATCGCCGAGACGCACAGCACCGTCGTCAACAGGATCATCGCCAGTCCCAGGCCATCCAGCCCGAGATAGAATTCGAGGTTGATAAAGTCGCCCGACCGCTTGCTGGCGACTTCCGGGGGCACGGCTCCGGAGGGAGCGGATTCCACCACGGGGGCTGCGGCGGGTGATGCGGTGGCTTCCGGCGACTGACCCCGGATGACTTCACCGGTGGCTGTCCCTACTGAAATCGGAGCGGCGGAAACCTGGGGGGCGGAGGCCTTCGGTTCCACCAGGATGCCATCGGAGAGCGTCAGCCAGGTGTGACGCCATTCCCAACGCGTCGTGACCGGGCCTGGAGTGATGGGTCCCTTGGGAAGCTGGGCCGCCACTCCCCACGACAGGAACAGCGTAGCCACGGTCGCCACCAGTGCGAAGCCACGGGCCCGCGCGGCGGTGGCCCGCGCGTCGAGCACCAGCATCAGCACGGCGGCCGTCACCGGCAGCAGCAGCATGGCGAACACCAGCGTTGTCATAACTCCCCAACCTTATCTGCGAATCTCAGGCCCCTCGGACGTTCATCCCGAAGAGTTCACCCCGGAAAGTTCGACCCAGAGACCTGCGTGTTGTATTTAATTCCCGCCAGCCCGGCGTGGTTCATACCGCCGCAATTGCCCGCAGTACGCTGACCAGCGCCACGATGACCCCCAGCAGCATCACTGCGGCATAGGAATTCACCAGCCCATTCTGCACCGGGCGGATGATTCCCCCCGCGATCATCGGCAAGAGGCCCACCGCATCCACGATCTTGTCGAGGATCATCCGATCGATGAACTCGCAGACCGCCGAAAGTGCCGCCATCGGTTTCACCACCACGAAGCCATAGAGTTCATCGATGTACAGCCCCTGGAGCGACAACCGCTCCCAGAAGTTGGTGGTTTGCGAGGTTGTATAAGCCGTCCGTGTGGCCGAACCATAAATGGCGTAAGCGATGCCGATCCCCCCCAAGGCCAGAATCGTGCTGAGTGCCATCATCCCCAGGTTCATCCCGGCGGCCTCGGCGGCGGGGAAGTTGGGGGTCTTCTCGATGTAATGGGCATACAAATGCGTCGGCCCGAGGATGATCCCCGCAATGAGTGCGAGACCCGCGAGGAGATACAGCGGTATCGCCATCGCCGGTGGAGCGTCGTGCGGATGATGACCCGCCTCCTCCGGGAAACGCTCGGGGCCGTGGAACGTGAGGAAGTAGGCGCGGAAGGTGTAGAACGCGGTGAGCAGGCTCGTGAACAACCCGATCGCCAGCACCACGAGGAAGAACGTGCCGTAAGGCCCGACCCGCGTCGCTTCCCACACCACCGAGAGGATCTCGTCCTTGCTCCAGAAGCCCGAGAGGAGCGGGAAACCCGCGAGCGCCAAAGCGCCGCACAGGAACGTCAGATGGGTGATCGGCAGCGACTTCTTCAGCCCGCTGAAGCGCCGCATGTCGATGACATCGCCCATCGCATGCATCACGCTCCCTGCCGCGAGGAAGAGGACCGCCTTGAAGAAGGCGTGGGTCAGGAGGTGGAACATCGCGAACGTCTCGGCATGGGCCGCGAGCGCCGGACTGGCGGCCGCCGCTCCAAGGGCCATGAACATGTAACCCAGTTGGCTGACTGTCGAATATGCCAGCACCCGCTTGAGGTCGTATTGGCACAAGGCGGTGATCGCCGCGATAAGCGCCGTCGCAGCGCCGACACCTGCCACGAAGAGCTGTGCCGTCGGCGAATGGACGAAGAGCGGGGTGCAGCGGGCGATGAGGTAAACGCCAGCGGTCACCATTGTCGCCGCATGGATCAAGGCACTGACGGGCGTGGGGCCTTCCATCGCATCCGGCAACCAGACATGCAGCGGGAACTGGGCCGATTTGCCGATCGCACCTAGCAGCAGCAGCAGGCAGATCGTGGTCACCAGCCCCGGCTGCGCGGCGGCCAGTTCGCTGAGCTTGGCGGGATCGAGGACCGTCTCGAAATCGACCGAGCCGAACGTGCGGTAGATCAGGAAGATCGCCGTCATCAGGCCGAAGTCGCCGATGCGGTTGACGACGAACGCCTTGCGGGCGGCGGCGGCGGCGGATGGCTTGTGGTACCAGTGCCCGATGAGCAGGTAGGAGCACAGCCCCACCCCTTCCCAGAACACGAACACCTCGATGAAGTTCCCCGCCAGCACCAGCATGTTCATCGAGAAGACGAAGAGGGCCATCGCCCCGAAGAAGCGGGGGTAGCCCTTGTCGCCGTGCATGTAGCTCGACGCGAAGATCGCCACCAGGAGGCTCACGAAGTTGACCATCACCAGCATCAGGGCGGTCATCGCATCTGCGCGGAGGTCGATCCGCACATCGAGGCCACCCACAGTCATCCAGCGGTAGACTTCCAGCACATAAGGCTTGTGGTCGACGCCATGACCGTCATGACCGGCGGCACCACCATGTTCATTCGAGGTGGCGGCACCCGCCGCGTCTGTTGAAGCACTTGCGGAAACATCCGGCGGATGGGCGGAGCCGTCCACGATCGAACCGGGAACGACGACCGCCAGCAGATAGAAGGCCGCGACCAGCGATGCCGCCAGCGCCAGGATCACCGGGCGGTGGGACGTATTCCGCCGGACGACTTGCGCGACGGTGCCACACCAGACGGCGGCGGCCAGCGGCGCCGCGGGAATCGTCGCCAGGGCGATGTCGGACCAGTTTGCCACAGCCTTGCTTCCTTAACTCACCCAATCAAACCGACTGAACTCAACCGCGATCGACCACTTCCAGTACCGCTGGACTTTCGCGAGCGGGTCTCACGCCTTCGACCCTTTGCCCGTCCCCTTGGGAGGGACGATGATCGGGCTGGAGACATGGCCGTCCGCACCGATCGTCGGCCTTCGGCCGGCGGGTGCCAGCTTCGGCAACGGCTCGGACGGTGCCTGCACTTCACGCGAGGCGGCATCCGCCATCGGTGGCATCAGCTCCTCCTCGCCGAGTGTCGTCCACAGCCGGATATCGAGCGAACGGGTGCGCTGGTAAAGCGCCAGGATGATCGCCAACGACAGCCCCGCTTCGCAGGCGGCGACCGTCAGGATGAAGATCGTCAGCGCCTGGCCGTCGTGCTGGTCATGGAACCGGCTGAAGGCCGTCAGGTTGACCGAGACGCCATGCAGCATCAGCTCTGTCGAAAGCATCATCAGGATGAGATTGCGGCGGGTGAGGAACCCGATCGCCCCCAGGCTGAAGAGGATCGCGCCGATGACGAGGTAATGGGAGGGATCGGGACTCATAGGCTCCCTTGGGGTCGGCGCGGGGCGATGGCGATGGCGCCGATCGTCGCAACCAGCAGAATGGTGCCCGCCAGTTCGACGGCGAACAGATAATCGGTGAAGAGCGTCCGGCCGATCCCGCGCGGCGAACCCAAATCGCCTTCCACGGGCCGGGACGAGACATGCAGATTCGAGCGGTCGACGGCCAGGAGCGCGGGCTCCGCCGGGCCGAAGGTCTTGTGGATTCCGACCAGCATCGTCCCCACCAGGAGGCAGCCCAGGATGGTCGCGAGCAGTGGCTGCTGCGGAATGCGGTCGTAGCCCGCACTTTTCTCCTGCTGGGCCAGCATGATCACGAAGACGAACGTCACCACGATCGCACCGGCGTAGACGATGATCGTGACGGCTGCGAGGAACGGAGCCGAGTTGATCACGAACAAGCCGCAGACACCCAAGGTCGCGACGGCGAACCAGAGCGCGGCATAGACGGGATTGCGTTCGGTTGTCATCAGGAGGCCGCCGATGACCGCCGTCCCGCCCGCCACGTAGAACAGGATGTCGCGGACCATGTCGCCCGTCGGTTGCAGGAAAACCCAGCCCAGCGCCGCCAAAGAGACGGGGATGAGCAGGTAACCCAGCAGCTTCGACCGCTTTCCACTGGAGTTCGACACGGTGGGGAACAGCATCAGGATCGTCGCCCCCAGCAGGACGAGCGTTCCGATCAGTGAAGCGTTCTCGGAAACCCAGTTCATGGCCAACATTTCAGCGGAAGGAACAGAGCGGAAACCTGTCTCGACAAATCGCGGCACCGGCTCCATCACAGAAGCCCGCCCACTTTTCCAAACATGCGAATGGGAGAAACTGACAATCAGCTTTCCAGACGATAAGCAGTTGAATTCCCGGTTCGGCCCCTGAAGTACCCCATGCGGGGGGTCTCCGTCAAACGAGGGGAGTCCATCGCTGTCGGAAAGTGAAGGGAGCGGCAGGCCCCCTTCAGTCGCGGATCCGGCATCAATGGCCAATGACCCCCGAAGTCGGGGAGTTGGCGGATTTGTCACCTTGGGGGACCTGGGTGGCCGGGCCGACGGTGGGGAGCGTCGCGAAAGCCGAAGCCGGGCCGAGGATGCCGCGATGCGTGCGGATCGGATCGCGGGGATTGTCCTTCGTCTTGTCGTAGACGTCGAGCAGCTTCTCCTTGTCGAACTTCATCTCCGCCCGTGTGAATCCGGTGAGGTCGTAGATACTGGTCAGTTCGATCGAGTCGACCGGGCAGGCCTCTTCGCACATGCCGCAGTAGATGCACTTGAGTTCGTCGATGACGAACGACTTCGGCCGTTTGTCGCGATCCGTCCAAAGGGGATCGTCCTTCGGGGCTTCCTCGGCGACGATGTCGATGCAGCGGGCCGGGCAGGCCGTCGAGCACATCATGCAGGCCACGCACTTCACTCGGCCTTGGTCGTCCCGGTTGAGCCGGTGGACACCCCGGTAATGGAGCGGCAGATCGGGCTTCTCTTCGGGATACTGCTGCGTCACCGGGTGGAAATCGGTCACGTGGCGGAGCGAGTTCCTCAATCCGCCGAAGATCGCGGGAAGGAACGTCGACTCCCAGAATCCCATCTCGGGTTCTTCCATCCAGACGACATCGGCCTCGGGAATCGGTGTTTGCTGCTCGGCCATGGGGCACCTGAAAGTTCTGTCAGCAAGATGGAAAAAGAATCGAATATGTTGCAGTGGGCATTAGTGGGCGTGGACATGTCCTTCGGGCGATTCGCCGAAATCGACCGATTGCTCGCCCACCACGAACTTGCCGCTGGTTCCAATCAGGCCCGCCGCGATGAAGATCGCGAACGAACCCACGGTCAGCGTCCACAAGGGCCAGTCGAACTGCTTGGCCGTCATCACCACCAGGATGTTGACCGCCGCCATCGGGATGAGACCCAGCCAGGCGAGGTTCATCAGTTGGTCGAAGCGGAAGCGGGGGATCGTCCAGCGGATGAACATGATGAGGAGGATGACCATCAGTACCTTGGTCAGGAGCACCAGCACCTTGACGAGCGTCGCCCCCAGGTAGGCACTGTCGGCTTCCGCAATGAACGGAAAGTGCCAACCGCCGAAGAAGAGGATAATCGTCAGGAAGCAGACCGTGATGATGTGGGCGTACTCACCCAGGAAGTAGAGGGCGAACTTCATCGAGCTGTATTCGGTATGGAAACCGCCGACGAGCTCCTGCTCGCACTCCGAAAGGTCGAAGGGCAAACGGTTGGTTTCCGCGAGGGCAGAGACGAAGAAAATGAGGAGCGCCAGCGGCTGCGTCCAGATGTTCCAGCCGATGAAACCCTGGCTCGCCTGATGCTCCAGGATCGTGTTCAGATTGAGCGAGCCGGTGAGCAGCACGACGCCGATGATCGACATCCCCAGCGGAATCTCGTAGCTCACCACCTGGGCGCTGGCCCGCATCGAACCGAGCGAACTGTATTTATTGTTCGAAGCCCAGCCGCCGAGGATCACGCCGTACACACCCAGGCTGCCGATGCAGAAGATGTAGACCATCCCGATGTCGACGTTCGGCGCGATGACGAACCGCATCCACGAAGGGGCCTGATCGACCGGGCCGAAGGGGATGATCGCGAAGCCCGCCATCGCCGTGAAAACCGCGATGCTCGGCCCCAGGATGTAGAGCACCTTGTTGACATGGCCCGGGATCACATCCTCCTTGAGGAGGAACTTGGCCCCGTCCGCGATGGGTTGCAGCAAACCCGCCCAGCCGACACGGTTCGGGCCGTAGCGATCCTGGATGAACGCGGCCAACCGGCGCTCGACGAGGATTAAATACGCGATCGTCCCCATGAGGCCGCCGAAGGCGACACCGATGGTGATGATCGTCGTCAGAAAGAATGTCCACGTCATGACCGGCTTCCTCCCGCCACGGGCACAGCACCATTGGCTGCCGCAGGCGATTGCCCCGCGGGTTCGTCGTTCGATTTCAGAAACACACCCTCGTCACCCAGGTCGCCCACGATCAGGGCGGCCAGCGACGGGATCACGCCCGCGATCTCCTGCCGGATCGTCACGGCATGGAACATACCGCTCCGGCCCGCCAGTTCATAAGCAATCCGGCCATCCGGCCACGCGTCACCCGGCGACCTCAACCCGCGATGGATCGCCTGGGCCAGCCCCGCATGGTTCACGAACGTCCCGTCCCGCTCGGCCCACGATGTCCCTGGCAGCACGAACGTCGCCTGGGGCAGCGCGGGCGAATCGAGCAGATCCTGCACAACGACCAGCTTGGCCTTGGCCAACGGCTTCGTCTGATCCGGCGTGATCCAACCCTCGGGATCACCACCAACAAGGTAGATCGCCTCGATCGCACCGTTGGCCACCTGGGCCAAAGCCGTATCAAGTGGAGCGATTTCACCGCCGAAGTGCTTTAAAACCGCTTCCACCCCGGCCCGATTCGGCGCCTTCTCGGCCCGGATGGTGAACTTGGGATTGAGCGTCGCGTTGCCGTGAAGATCTTTGGGATACTGGTCGTCCTCCCCCACCACCCGCGGTGGTGTCATCCACAGCTTCGCGCCGGAAGAGAGCGATTTCACGTACTTCGAGAGCAGGTACGCCTCCTCCACCGTCATGAACGGCGAGAGAACGACACCCAGCTTGTCCGGTGCCCGCTGGGCAGCCTCCGCCAGCGCCTGCTTCACTGCGGGAAGAATCTGCGGCCACGAGACCGCCGACATGCCGCCGGGAAGCTTCTGCATGGGGAATTTGAGGCGGTGCTCGGAGTGGATGTATTTCCAGCCGAAGCGGCCTTCATCGCACATGAACTCGCCCTGGGCCAGCGGGTTCGAGCGGGGCTTGAGGCGGTAGACGACATCCTTGTTCTGGTCGACTCGGATGCTGCAACCCGTGCTGCAACCCGCGCAGACCGAGTTCTTCCCCTTGAGCCACCACACCCGCTGCTCGTAGAGGAAATCCTTGCTGCACAAGGCCCCCACGGGGCACAGGTCGACCACGTTCCCCGCGAGTTTGTTGTTGCAGGGATTGCCCGGGAAGATGTCGATCTCCTCCCCCGAACCTCGGCTGACCACCTGCAGTTCCGCCGTCCCCGAGATCTCCCGCGTGAAGCGGACGCACCGCGTGCACATGATGCAGCGGTCCGTGAAGAGCGTGATCTGCTCGCCGATGTGCGGTTTGTCGACCTTCTGGTTTTTCGGCTCCGCCAGGCGGCTGTAGGCCCGGCCGTACTTGAAACTGAAGTCCTGCAAGCCGCACTCGCCCGCCTGATCGCAGACCGGGCAATCGAGCGGATGGTTGAGGAGCAGGTACTCCAGCGTCCCCGCCTGGGCCGCCTTCACCTTGGGCGAATTGGTGACGATGACAGTGCCGTCCTTGACCGGCGTCTGGCAGCCGGGGACCACCTTGGGAACCATCGCCACGGTGCCGTCGGGCTTCTTGTCGCCCACTTCGACCAGGCACATGCGGCAACTGGCGACGACCGACAGGCTCGGATGCCAGCAGTAATGTGGGATCTCGACGCCCGCCTTCTGCGCCGCCTGAATGCAATTCAGCTTCTCGCCGGCACCCAGCTCGACGGGCTGATCGTTGACGTAAACTGTGGGCATGGGTGGGGGACTTGTTGGAAAAGGTGAAAAGGAAAGAAGGTTGGAAGGAAAGAAGCCGGAAGTTAAGAGGGAAACAGCTAAATCAGGTTGGTGGAGATCTTGTGTCGGAAGGCGATCAGCATTCTTGAAACCTCGTCGAAACTTGTTTGCGGTCTCCGGCAGTCGCTTTCTTTGATGTATCCCAGTTGTAATGCGACTTCACAGTGCGAGTCGAGTTCGGCGAGCGATCCGATGGCGATCTGCAGGAAATGAAGCAGTGATCGTGAGTTGCCGTAAGCCTTTCCTTCCGCGATGTTCGCCGAAACTGAAATCGCCGCTCTTCGAATCTGGTTGGTCAATCCATATTGTTCATGCCGGGGGAACGACTCGGTAATCTGATAGCACTCCCTCGCGATCTCGATCGCCTTTCTCCAAAAGATCAGATCCCGGTGATCACCGAACGTCATCAAACATCTCCGGTCATCATGGTGTCTGGGCCATTCGTCCAGAAATCTGGCTTCTCACCTTCTCCCCTTTTTTCCTCATGAATCAATGCGCCCCAACGAGCTCGCTCGGCTTGATCGTCGAGCGGCCGCTTTGGATGTACTCCTCGAATTCGCTGCGGAATTTGCGGATGGCGTTCTTCACCGGCCAGCCCGCGCCGTCGGCGAGGCCGCAGATTGTCGTGCCGGGCATCATCCCGATGCCATTCGAGACTTCCAGCAGGAGGTCAAGATCTTCCATCCGGCCCTGGCCACTCCGGATGCGGTGGAGGATCCGCTGCATCCAGTTCGTCCCCTCGCGGCACGGCGTGCACTGCCCGCAAGATTCATGAGCGAAGAAACGGGCACAGTTGTAGACCACATCCACGATGCTCGTCTGGTCGTCAACAACGACCACCGCCGCAGTCCCCAGACCGAGACACCCGACCTTGCCCGGCCCGTTGAAGTCGAGCGGCGTGTCGAGTTCCGACGGTGCCAGGAAGCCCATGCTGATCCCGCCGGGAACGACCGCCTTGATCCCCCGACCACCGGGCACACCACCGCCGTACTCTTCGATGAGCCGCCTCGCCGTGATGCCTAGGGGAACTTCGTAGCAGCCGGGCTTGTTGACATGGCCGGAGAGGCAATAAAGCTTGGGGCCGTAGCTGCCGGCATCGCGCGGATTGTTCGGGTCGGGCGGCACTCCGATCGACTTGAACCACTCGATGCCGCGCTTCAAAATCTGCGTGACGCAGGCCATCGTTTCGATGTTGTTGACGATCGTCGGCTTGCGGAAGAGACCTTCGATGGCGGGGAAGGGGGGCTTGATGCGTGGCCAAGCCCGCTTCCCTTCGAGGCTTTCGATGAGGCCAGTTTCTTCACCGCAGATGTAGGCCGCCGCACCCCGGTGGAGCCTCACATCCAGGTCGAAACCGGAGCCGAAGACGTTCTTGCCGAAGATCCCCTTTTCATAGCATTCCGCCACCGCCTTCTGCAGCGCCCGCCACGCGCCACCGTACTCGTACCGCAAGTAAAGATAGGCGGTGTTCGAGCGGATCGCGTAGCAGCTGATGGCGATCCCTTCGAGAACCTGGTGCGGATCTTTTTCCAGCAGGATGCGGTTGTTGAAGGTGCCGGGCTCGCTCTCGTCGCCGTTGACCGCCAGATAGATGGGGCCGGGATGATCCTTGGGGAGGAACGTCCATTTGAGACCGGTGGGAAAGCCCGCGCCGCCGCGACCGCGGAGTCCCGAATCCTTCACGAGGTTCGTGACATCGGCGGGGGCCATGCCGAGCGCCTTCTTGAAGGCGTCGTAGCCGCCGTCGGCGAGATAGCTGTCCAGCGTGTGGCTCTGATCCTTGTTGATCCGGGCCAGCAGGACGGGTTCGTAGGTGGACATGGGGGCATCCGGGAGTCGGAAGGGGCGTGTTGGGTATTGGAGGCTTGGTGTTGGGTGCTTGTCAGTTGTCGGTTGTCGGCGGGGAGGCTTGGCTAGCGAGTTCGCGTTTGACCTGGTTGGCGATCATGTCGTAGCAGGGGAAGCGTTTGAGTTCTTCATCGGTGGGCCAGACATCGACCACTTGGCCATCCCGCAACGCGCTCGCCGGAAACCCGTGCAGCCAGCTTTCCATGACGGCTTCCCGGGCCGCCTCTCGGGCCAACTCCAGCATGCGTTGAGAATGGGCTTTTCTTTCGCTGGAGAAGGAATGTTCAGCAATGGTCAAAGGCATTGAGCAACTCCTTACCAACTCTAAACCTGCCTGCTGCTTCCCTAGGCCTTCAACTGTGCAATCATCTGATCGGCTTGCTCATGGGTCACATTCGGCACGCAGTCCTCATCCACCAGCACGCACGGAGCGCCGTCGCAGACACCCAGGCATTCGGCGAATTCAAGCGTGATCTTGCCGTCCTCCGTCGTGCCGCCCGGAGTGACATGGAGCTTCTCGCACATGTGGGCGAGCAGCTCTTCACCACCCCTGAGGCCGCAACTGATGCTCCGGCAGACCCACACCCGGTGCTTCCCCAGTGGATTCTCTTCCGTACGGAAGAACTGGTAGAAGCTCATCGTGTCGTGGACTTCCGAAGGATGTAGCTCCAGCAGTTCGGCAATATCCCTGATCGCTCCCACGGAGACATGCCGCAATTCGTCGTGCACCATGTGCAACGCTGGCAACGTGACGGCCCGCTTGTTGGGATACTTCGGGAACTCGGCGGTGATGCGAGCCTTCAGCTCGTCCGAAAGAACCGTCATCGATCAAGCTCCGCTGCAATGATGTTCAAACTCCCCAGTACCGCCGGGACGTCGCTCAGCATGTATCCGGGCATGATGTGCTGGAAGGTGGCGAAGTGGATGAAGGACGGCGGCCGGCACCGCGCCCGATAAGCCCGCGGTTCGCCATCCGCCACGATGTAGAAGCCCAATTCGCCGTTGGGGGATTCCGTGCTGGCGTAGATTTCCTCCACCGGCACCTTGAATCCGCGGTTGGGCATCACCATCTCGAAATGATGGATCAGCCCCTCGATGCTGCGGTAGACGGCGGGCTTGGCCGGGAGAACCGACTTCCCTTCGAGGTCGACGTTTACCGGGCCGTCGGGAATGTTCTCGATCGCCTGATCGATGATCTTGATGCTCTCGAGCATCTCCTGCATGCGGACGAGATATCGCGCGTAGCAGTCGCCCCCCTTGGAAGCGGCCACCTTGAAGTCGAGATCGGCGTAGGCAAGGTAAGGCTCGTCCTTCCGCAGATCGCGAACCACGCCCGATGCGCGCGCGATCGGCCCGCTGCAGCCCATATTGATCGCATCTTCCCGCGACAGGACACCCACGCCCTTGACGCGGTCGACGAAGATCCGGTTGCGGGTCAGGAGGCGGTCAACCTCGCTGTGGATCTTGGGGAAGCCCTTCGAAAAGTTCCGCACCTTGTCGGCCCAGGCGGTGTTCACATCGAACATCACACCCCCGACACGCGTGTAACTCGTGTGGAACCGCTGGCCCGAAGCGTATTCGACGATGTCGTAGATCAGTTCCCGCTGCTGGAAGAAGTAGAGGAACGCCGTGAACGCCCCCAGATCGAGCGCGACCGCGCCGATGCACAGCAGATGGTCGTGCAGCCGCATCAGCTCGGCGAGGATCGTCCGCAGATAGGTGCACCGCGGCGTGATCTTGATGTCGAGCAGCTTCTCGACCGTGTGGTGCCATGCGATCTCGTTCGCGAGCGGCGAAATGTAATTCATGCGGTCGACGATGGTCACGTACTGGTTGAAGTCGAGGTCTTCACCCAGCTTCTCGAACCCGCTGTGCAGATAACCGATATCCGGCTCCGCCTTGACGATCCGCTCGCCGTCGAGGGTGAGCACCAGCCGGAGGGTGGTGTGCGTGGCGGGGTGCTGCGGCCCGAAGTTGAGCGTCCACAGATATTCCGAGTCGACAGGTTCGCGCGGATGGGAGCCGTGTCCGCCCGTGTGGGCACGGGACGCGGCCGGGTTGAGCGAAGAAGCGACGACAGGCATGGTCCACCTTCGGGAAGGACAGCGGTTGGCAAGAACAGGCGGCAATGGTCAATTCAGTGAAACAGCGGGCGAACAGGGCTAACTTTCCGCGCGGGTGATCACCGGGAAGTTATGGCGCTCGCCCCGGCCTTTGAGCGGATAATCCTTGCGGAGGGCGTGGCTTTCGAATTCGGGCGGGCAGAGGATGCGCTGCAGGTTGGGATGACCCGTGAAGTGGATGCCGAACAGATCGTAGACTTCGCGTTCGGTCCAATCGGCGGTCTTCCACAGGCTGTACATCGACGGAAGCTTCGGGGCCGGGTCGTTGACGAAGGTCTTGACGATCAGCCGCTCGCGGGTGGCGGTGTTGACCAGGACGTAGACCACGCCGAAGCGGTCGGTCGCCCCGGGATACTCCAGGTAGTCGACGCAGGTGACATCGCTGAGGAAGTCGAAGCCGCCCACATGCTTGAGGTGCGACATCAGTTCTTCGAGACGGTTGGCCGGAACGATCACGCGGTTGTTGTCGCGGAAGGCCTCCGACTTGAGGACACCGCCCAGATGCTCGTTGAGTGCTGCGAAGTCCACCGAAACCACCCTTCTGAGAAATTGCTCGCTGCGGATCAACCAACCGGCCCACACCTGCGAACCCCGACGATCAAGGCGTCGCCTGAGTGAGTGTCGGGGTTTGAGCCTGCTTGAGCGACACAGGCAATTCGAGCGGCGTGAGCTGCAACTGGCCTTCTCGAATGCGGATGATTTCGTCCGCGTCGAACGGCGCGGGGCCGGTGGGCCGGTTGCGGTATTGGAATTCGGTTCCCTGCATCGTCCCCGTCCGCTGCACGAGTTCCTGAATCTGCATGATCCCGGCGATCAGCTGTTCCGGCCGGGGAGGGCAGCCGGGGACGTACAAATCGACGGGGATGAAGCGGTCGACTCCCTGCACGACGGCATAGGTATCGAACACGCCGCCGGTGCAGGCGCACGCTCCCATCGAGATGCACCACTTCGGCTCGGGCATCTGCAACCAGATGCGCTGGAGGACGGGCATCATCTTCATCGCCACGCGGCCCGCCACGATCATCAGGTCGCACTGCCGGGGCGAGAATCGCATGACTTCCGCACCGAAGCGGGCGAGGTCATGCCGGGACGACGCGGTGGCCATCAGTTCGATGCCACAGCAGGCGGTAGCGAACGGCATGGGCCAGAGGCTGTTCTTGCGGGCCCAGCTCGAAGCGGCGTTGAGCGTGGTCAGGAAGACGTTGTCGGGCAACCCCTTTTGGGGGTTCACAAACGGGCTGGACGAACCGGCTGCTCCTGCAGGAGTGGCTATCGCCATTTGAACACACCCTTTCGCCAGGCATAGATGTAGGCGATGGCCAGCGTTCCGAAGAACACCAGCATCACGCCGTAAACGGTCGCGGAGAGAGCTTGCGGAACCCCGCCTTCACCCAGATAAGCCGCGACAGCCCACGGGTACATGAAGAGGAGCTCCACGTCGAAAATGAGGAACAGGATCGCGACGAGATAGAACTTCACGTCGAACGGCTGGCGGGCATCGCCCACGGGATCCATGCCCGACTCGTACGGCATCTGCTTGACGGCCGTCTTGTTGGTGGGGCCGATGAGATGCGTGAGAATCAGATTCGTGATCACGAACCCGACCAGCACACCGGCGTAAATCAACACCGCGAATAAACCGTCCATCGAATTCCGTTCTATTGGCTGATCCGCACCAGTGGCCAATTCGCACTGGAGTTAGCCCCACAACTCACGGGTTTTGTCGTGTTTGTCGCCACCCAGCATTGAATTCCGGCTCGTTCAATTCAGAAGGAAAACGAGTCGTGAATCGGGATGCTGGCACCCATCACGGCTTGAGCGCAAAGTTTTCACGTGATTCTAGTTCCATTCAACGTCAACTTCAACCACTGCCGGTTTTGCCGGCAAATGGTCCTTCGGCGAAACCTCTGGGTTTAAGTGTTTGATGTGTCAGCTGTTATGTTTCAACTGGCATCCACAACATGCTGGGATAGCCGAATCTCTCACGAATTGGAAAGGGGAGAAGACAGGAGATGGCCTTCCGGTATTTTCCGCCGGATCGAGCTGTTGTCGGATGGGTAATTTTCCACCGACAACACTTTCCACTGACAACACAATGGGAAGCGGTGGATTGAAGTTGCCGCCGGGTTTCGGGAGACTGGGGTTTCGGCAGGTTTGCGAACAACTTTCGACCCGATCGCCGTCACCGCCATTCGAATTCAACAGAGCTCCCAAGCAGCCGGCCGGATGGCCTTCGCGAACAGTGACGGCACTTTTCCAAACAAACACCGGCCGTGCGGGAGGCTTCAGGGCCCATGATCATGTCGTCTCCGCGAGTCTGTGTTCTGCGTGCCCCCGGAACCAACTGCGACCAGGAAACGGCGCACGCCTTCGAGATCTGCGGCGGCCAGCCCGAGGTGCTGCATCTCAACCGGATCCTCGAAAACCCCAAGTTGCTGGCCGATTTCCAGATCCTCTGTATCCCCGGCGGCTTCAGCTACGGTGACGACATCGGCTCGGGTGTGATCTTCGCCAGCCAGTTGCGAACCGCTCTAGGGAGCGAGATCGGCGAGTTCCTGTCATCTGACAAGCTGGTGCTGGGGATCTGCAACGGCTTTCAGACGCTCCTCAAGGCGGGCATTCTGCCGGATGGCGCCGAGGGTTGGGCACGCACCACGGAGCACCTTGCTCCGTCCGATGCGACACTCACCTGGAATGCCAATGGGCGCTACACCGCCCGTTGGGTGCGCCTGAAAGCCACCTCCAGCAATTCAGTATTCTTGAAGGGGATCGACGAACTCGATCTGCCGATCGCCCATGCCGAAGGCCGGATCGTGGTGCGTGATCCGGGTGTTCTCGCCCGGTGGGAAGCCCGCCAGCAGTTCGCCCTGACGTACCAGCCTTGGCGGAAGTATCACAATGCCGATTCGATCTCCGCGATGACGACAGAGCAGGCTGGCGGAACAGCCGTGGCCGCACCGATCATGTCGCAGGCCAATCCGAATGGTTCCGTGGCCGATCTGGCCGGCCTGTGTGATGCTTCGGGACGAGTGCTGGGTTTGATGCCGCACCCGGAGCGGTTCCTCTTCGCCACGCAGCACCCCAACTGGACCCGGCTGAACTTGAAGGGCGACGGCGCCGGAAAGCAGATCTTCCAGAACGCCGTCGACTACTTCAAATAGAGTCGCATCAAACCGGCTTGAAGCAGTGTTGGATCTCATGCTGATGCTCGAGCAGCCAATCGATGGAGGGCTCGTGGTTCATCGCTTTGGCGATGGCCTTCGTGGTCGCCCGGCGGTGGGTGTCGAAGAGGATGTTGTGGTCGATCTCGACTTCCGTCACGCTGGGATCGAGCCAGACCGAGACGATGATTCCCAAATCGTTCGCTTTCTCCTTGGGGATGTCGCCCCGGCGGACGGCATCCAGGACGCCGTTGGCGATGGCGGCCTGCACGGTTCCCATGAGGATGTTGGTGTAGGCCTCGCTCTTGACGGTCACCTTGCTGACCATGAGCGTCGCGGGCCGCACCTGCACATCGCAATTGAGGATCGCGAAGACGCGTGAGTGCCCCTTGATCTGGTCGCCCAGAAGATTGGCCATGGCGTAGCCGACGGGGCCGTCGAGTTCACCAATCACCACCTCAGGCTCAGCGGCCGACCAGGCGGGTTCCGCCTCCACCAGGGCTTCCCCCGTCCGCATGACAATCCGGCTGGAAGCTGGTGCCGCGACAGGTGCCGCCGCTGTTTTCTTGGTCACCGTTTTCGCTGCAACCGCAGCGGGAGCGGATTTGTTCGGCGCGGTCTTTTTGGGGGCGGCTTTCTTTTTGGCCATGGGGTCGCTTTCTGAGGGACGAGTGGTCTATCGGGAGTCTGCCCGGAGGAGGGAAGCCAACGGGGGATCGAAGCGGGAAGCATGTGTTCCATTCACCACGGAGTGGGACTCCGCGCGGTGAAAGCATGCGAATCGAGCGGGAGGGTTGTCAACTCCCGCTTTCGGCCTCGCTCTTCCATGTGGCCTCAGCCGACACTCACGCTCTGCATCTGCACGAGTTCCTCGTGGGCCTGCAATTCGAGCAGCTTACGGCGCTGCAGGCGACGGTACTCGGCCAGACGATTGACGGCATCGCGGTATTGCTGTGAAGCCCGGTGGAGCGCCAATCCGGTGTCCCCTTCCGCCACCAGATGGTGCAGCGTGTTGAAAAGTGGCAGGAACTCGTTGCGGGTGTATTCGAGCAGTTCATGCGTCGCGGCTTCAATCTGCCGGGCCAACTCGCGGGAGGCCTGACGATCGTGCTGCCGCTCGATGCCGGTCATTTGCCGCATCACGCCCGAACTGTCGGATGTGTTCTGTTGCAGGGCGGCCTTCTGATCCACCAGCCTCCCGAAGGGACTGATCTGGTTCTTCAGCTGCTGGGAAAGCCCCTCCGCCTTCTGCAATCCCGCGATCGCTTTGGCGAATCCCGGCTTGACCTCGAGCGCCTTCTTGAAGTTCTGAATGGCGAGAGGATAGTTGGTCATTTCGAGGTAGACGTTGCCCAGGTTCTGAAAGGCCTCGGCGAAGGTGGGGTCGAGCCGAATGGCTTCTCGATAGGCGGAGATCGCCATCTGCCACTGCGACTGTTTGCGGTGGGCGATTCCCAGGTTGTAGTAGCCTTCGGCGCATCGCTTGTCGCGGACGAGACCTTTGCGGATG
Source organism: Planctomyces sp. (assembly GCA_013822855.1). Lineage (GTDB taxonomy): Bacteria > Planctomycetota > Planctomycetia > Planctomycetales > Planctomycetaceae > Planctopirus. The sequence goes on from PNLE01000004.1 coordinate 39,165, forward strand.
ACATCGACCGCCTTCGCATGCTCTCCCATGCGGTTGTAGATCGCACCGGCGTTGAACAGCGGCTTGCCATCGGTTGGCTTGAGGGCGGCCACTTCCAGGAAGCAGTTCACCGCCTGCTGGTAATCCTGCAGGACGAAGTAGACCGTTCCCAAACCATCCAATGCCGGAGTCGAAGAGGGATGTTGTGCGATAACCGCCTGGTACAGACGGGCCGCTCCTTGAAAATCCCGCTGCTCGGCCAGAGTTTTGGCCTGATCGAGCAGTTCATCCAGCGAGGCGTCGGACATGTTGAGATCCTCCCCGGCAAAGCCCAGACAATCCCAAGGCGAAGCATGACATCGCGGAAAATGCGAGAGCACGGTGTGTCCAAGGTCGATCCGCGCAACCGCCGAATTCAGTGGCATGCCGCCAGAACTGCCCACCACGCCGTTACTCGTGAAAGGCGTTTTGATGATCAACGGATTCGACTATAGGCATTTCCGCGACACGACCAAAAGTAAATTTTTGGCTGAATTCCCGTGAAATCCCCCCGTCTGAACAGCCGCCCATTGAGCTGGGGGCTGCATCAATCATCGCGGATCTATTCGTCGCTGGCGGAATGATCCTGTTCGATACCGTCGTCGGCTTGCACGCTCTTGGCGATCGCTTCCAGCAACGGGCTGATGTCTTCGAGTTCCTTGTCGGGACCTTGCACCAAGGTCATCAGCGTCCGTTCGCCGGTGCGGAAGGCGTGCAACGCGACCGTCGTGACCACATCGAGGCAGACGAAGTCCAGTTCCCGGGCGGCATGCATTCCGGGAGCCCCCGCCGGAATGAAGTGAGGGTATTCGTCCATCTCCGGATAGATCTCGCGGTAGGTTTCCACGATTTGCTCGATGACATCCTCCGGGTCTTGCGGCGGATCCATCACGACCAGCGTGAAGAACGAGCAGCCGCTGGAGGTGACGGTGATGGTGATCGCATCGTCGTTGGATTCCTCGCTGATCTCCCATCCCCGGGGATGGCTGAAAGAGAGGCCGTGACCTTCATAGCGGGCCAGATCGGCAACCATCGGGAAATCCTTTGCGGCGAGTCGTGGAAGGAATGGAGTTCAGGCGGGATCTTCGCTCATGGGAGGTCGCGAGCCGTGGAATACGATATTCTGCCGGGGATTCGGCGTGGAGTGAAGCGAGCGAAACGAGGTACGGATGCCGGAACGCCCAACGATGAATCCGAGGAAGGTAGTACCAGCCAGCTCTTTGCCTGGATTTTCCCGCTGGAACGGAGTGAGAACATTCCTGAAAAACGAGTGGCCGGGCCTGTTGCTGGGGCTGGTGGCAACGATCTGGGTGTTGTGCCAGATCGATTCGGGGGGACTGCATCCCGGTTGGCCGGAAGGGCCGGGGCTGACGATCGATGAATCGTTCAATGTCCAGCAAGGGGTTTTTCTGTGCCGCGCGTTCCATGCCTACGGCTTGGCGGTGGTCGATCCCCGGAGTCTGGGCGAGATTTTCCAGCAAGAGATTTATCTGGCTGATCATCCCCCCCTGGGACGCATCTGGCTGGGTGTGCATCATGAATTCCTGCGGTGGATCGTTGGCGTGCGTAGTGTCGGGATGGGGCCAGCACAGATCGACTACACGCTGGCGCGAACCGGTTCCGCCACCGCCTTCGGCCTGACAATCGCACTCCTGACAATCTGGGGCAGCTGGTGGGGTGGCCGGATCGTGGGGGTGACGGCCGGTTTGGCGCTCCTCACGATGCCGCGCGTCTTCGCCCATGCGCATTTCGCTTCCCTGGAGACGACGACCAACCTGGCCTGCACCGCGTTCTCGCTAGCGGCCGCCGGGATGCTGGTGATGAAGCCGGTCTCGGGCGAAGGGCTCCAACCGCGATTGCCGCCGATTCCCTGGGAGCGGCTGGTGTTCGTGGGGGTGCTCTATGGCTTGGCGCTGTTGACGAAGATCCAGGCCGTGCTGCTGCTGCCGCCCGTCGTGGTCTGGCTGGTTTACGCTTACCGGTTGCGGGCGGGACGGGCGATCGGGATCGCCGCAGTCGCGGCGGCGATCGTCTTCTTCAGTTGGCCTTGGCTATGGAGCGATCCCGTCGGGCACACCATGTCCTATCTGGGGCGGGCCACCAACCGGGCGACACTTTCCGTCTGGTACTTCGGGCGGCAATTCTCTGATCGGGAAACGCCGTGGCATTATCCGTGGGTGCTGAGTGCGATCACCGTTTCACTCCCCGTGTGGCTCGTGGGCTTCTATGGCTCTTGGCTGGTTTTCCTGGGCCGGTTACCGCAATCAATGCGGGAACCCGAAACGGCGGTGGCGCGGGGTCGAATCCTGCTGAGATTCCTACTGGTGCCGCTCTTCGTGTTCAGCCTGCCCCATGTCGCCATCTACGACTGCGAGCGGCTGTTTCTGATCATCTATCCCATGTTCGCCCTCATGATCGGCGTGGGGACGGCCAAGCTGTGGGAACATTGGTGCCGGTATTCCCGGCTGCCGGAACCGATGCGGCGGCTGGAAGCCCAATGCGTGGCGGGTGGCTTGCTGATCTGGTTGATCGGGATGCAGCTCTGGACGGCCCCCTTCTGGCTCTCGCGATACGGCGGTTTGGCGGGCGGGATGCGCGGCGCCCAGGCGATGGGAATGGAGGCCAGCTATTGGGCCGATGGGTTGACCCGCGGTTTCTGGGACGAATGCGAAAAGCAGATTCCGCGCGGTGCGACGATCACCGTCGCTCCCGTGTTGCACCAGTTCCAGCTTGACGACTGGAAGTCGCAGGTTCCCGCCATCACGAGAAACGATTGGAACCTGATCCCGCTGCCTGCAGAGGAAGCCGCGAGTCCCCCCGGCAGGAGCGGTAATGAATACCTTGTTGTCTTCTGGCGGAAGGCCGACCTGCCCTCCGCGTTACAGAAGGAGTTGGCCGGTCGACAACCGCTGGTTCAGCGAAGCTCGGGCGGCGTGATCATCGCCGGGCTGTATCGGCGTTGAAACTTGCGGTATCGATCGAGCCCGTGAGATCGAATGGGGCTGAAAAAAGTGCCAACTTCGTCGCGTGGCATGCCCGCGACGAAGTTAGTGAAGCACAATTGGCCGTCTACTTCTCGTTATAGCCGATCAGCTCGGGATGGCGTCTGGCGCTCCACCAGAACTGCTTGGGGATCAGGCCCATGGCGATGACCAGCAGTTGCGAGAGGGCGAAGAGACCCAGCCAGAAGAGGGTTCCCTCCTTGAAGCCGTAGGAGTGCAGACCCACGCCCAGTTCGTTCACGCCGAACCAAGACCAGCTGACCACGATGTTGCCCGCCACGGTGAGGACGGCCAGGCCGCGTTCCTTGACCATGCCGCCCCAGCGGGCATGCAGGGCGAGGGCGTTCCAGAGGACGATCATCAACGCGCCGTTCTCCTTGGGATCCCAGCCCCAGAACCGGCCCCACGAATCGTCTGCCCAGAGGCCGCCCAGCACCGTTCCCACGAAGCTGAAGAAGATCGAGAAGCAGAGGATGCCGTAGGTCATCCGGTAGAGTTCGCGATGCATTGACGGGGTAAGGGACGGTGTCAGGACACCCCGCGCCAGATAGATGAAACCCAATAGGCCCGCGATGTAGGTGGTGGCGTAGCCCAGCGTGATGCAGGTCACGTGCGTGGCCAGCCAGAACTGGGTGTCGAGAACGGCTTGCAGCACATCGAACGTGTCGCCGTCGGCCGCCAGACCCCAGGCGATGAGAAGCGTCGCATAGCCAGCCACAGCCCCGATGACGTTCCCCACTCCGTTGCGATAGATCGATTCCAGCAGGATCCCCAGCAGCACGCTGGCCCAGCCGATAAAGACGGCGGAGGAATAGAGGTTCGTCACGGGGGGGCGGCCGGAAATGTACATGCGGCTTCCCAGCGCGATCGTGTGGATGATCACGCCCAGGATCAACATGGCCAAGGCGGCCCGACCCAGAGGCTTCTGCCAGAAGAGCCAAGAAAGGACGGCCAGCACGAAGCCCGCCAGATAGATCACCGCCGACTGCGTGAACCAGTCAACCCGGTTGAAGAAGGCCTCGAACCTCAGTTTGGAAAGCGACACATCCTTGAGGTTCTGAGTGGCGAGCCAATCCTTATAGTCTTTGACGGCGGCGTTGAAATCCTTCGGTTTGTCATCCGCCCAGGATGAGAAGATCGTGACGAGATGGGAGAGACCGACATCCTCCGCGGCATCCCGCATCAGGGCCGATCGAATGGTGCCTATGGTCCACGCGGCTGAGAAGGTCTGCCACTTCTCCTCGTCCTCGGTCGGAGGGACGACCAGCGGTGGATGGCGGCTTTCGAGGGCCTGCTGACGACGGATCGCATTCCGCAGATCGAGTAAGGGATTTTCGTTGCCAATGGGTGGCAGCGAGAAAGCATTTGCCAGCAGATCAAGTTGTCCGATCTGACGTTCAAATTGCAGTAGCTTCTTCTCAAACGAAGTCAATTCGTTTGCAGGCTTCTCGCGGGCCAGATCAGCTTGGCGGCCCAGTTCCGGAAGTTTCTTGGCAACTTCAAACGGGCTGTAGCGGAAGCCCGGACGACGTTCGAGGCCCAGAAGCGAAAGGAGCTCGAAGTTCTCGATGCGCAGCACTGCGTGCTTCAAACCCACCTGTGGCTGGGCAATGAGATCCAGCAACCAACGGGCGGCGGGTTGCGACTTGCCATCGGCATCGGTGTAAGTCGACTTCCCACTGAGCACCTGCAGATTCGTCCGGGCGAGCGTGTCGAACGGCTTTGTCCGGCCCTGAGCCACGACCGGGAGTTCACCAAAGGCGACGAGATCGAAATCTTCGACTACGGATTTCCCACCAGAATTAGGTGAGACTTTCTCGGATGATAGATCTTCACCTGGCAATGCTGGAACAGGGGATGCCAGTCTTGTAGGTGCGGTCTTGGGGATCACTGCCATAATGGAATAGCTTCCAAAGATCAGCAGCATGATCGCTGTTGGCATCCAGCCCAGCAGGCGACTGGGTTCCCGCTGGGGAGAACTCTTGGACTTCACCCGCTGAGCGGGTCGGCGGCGAGGGTCGCTGATCTGCGCGGCGTCCACCAGTGGCATCGGCTCTGGCTTCTGCAGGCGGTTCAAGAAGCGGAGCAAGGTGATCGTGAATTGGGCCAGCATGCCGATGGCGACGATCATGCAGCTCACGTAGGGGATCATCCAGCCTTCATTGGCGACCACGGAGAGGGTCGAGAATTCGTTTCTGGATTCGGGATTCTGGAAGTACCCCGTCTGGTAGAGCGTATCCCCGGCGAACCGCAGCGGGTTGTTCATCCAGACCTTCACATCGCGGTCAACGTGCCGGGAGTTGTCGAAAATGTGGATATCGGAGGAGAAGTCCTTGGGGGTGCTGGTGCCGGGATAAAGCTCGCGGCGGACATCCTTGAGGGTGACCGAATAAGGCTTGTAGTGCCGCTCGAAACGAAGGGCGAGGGTGTAGTCCCGGCCATCAACGTTGATGGTATCGGTCTCGCCCGATTCCGCGAGGAGTGTCGAAACGAGATAGGTTCCCAGCGAGGAGCCGTCCTTGCGGAAAAGTTCGACGTAGCCAGCGGGCATGTCGACCTTTCCTCCGGCATCGGTTCCTTTGGAGGTCTCCGCGCCGACAACGGCAATTTTCAAGCCTTGGCCCGCCGTCGCGAGGTTTTTGCCGAGAGACTTCGGCTCGACGATCTTCGCGTTGTTGTAGAATTCGACGAAGCGAATGCCGAAGGGGAGAGCCGGGTCGCTGAGCGTTTCCTTGAGGGCACCGCCTGTAGCTCCACCACCCAGGAATTGAGGCAGGTATTGCCGCCAGCCGGAGGGTTCCCCGAGGAGCACCTTTCGCGGAACGACGGTCACCTCCTCGGACTTCTCATCGACGGAATGTGAGACGGCCAACTCGACCGTGCGGACATCCTGAACATAGTTTTGCGTCTGTCCTTCGGAGAGCGACATCTGCGCTTCGACGGCCTTGGTTCCGACAAGGACTTCGCTGAGCATCAGGAGTGCGATTCCCCCGTGCAGCAGGACGATCCCGGCTCGTTGACCAAAGGCGAGGAGGCATCCCACGAGGAGCAACCCGCCGGCCAGCCCTCCTTTGGTGAGCTGCCAGAGGATCCGCATCGAAGAGGGGCTGGGTGTCGCCGCATTGCCGGGAATAAGCAGCCAGACAATTGCGGCGAGGGTGATGCACAGGCCCGTCGCGAGCAATCCCCAAGTAACCCGTTTCGACATCGGCACCCAGAAGAGCGAGGCGAAGAGGAGTACGAAGGCGGCGTAGAGCGAAATCTTCAGCGTCAGCCAAAGACCGTCGTAGAGGGTCTGGTTCTCGGGCAGGATGCCGCTGGCGTTGTCGCCGCTGATGATCACGACCCAGGTCATCGCGGCCCCCAGGAGGAGCACGCCGAGACCGGCGAAAAGTTTCACGCCCTTGGCCTGGAAGGTGAAGCGGACGGCGTGGGCCGCCAGCAGGTTGACGGCCATCACAGTGCCGATCAGCCAACCTCCGGGAAAGTAGAAGCCGCCGGGGATTTTGGGCAGGCCGGGGAAGAACGAGGGGGGGAAGAAGATCTGAAACTTGATCCAGGCGACGGGGGTGCGGAAGTAATCGCGGATCACCACCCAGATATCGTCTTCGACCTGAGCGAGGGTTCCCGCCAGCACGACGAAGATCGCCATGGCGAAGAGGGCGACGGTCAGTTTGAGCGATGCCAGCGGCATCAGCAGCGTGCGGACAAGTCCCAGCCCCTGACGGGGCAAGGTATCGACGCCAAGCTCGGAGTAGCCGGTGCGACCGAAGACTTCTGTGGCCATGTTGCAATATCCTGGAATCGGCCTTCATAGGCGCGATGCGATGGAAAAATTTTCTGTTGCTATCGCAGGCTATTCCCGGCTCTGCGGGATTCCCTTGCCGCTTTCACGGCTTCCCCGCGCTGCTGATTCATGGAACCGAGAGTGTGGAGACGAATTCGATGAAGCGAGATTTCTCCGCGGCAGCGAGTGGACTCGCCCCCTGGAGTTTAACGAACCAAGTCCGATCGCCCTTGGGAATGATGACGCCGATGATCGTTTGTCCTGAGTTCGTTTTTCCGGGGGCCTCTTTCCCCTGGGGGCCGACGAGTTCCACAAGCTGCGCGGGTTCGCCAGCAGTCTTTACGCTTTTCAGCTCCGAAGTGAGGGCGGCGAGTTCAATGGCTGGAAGGCCCACCTGATCCCGCCAGCGATTGATGTTTTCAAGCAGCCCGCCCGATTCACCCGCCAGATCAATCACGGTGATCTCGACCTTCTGATCATCCCGCGTCACCTCGAAAGCGGCTTTGCGGAAGGCATTCATCTTGCCGGGCTGCCATTCGGGTGGAGCCGTGAACTTCAGGCCGCTGGCGGCGGGATCGGGGGATTGAGGGGTCGTGGCGGGAACTTGGCCCGTATTCGACATCGGCCCGGCCGGGGCGTTCATGCCCGGAGGCCGCATGCCCATGCCCGGTTGTCCGGAGGCCTTTGTGCCGGTCAGGGAGACGAAGGTCACCTCGTCGTCGCCGATCTTTTCCGTGGACTGCGTGACGGCGGAACTATCCACCGGTCCGATGCCCAGCTGACCCTTCCAGCGGGAGAGGTTGGCCTCCAATTGGGAATCCCACTCGGCTTCGTCGCGGGGGAGCATCGAGACCGACAGCTCGACCGGGCCCGCCGCCTCATCGCGAACGATGACAGTGGCAAAGCGCATGCCGTCGCCGGGGCGCTGGCTCCAGCCTTCGGGAAGCGCCCATTCCGGTTCGCCCTGGGAACTGAATTTCACGGTTTTGACGAAGTCGTTCCAGCGGCTTTGCCATCGTTCGGCTACTTCCGGGCGTGTCGTCGCTTTGAAGAACCAAGCCTGTTGACCGCGAGGCCAGATGGCCCCCCAAGTGACGGCAGGCTCCAGTTCCACTGGGGGAGAGGTGGCGATTTCCACGCTCCCCTTTTCCACGAACTCAGGCTTGGTGACGGTGTACTGCCGGATCTCGGGTGCGGCGGGGCAGCCGGTGAGCGTCAGCAGGAGTGCGCAAACGGCGAAGGGGAGCCGATCCGCGAATCGAGTCATCAATCGGGCAACCAGTGTCATGGAGGCGAATCTTCGGTGGCAAGTGGGGAGAACGGCTTCGACCGTGACTGGCGAGGGATGCTCCCCGAGCCGATGAACATCAAATCCGGGGTCATCAAACAGAAACGGATCGTCGGGGAGATTGTCTGCGGGGAGTCGGGGCGGGAGCTTCGCTTTGGCGGCAATCGCTGGTGCGGGATGCGTTGGGGCGATGCACCAGACCGTGACGCATCAATCCCCGATTATAAACCAAAGTGGCGCGCCGAACCTACGCCCGGAACCCTGGGGGAAGACCGCTTTCTTGAGAATGACACGAATCGCTAGCAAGTCGAGGGTCTGACTCACGGCGAGAGCGGAAGCTTCCTGGAAGTCGCTGCAAAATTCGGCCCCCTTGCCGGAGACAGTCAATATCTAATCTTTATCTGTTGTGCCAACCCTGACTAATTGTCGCGATTTGGCGATATGACAATCCCCTGCTTGGTGCCCATAAGTTCTTGTGAGTCAAAGAAATGGAGAAAAAACTCTCGATCGATTCCCGTGACAATTTTCTTCTGAGCAGAAGTAGGAATGGTTTGGAAGTGTGAACGTCCCGCCACTCAGAATGTTCACGCCCTCTGACAACGTTTGCTACGGCAAACATTGATGCCACCGATGTCGTGTTTTTCCATCGCCGACATAACTTGTTGCCACATCAACGTTTTTCTGGCGTTTGAACGGCTACGAATGGTGGTGTCCGGTGCGAAATGCCCACACCTCGGCACTCGCCGTGCTTTCCCTCTCCTCCATCAGGCTGCCACACCTGATCGCCACGCACGGAGTTCACATTCCGCCGCTGGCATCCGGCGATGAACTTTCGGTTCACGCCAAGTTTCCCTCCGGACATCCGAGAGCCTCAGCTCTCTTTCGTCATCACCTGCGCAGCGTGTGAATCGTCGGCCGGCGACCACACACCCTTGTTCGTTCCTCCATGAGGTTGTGCCCTCGTGGATCGCAGCTGACCCGTCACGGGTGGCTGCGGCAGTGCCGCCACGCACTGTGCTTTGCGTCTCATCAAAACAGTTCACACAGAAAGTCTCACACATGCTTCGTAACCTGCTCAACGACGAAAACGGTGCGATCATCTCCGCCGAGCTCGTTCTCGTTCTCACCATCCTCGTCATCGGCGTGATCGTCGGCCTCAGCGAAGTTGCCGTCGCCATCAACACCGAACTCAACGACATCTCGAACGCCATTGGCCGCCTGGACCAGAGCTACTACTTCACCGGCTTCAAGGCCAACGATACGAAGGACAAGAGCTACACCCGCGGTTCACGCTACGTCGATTCGCCAGATGATTGCGATCTCAACGGCACCTGCGACATCGTCTGCGGCACCACCTCGATCCCAGCTGCCGAAGGCGGCATCCTCTAATTTCACCAGCCGCTCGACACGAGTGGCGTGAAAAGAGAATGATCAACAACCGGCCGCTTGGAGAATTCCTCCAAGCGGCCGGTTTCATTTTTTTTAGAGCTTCCACGTGTTTCCCGTGAATCGTGGATGGGAAATCCCGAAGCCAGATTCTCAGGCCAGCGCCTGCGACCAATCGAATGCGAGGTCGAGTTGGGGAGCGCTGTGGGTGATGGCGCCCACGCTGATACGATCGACCCCGGTCGCGGCGATCTCGGCCACGGTGGCAAGGGTGACGCCGCCGGAGGCTTCCAGCAGGATGTGCGGCGCGTGGGTGTCGCGATAGGCGACCGCTTCCGCGAGCTGGGCCGTCGTCATGTTGTCCAGGAGGACGATCTGGGGCGATCCCGCGAAGGCGTCGACCATCTGCTCCAATGTGTCGACCTCGACTTCGATATCGATGTCCGATCCCGGTGCGCCGGAGGTCTGCCCCAACTTGCGGCGGGTGTGGGCGATGGCCTCGGCGATGGAACCGGTGGGTTGCCAGGCGGCGAGGTGGTTGTCCTTGATGAGGACACCATCGTGCAGGCCCATGCGATGGTTGTGCCCGCCGCCGCAACGGACGGCGTACTTGGCCAGGATGCGGTAGCCGGGGAGCGTCTTGCGGGTGTCCAGGATTTTGGCCTTGGTGCGCCCGGTCCGGGATCCCCGTGCGGCTGCCACGAATTGGCTGGTGAGCGTGGCGATGCCGCTGAGGTGGGTGAGAAAGTTGAGCATGGTCCGCTCGCCGGTGAGGAGTGTGCCGACCGGACCGGTGACATTCGCGACGACCTGACCCGCCGTCAGTGAGTCGCCATCGCGAGCCAAGGCTTCCCATTGCACCGCAGGATCCATCTGCCGGTACATCAGCTCGCCGACGGGCATGCCGGAGAGAAATCCCGGCTTCCGGGCAACGACCTGCACGGTGGCTCTTAACTGTGGGTCGATCAATCCCTGGCAGGTGAGATCGCCCCGTTCGCCGAGGTCTTCCTGCAGGCCGAGTTGAATGAGCCGCAAAGCGGCGGCGTGTTCGAGGGGGCCGAAGGAAGAGGCAGACATGGTGCGGTGCCGATCGTGGGGAAGCGAGTGGAGTTGATAGCTCAAAGTGTAATCGTTCGGGGCCTTCCATTGCGCTCTGATGGAGAGGCGGGTCCCCACGGGCAGTGCCAATGCTTTTCCTTGCCGTGCCGTGGGTGGAGATTGGCGTGAGCCGCACACTGAGGAGACTTTTTCGTTAGTCGTGTCTTCAACCGCTACGCTTGCAGCGAACTGTTCGCCAGTGGTGAATCGATGCTGGATTTGAACGCCGATGTTGCCGGAGGTTTCCCGATGAGTTTCGTTCAATCCTTGGCGAAGCGTCTCTTTCCCGCGAGTTGGATGACGGCGATGGAGGAAGAGTCGCGCACGTGGGCGATGCGGTGTCCCTGCGGGGTTTACACATCGATCTGGGAGATGGGGGGCATTCGCTACAAGGCTTCGGGCCAGCCACACCGCTATGGCCGTTGCCGTGAATGTGGCAAGACGTTCTGGGGTCAGTTGGAACACCGGGCGGATCTGCTGTCGCGCGAGTGAGCCGAAATCGGTTGGTCACATAGGCTGCCCTAGGGTTACCCACAATTGGCGCGATCTGTGTTCTCGGAGAATCGGTGCCGAGGATTAGTAGACGCCCTCTTGAGATCTGGTTTCCGATCGCTTTAGCATTCACGACCGTAGCCACTGGGAACGAACATCGAAGGAGCAGTCTCATGCGCGGAATATCACTCGCTGGATTGATCGTATTGGCCACACTGTCGGGGTCGGTCGTTGCTCAACCCCCTGCGGCGGTGCCGCCGTTCGCTGGCGGTGAAGCGCCGAGGGTGAATGAATTCGTGCGTCCGCTCCATTCCCACGCTTCGACCTCCCAGCATTCGGAGGGAGCCGTCCCTACCGAAGCGTTTCCCACACAATTTGTGCGGGTTCAGGTCAAGATCATCGCCCTGCACAAGAGCCAGGTCGGGGAGGGAGTCGTTCCCAAGGACGAGGCCAAATCCGAGCTGCTCTTTCCTTCAATGGAGCGGTTGAAGCAGTTGGAGGAATCCGGAAGCGCCACATCGATCACGCGGGCGGAGGTCGTCACGGGAAGCGGCCTCGAGGCTTCGTGGCAGGATGGCGAGGCGATGCTGGTGCCGGTCGGACGCACCCAGAACGGCTTTACACGCAGTGGCCGGGAAGGTGTCCCCGTACCGAGCATGGCGGTGAACTACCAGCAGGAACGCGTCGGCACGATGATCCGCGTCACGCCGCGGATTCATGGGGAGACCATCGTGGCCAACCTGACGTTGGAACAATCGGTCGTCCCGCCGTTTGAACTGAAGGAGCCGGATGCGACCGCGGCTCCTCAGCCGCTCCAGCGCACCCACACGGTGAAAAGCACGGTCCCCCTGAGGCCCGGTGCTCCGCTGATCGTGGGGGGCTATCAGTCGATCTCGCTCAAAAACGGTCAGCCCACCGAGACGTTCCACGTCGTGGTGATGTCGGCCCAGATTCTGCCGTGAGGAATTCCGGGCGAGCGGTGGGTGTCAACCCACTGTTTCTTCGTGCGAGCCGCTAGCCATGATCAACAATTGAAGCCGGTGCATTCCGAGGACTTCATACTTGCTAATTAAATGCATACCTATACTCCCGCACTACTGGTTCCTGGCAAGATTGTGGAATTCGTCGACGGGATGGCCTTCGCCGACATTGGGGGTCCAGTCGAAGAGCTGGCCTTGGTCGTCGAAGACGTAACAGGAGGGGCCGGAGGGGAGTGCGGGAAACGCCATTGTCGGCCCGATGCAGACGTCATAGCGAATATCGCCCACTGGGACCGAAACCCAGTTCATCAACTGCGGCCGGCTCTGTTTGAACCCAGTGATTGTGACTTCAGCGTCGCTCGGTTTCATTCGGGAGGATTCATACCAAACGAACCCCATGTTGACCGCGAGAATGGCCATGACAACAAGGATGGAACCGAAGATCTCTTTCTTCATGGCGAGTTCCTTCTCATGAGAAAAGATAGCGTTCAGTCATGTCACGCTTCCAAATAGTTTCCCGCTCACTCCACCCGCCGACGAATCACGCGTTGGAAATGCAGCTCCACTTCTCGGTCGACGACGCGGCGGACGCCTTCCAGCAGGCATTGCGGTTCGTGGTCGCTTTCGCCTTGGCGTTTGATATCGGCCAGGGGCGTGCCCGGCGGCACCGTGAAGGTGCTCTGGTGGATGATCTGGTTGCCCGCGTCGAGTTCCGGAACGATGAAGTGGACCGTCGCGCCGAAGGTCAGCATGCGGCGGGCGTAGGCGTCTTCATAGGGGTGGAAGCCGGGGAACGGCGGCAATAGGCCGTGGTGCAGATTGATGATCCGCCCCGCGAACCGCCAGCAGACATGTGGCGGCAAGACCCGCATATAGCGAGCCAGAAGTATATAGTCGACGCAGGATTCATCGAGGACCTGAATGAAGCGATTGTAGTCCGGCTCTCCCTTGGGATCGCCGATGTTCACGAAGGGGGTATCGAACTGTTCGGCGACGCCGCGGCAGGCCTCGCGGTTGCCGATCATCACAGCGGCTTCGGCCTTCAGGCGGCCGTCGCGGATGGCGCGGAGGATCGCCAGGGCCGGTTCCGCCCGGTAGGTCGTGCAGATGGCCAGACGCGGCGGGGCGGGGCGCTCGTCCCGGCTCCAGACGCGGATGCCGAGCTGCTTCAGTTCGCCGATCTGCCGCATGGCTTCACGGAGTTTCACGACCGAGGCGCTGTCGCCGGGCCATTCGATGCGGAGGTGCATGGCGAAGAGACGTTCGGCGTCGTGGTCGAACATCTGGATTTCATGGATGTTCGCACCGGCGCCGGTCACATGGTGAACGATCGGATCGGCGAGGCCGACATTGTCGGGTCCGACGGCGGTGATGACGACTTGCATGGGGGGGCCAGAGAGTAGAGGGTAGAAAGTGGAGAGTTGAGAAGAGTCGCGCCGCGAGGATTGATTTTACGACCAACAACTTCCCACCCACAACCATCAACTCCCCACCGTCACTTCCTCGCCTCCCACTCCTCAAAGTAAACATGTGGCTGTGTCTTTCGCCAGAGGGCGAGGGCCTTGCCCACGTGGCTGAAGAAGGTGTAGCTGCCGAGGATTTCGGCGTCGGTCTGGGCGTTCGTGGTGGCGATGACCCAGTCGGCGGCCTTCAGGATCTGTTCGCGCGGAGGGTGGAGTTCTTTCGGGGCGATGGCCAGCCATTCGAGGTGGTGGCCGGTGGCGATGACCTTCTTGTAAAGCTCGTCGTCCACGGGATTCTTGAGTGCGGCGGCACCATCGGACCAGTTGGAGGGCCAGTGGCCATCCTCCATCTGCGAGACGGTGATCTGATCGCGGATGAACTCCAAGTGTTTCCAGGCGAGGTCCCGACCGGCAGGGGAGAGGATCTTGTATTCGTCATCCAGCCGGATGAGCAGCATCAGCGAATAGACGCGGTGGGTGCCGGTACAGACTCCGAACCGTTGGTGGCCGCGAACCAGACGCTCGGCGAGGAGGTCGAAATCGATCTTTCGGCCCTGCCCGTTGGTCCACTGGTTGACGGGGGCCAGCCAGAGGCCGAAGGCCATGGCCGACCATTCGACTTCGACCTCGTCGACATGGAAGTCGAGCAGCGATTGGCGGAGGACGTCGCCGATGTTCCGCTGTTTGCCGCCGGGAAGGAAGACGGGCTCGTGGAGCGAGACGCCGGCTTCCGTGAGGGAGGCGAGCCAGTGGTCGTGATGGACGGAGGCGCAGGCTTCCTTGCCCCAGCGGATGGCGACGCCATCGGGACGGTCTTCGAGGATCGGCTTGATCTTCTCGCCCCAAGAGGCGAGGAACTGGCCGTGGTTGGTGAGGAATTCCTTCATCTGCTCGCCGCTCATGACGGCGGGGTCTTTGAACTTGGCGTGGATCGACCACGTGCGCAGCGCGTGCTCGACGTAGTTGGCCTTGAGCGATTCCTTGGGAAAGCGCGGCTGGATCTTGGCGAGAACCTGGGCGAGTTCCTCGTCGCTGACGACTTCGGGATCGTCGTAGAGGGGGGAGATCGACAGCGGCTCAGTACGCGGGGGCACGGGGACGCTGGGCACTGCGAGGAGTGGCGACGAGTCGTGCCGCAGTGGAGCCGCGGGGGAGTAGGCCCAGGCCAGGGAGGTCGCCAGCAGAATGGCCGCAGCGAGCTGGGTCAGCCCGACGGTCATCCAGAATCGAGATCGCGCTGCCGGATGGCGAGGCATGGCTGGGTCCTGCGTGTTCGAGAGAAAGTGTTCGAGAGAGAAGGGCCGCGATGGTGAAGATGCCGGGCGGCCCGGGGATTGGTCGTGTTCCAAGCGATCAGCGGTCGATCACGATGCGGCGGTTGAAGACCGCGCCGCGGGCGTCTTCGTAGACGAGTTTCCAGGCGGCTTCCTCTTTCATGCGGCGGATGAGACCGTCGCGGAATTGCTTGTCGAGGACGACGGTGTTGACGCTGTAGCGGTCGAGGATCTCGCTCCAGCCGGAACCCATGTCGACGACGGTCAGATAGTCGCGCCAGACTTCACGCGGGGCCAGCTGAACCTGGGAGTTGACGAAGAGTTGTATGCCCGCCGGCCCGTTCGCCAGCAGATAGTCGCCCCACTCGCAGGAGTTGAAGACCTGGCCGACGGGTGGCTTCTTATGCAGGTACTCGGTGATTTCCACGGGAGCGAAATCGGAGTTGAGGCGGGTGGGTGTCGGCTGCTTGCCGTGCAGGACACGCATCCCCAGGGGGCTGAATCCAAAGAAGATCCAGACCAGCCCGACGATGATGACCGACCATTTGCCGGCCCGCGGCGAGGGGGCCTTGACCCATTTCCGGCTGGTGAGAAGCGCGTCGAGATGGAGGGCGGTCGTCCAGATCGCCACGGGGAAGAACCAGACCAACAACCGGGTGTTCCAGCAGCCCAGGGCGGCCAGACTCAGGAGCAGCAGCAGTTCGCCCGTTGAAACGCGGCGGGGCGAGTTCCGCAGGACGGCCAGCAGGATCAGCCCCGTCACGGCGAAGAGTTGACCTTCAAAAGCTCGCAGCGTGAGCGGATTCCAATCCGTCAGGGCGGCGAGGTTGGGGTTCTGCGAGAACGTGAGGATCTCGACCCAGAGTCTCCCCTGATAGGGATTGAGCAGGGTGGCGACGGCGCAGAGCTGGGTAAGCAGCACGAGCTTCCACAGCCGGGCGTCATGCAGCACGCTGGTCAAGCGGCCGGTGCGGCGGGCGTGATCGAAGGCGCGGCCGACGATCATCGAAAGGGGGACGAGCAGACCCACGAGGAACGAGCCGTGGAGGTTGGCCCAGAGGGCGAAGAGAAGCGGCAGCTGCCACCAGACCTGCCGCGACTTGCTGGCGTTTTGCCACAGAATCAGGCTGCCGAGAAAACAGGCGAGGCCCAGAAGCTGGGGCCTGAGGATCGATAGCTCGGCATTGGTGAGCAAGAGGAAGGCCAGCCCGCAGGCACACGCCAGCAGCGTGCGGCCTGTCCGCCGGGCGATGGGAATGGCGATCAACCCCACCATGAGGGCACCGAGGATCCCGGCCAATCCTTGAAGACCCGCTCCGCCCAGGGCGCGATCCACGCCGACCAGCACGAGATCACCCAGCCAGCTGGAGTTGATGTAGGGCATCCCTTGTGAAAGGGGCATCAAGGGTTCGGTGGAAGGGAGACCGCTGGCGAGGAGCTGCCGACCATAGGCCAAGTGGCCCCAGAGATCGGAGTGCCAGAGGGGCTTGATCGAGAAGAACCAGAAGGCCAATCCCATGAGAGCCGTGATCGCCGCCAGTTGACGGGAGGCCCGCAGCCAGGGGGGTGTCTTGTCGGTGAGCATCGAGACATCGGCCCCGACGCGGGGATGCCCGCCGGAGGGGTCCTCGTTTCCGCCATCGGAGGAGGTCGCCAAGCTTTCGGCGGAGTCTGGGCCGGTCATAGTCGACGCATCACGCCGGGAATCGGTTTCCGAAGGCGAGGTGAGGAGGTCGACGGGCATGGCGGGAGTCCTTGGTCGAAGACGGAAAGTGCGGCTTCCGCGCCCAGGTCGCCCCAAAGCGCGCAATCCAACACTGCCAACTTACGTTTCCAATCGACCCTCGGGGGAGGCTTGTTGCGGGAATGCCACAGTTGACCGGGCCGGTTGATCCGGTCGTGCCGGTTCTACCGATGGGCCGGGCCGGGGAGTCGGATGTAACTCCATTGATTGGGCACGAATTCCTGATGCCGTTCGGAGTGTGGGCAGCGCGATTTGCGAGTGAGGGAAGAGATTGAACCCCGGCGGTTTCCGGGTATTCTCGCTGTGGGTTTGATCCGAGAGTCACCAGCTTGCCGTCATGAAACACTTGTGTGCCACCGAGAAGGAATTGCCTGAGATCCTTGTTTGGGAGGGTTCATTTCCTTCTTTGAACGAGGATCAGCAATCGCTGTGTGTCGCCTTGCATCGCAATCGGGGACCCATGGGTGAAGTGGAATTGTCTTCATTTCTGAATTGCACGGTCAAAGATCTCAGAGATATCCAACGCGGTGTTCACGGCATTCTTGTGGATTCATCGACACGAGAATACTGGGTAAAGTAATAGCCGGTGACCGCATAATGGCGGGCTGATCTGACGATTTCCGAGAATCTTTGGAGTGTTGTTGAAGGAGGCTCCTTCCTTTGGTTCACGGTTCGCTTCGTGCCGTTGTTGGGAGTTAAACTCG
>PNLE01000005.1 GCA_013822855.1 Planctomyces sp.
GGCACCAACGACAAGGTCATCGACTTCGCATCCGGCGAGAAACTCTTCGCGGCAGCCAACGAACCCAAGCGGTTCGTGCGATTGGAGGATATCGAGCACAACAACTGGATCACGGAAGAGTATATCTCTGAATTGGACAATTTCCTGAGTTCACTGCCACTCCTGGAGCAGAAGTAACCGTGTGAAGCTCCGTCAAGAGAGTCCCTTTCGCCGATGTCGACTGGTGGGAATCGGCGCATTGGCTTGCCGGGCAATCCAGACGATGAAGCCGATCATGGTCGCGATCGAAACGAGGAACATGATCACTGCGAAGTAATTGGGGCGACCCGATAGACGGGTCGATCTCTCGACTCCCGGTAGATAGCTCACCATCGCCTTTTCCCCGGTTGATAAGTGAGTATCCACCGGAAGACTTTCGGATTCGTTGCGTTGAGTTCCCGCTTGATCCTGATAGCTGTATGTAACATTCAGGACCGCTGTTTCCCTGCCCCGACGTCCCCTCTCGATTCCAATCTCCGCATTCGTAATGACAGCCTCCGCTTGACGCCCCCACACTGCGTATCGCAATTCGGTGAATGAAAACCAGCCCGAGATCAACACGACGCCGAGGATGATCAGTCCTCCTTTGAGCCTCTGCATCTCCTGGTCTGTATCCATCGAATTTGCCTTTCACTACTCAGCCAACACGGTGTTGCCTAAAGAATGTTTCATGAGTGCTCGCAAACGCAAATTGCGTTCGGGATTTTCCAGGGCACAAACAACTCTTTGAAGCGATATAAAAAGTTCACGCAAGACCACTGATCCTGCGGAGTGTCGAAGTCTGCCATGGCGGTGTCGCCGCTGGCAACCCCTTTCCCAAATATTCTTGGGAGTCAGCGGTGCCCATCGGCTTCGATGATTCCAGCTTAATTGGCCCGACCGCGTGACTTTGCATGAAAGCGTCCGAGATGACATGCTCAACGGGCCTCGCTGACACGTGGACGACACTTTTAGAAATGCAATTGAACCTTTCTCGCAATCATCGAAGGACTTGCACCATGAACACCACCGATTCACCTTTGCCGACACAAATTCGCTCATACCCCCTTCTCACGACATGGGCATGCCTCTTGGGCGTCTTGACACTCAGCATAGTGATCCCGCAGGTGCAAGCCGCCGAACCGGTGTCCCTGTTCGATGGCAAGACGTTCACCAGCTGGGAGGGAGATACGGCCAAAACTTTTCGGATTGAAGACGGCGAAATCGTGGGCGGATCACTGACGGCCAAGGTGCCGCGCAACGAGTTTCTCGCGTCCGAGAAGAGCTATGGGGATTTCGAACTGCGGCTGAAGTACAAGCTCGAAGGAACCGAAGGGTTCGTCAACGCCGGTGTGCAGGTGCGATCCGAGCGGATTCCTGAGCATCACGAAATGATCGGCTACCAAGCCGATATCGGCCAGGGCTACGACGGGGCGCTCTACGATGAAAGCCGTCGGAACAAAATGCTGGCGCAGCCCGCGCCCGAAGTGCTGGCCAAGGCCCTGAAAAAAGGGGAATGGAACGACTATCGCATCCGCTGCGAGGGGCCGCGCATCCAACTGTGGCTGAACGGCATCCAGACAGTCGACTACACGGAAACCCAGAAGGACATTCCCCTGACGGGCAAGATCGCGTTGCAGATCCACGGGGG
The DNA here is from genome assembly GCA_013822855.1 of Planctomyces sp. Lineage (GTDB taxonomy): Bacteria > Planctomycetota > Planctomycetia > Planctomycetales > Planctomycetaceae > Planctopirus. The sequence goes on from PNLE01000005.1 coordinate 1,670, forward strand.
TGGAGTCGCCGAAATCCGGTACAAGGACATTGTGCTTGAGGAACTGGTGACGAAGGATTGAAGGTTTTTGATGGTGGATGGTGGGAAGTGGGGAGTTGTTCCTATCTGACTGTTTCGGCGAGCCAAGCTTCCGACGATAGCATGAACTCTCTTGCGCTCATCTTGGGGCGGTGCCAGCCGACGCTTCGCCGATTCGCCGCAATGTGGCCAGTGAGAAGATGCCGGAGCTGTGGCCGTCGCTGAAGGAGATCGCGTAGGCGTAGTTGCCGACGGGCCTCAAGGCGGTCGGACGGATGGGACGAGTTTGTACCACATCGATCACCGCCAGCGGGTTGACCTTGGCGGGTGGCTGCTCCCGTTCGACATTGCAGACGGCACAAGGGCACTCCTTTCTGAGTGTCGCCCACGGGATCTGCTGGGAAACTCCGTCGCTCCAATTGAGCACGAGAGAAGTCCCGTCGTCGGCCAGTTTGACCAGCGTGAGGGTGTCCATAAATTCCTCTTTCAACCTGTTCCTTCCACAGAAACTTAGCCCAGCGAAGTGATGGACTTGAGCCTCTCTAAGTTGAGATTGCGTCTCAACTTCTCGTTTTTCGCAGAGATGATTGTCAAAACACTTCCGCAGGTCTAGCATGATAGTTGAGGCCTGAGTCTAGTCGATTCGGCCCACGGTGTTCGACCAGCGTCCGAAATTGTCGGGATGGCTGGCAAGTCAGGAGAATTGCCATGAAACCCATGCTGGATCCCGGGGATCGCGAATTCCTGGAACGGATGCAGCCGTTGGGGGCCGTGACAATTCAGAACTTGTGTGACTCCACCAAAGTCACCCAAACGGCGGTTCGCCAACGTCTGAACCGGCTTCTGGCTGGTGGCTGGATTCTCCGACAGACCGTCAAAGCCCATCGTGGTCGACCCTATCACACCTACAATATTTCTCCTGCTGGTCTCCGGGAGATAGGTGACAATTACACCGATCTGGCCCAGATCCTCTGGAAAGAGTTGCGGAACATTCCCGATCCGGAGCTTCGCAAGCTGCTCGAAGCCCGGATCCGCGACGCCCTCGTCCAACAGTATTCCAAGTCCGTTCACGCTGAGGATCTCGGCGAGCGGATGCGGCAGCTCGCCTCTTTGCTGGCGAACAGTGGCTTCAACGTCGACGCCATCGATGTATCGACAGACGGTCGCGTGATGCTTCCCGTCCTCCGCGAAAACAACTGCCCTTACCATGAGCTGGCCGAGAACGACCAGTCGATCTGCGATCTCGAGCAACAGGTGTTTGAACGTGTGCTCGGTGTCCCATTGACGGTGACTCACCGTTGCCGCAATGGGGATGGTCGCTGCGAGTTTCACCCGACCGCCAACATCATGACCGCTCCACTCGCTTCCAGCGAAGTGGACACGTCCCACAGCCATAGCATGAGCAGCCACAGCTCATTGGAAGAGGTGGCACGATGAACCACGCCCCCTTCCCACCCACAACAAGTGGCCATGCCGCCTCGACTCGCCCGCATGGCGAGCCTTGGATCGATGGTCGCTTCGAAGAAAATCTGGTGATCACCACGCTCGAACAAGCCATGAATTGGGGACAGCTCTCCAGTGTCTGGCCGCTGACATTCGGCATCGCTTGCTGCGCCATGGAGATGATGGCCGCCGGCATGAGCAAGTACGACCTCGACCGCTTCGGCTCTGGAGCATTTCGCGCCACCCCCCGACAGGCCGACCTGATGATCGTCGCGGGGACGGTCACGTACAAGATGGCCAGCCGGATCCGCCGCCTGTACGACCAGATGCCGGATCCCAAGTACGTCATCGCGATGGGTGCCTGCACTATTGGCGGCGGCCCCTACTTCAAGTACGGCTACCACGTTGTCAAAGGGGTCGACCTGGTTGTTCCCGTCGATGTCTACATCCCCGGCTGCCCACCCCGGCCGGAAGCGCTCCTCGAAGGAGTGATGCGAATTCAAGACAAGATCCGGGCACGGAAGCTCGGGCGAAACACCGTTTCGCAATTGCCGGTGCCCCATCGCTCAGGCCATGGCGTGCTGGCCCCCCTGGTTTCCATCCCCGAGATGGCGGCGCCTGCGATAACGCCTTAACCGCCTCCCACTTTGACTTCTCATATTTTCCGTTCCAAGCCGAGAGTTTCATGACCGCTTCGCTCAAGATCAACGACCTGCATGTTTCCGTCGAAGGGCTGCCCATCCTGCGGGGTGTGAGCCTCGAGATCCGTCAGGGTGAAATCCACGCACTCATGGGCCCCAACGGCTCGGGGAAAAGCACGCTGGCCTACACGCTGGTCGGACATCCCAAGTACGAGATCACGCAAGGTTCGATCGAGATCGACGGCACGCCGCTCAACGAACTCGACGCCTGCCAGCGGGCCCGGCTGGGGCTATTCCTCGCGTTCCAGTACCCCGTCGTGATCCCCGGCGTCAAGGTGGCCGACTTCCTCCGCCACGCGATCACCAACATTCGCAATCCGAATCGCAAGGAAGGGGAAGGCCTTATTCCCATGCGGGAGTTCCGCAAGGAACTCAAGGCCATGATGGACGAACTGGGGATGGATGGCGAGTTCGCCCGCCGGTACCTCAATGAAGGTTTCTCGGGTGGCGAGAAGAAGCGGATGGAGATCCTCCAACTGGCCATGCTCAAGCCCCGATTCGCCGTGCTTGACGAGACTGATTCGGGCCTCGACAGCGACGCCGTCCGCGTCGTGAGCGAAGGCTTGCGGAAGCTGGCCGGTCCGGAGATGGGCGTCCTGATCATCACCCACCACGAGCGGTTGCTCGAATACAACGTTCCCCAGTTCACGCATGTCATGCTGGCCGGGAAAATCGTCGAAACGGGCGATGCCAGCCTGGCCCGCGAACTCCACAACGAAGGTTACTCGAAGGTTCGGCTGCGGCATCCCGAAGAGGCGGCTGAAGAAGCGGCCCGGGCCCAGGGGCGCGCTGCAGAGCCCGCAGGGGTCTGAACGATTCATGCGGAACCATGCCCGCCCAAAGCTGCGGGCATGCCACACGCAAGCGTGGCATGGCACACACATTGGATAAGTCAAAGCGATTTGAACGGTTGGAAGCGGCGGGATGGCTCGCCGGAAAGACTAAGGAATAACCATGGCCACTGATTTGAGTACCGCCGCCCCCGAAGAAATCGGCATTGGCGACTATCAATACGGCTTTCACGATTCGACCGAGAACTACACGTTCAAGAGCCGCAAGGGGCTGGATCGTGAAATGGTCGAGCAGATCTCGGCGATGAAGAAGGAACCCGCCTGGATGCGGGACTTCCGTCTCGAAGCGTACGACATCTTCCTGTCGAAGCCGATGCCCAGTTGGGGGGGCGACCTGTCCCACCTCGACTTCCAGGACATCCACTACTACATGAAGGCTTCGGATCGACAGGAACAGTCGTGGGACGACGTTCCCGACGACATCCGCAAGACATACGACCGGCTCGGGATTCCCGAAGCCGAAAAGAAGTATCTCGCCGGCGTGAAGGCCCAGTACGAATCCGAAGTCGTCTACGGCAGCCTGCAGGAGGATCTCGCCAAGAAGGGAGTCGTCTTCACCGACACCGACTCGGCCATCCGCGACTATCCCGAACTCGTCCGCGAGCACTTCGGGACGGTGATCCCGTCGTTCGACAACAAGTTCGCCGCCCTCAACTCGGCGGTCTGGTCAGGCGGCTCGTTCATCTACGTCCCCAAGGGGGTCGAGATCGAGTTCCCGCTCCAGGCGTATTTCCGAATCAACTCGGAAAACATGGGCCAGTTCGAGCGGACGCTGATCATCGTCGACGAAGGTGCCTCGGTTCACTACGTCGAAGGCTGCACCGCCCCGACCTACAGCAGCGAAAGCCTGCACTCGGCGGTCGTCGAGATCATCGTCAAGCGGAAGGCCCGCTGCCGGTACACGACCATTCAGAACTGGTCGAACAACGTCTACAATCTCGTCACCAAGCGGGCCATGGCCTACGGCGATTCGCTCATGGAGTGGGTCGACGGCAACCTCGGTTCCAAGCTGACAATGAAGTATCCCGCCATCTATCTGATGGAACCTGGTGCCCGCGGCGAGACGCTCTCCATCGCCTTCGCCGGTGCGGGCCAGCATCAGGACGCCGGGGCGAAGATGGTGCACTGCGCACCGAACACCTCCAGCCGGATCATCTCCAAGAGCATCTCGAAGTCGGGCGGACGGGCCAGCTATCGCGGTCTCGTGAAGGTCGAAGCCCATGCCACCGGCTGCAAGTCGAACGTGGTCTGCGACGCCCTCATCCTCGACCCCGAGAGCCGGAGCGACACCTATCCGTACATCGAGATCGAGCAGGAACATGTCGCGATCGAGCACGAGGCTTCGGTCTCGAAGATCGCCGAAGAGCAATTGCTGTATCTGATGAGCCGGGGAATGACCGAAGCCGAAGCCTCGGCCATGATCGTCACCGGATTCATCGAGCCGCTGGTGAAGGAACTGCCGATGGAATACGCCGTCGAAATGAACCGGCTGATCGAACTCCAGATGGAGGGGAGCGTGGGTTAGTCCCTCGCTGCTTCATCCATTCGATTCATGCACGGGTGCCACTGGCTCCGCCAGTCCCTTCTGATTTTTTGTTCCCGAGTTTCAGTACCGAGTGCCTTTGTGACCACAGCCACTTCCACTTCTCCCGTTCTCACTCCGATCACCGGCTTCTCGGCCGAGGCGTTCGAGCAGTTTCTGGCTTCCCGCAGCGAACCGCAGTGGGTGACCGAACTCCGCCGGGCCGCCTTTCAGAAGTATCTTGAACTTCTGGAGGAACCGCTCAACCCCGAGGAGTGGAAGCGGATCGACCTGCGGGCGATGAAGCCGGGGCAGTTCCATCTCGCGACGGGAAGCTCGACCATCGACCAGGCGTCGATCGGCACGCTGTTGGCCGACCGGGCCGAGTTCGCGGGCCGGGTGATCCATGTCGATGGACAGGTTGTCGTCTCGGAATTGGCGGAGGAACTCGCTGCCAAAGGTGTGCTCTTCGGCAGTCTGTCGACTCTGGTGCAGACGCACGGCGAACTGCTCAAGCCACACCTCATGCAGAAGGCTGTCAAGCCCGATAGCGACCGGATGAGTGCCTGGCATGCAGCGTTCTGGACGGGCGGGACGGTGCTGTACGTGCCGCGAAACGTGCGCGTGGAAGCACCGCTATACGGACTGGTCGCTCTGGCCGCCGAGAAGGCCGCCGACTTCAGCCACACGCTGGTCATCTTGGAGGATGGTGCCGAAGCGACACTCCTCGAAGAGACCTCATCGCTCCACGCGACCCATCCCGGCCTGCATGTCGGCGGGGTCGAATTGCTGCTGGGGAACGAAGCCCGGCTGCGGTACGTCCAGCTGCAAAACTGGAACCACCGCACCTGGCACATCGCCACGCAGGCGGGGCATGTTGAACGGGACGCGTTCCTCCAGTGGACTGTCGGCGGCCTGGGAAGCCGGTTGGCCCATACCCATCAGGATGTCTCGCTCGATGGTCGGGGAGCGGTCGCCGAAGTGAACGGCGTCACCTTCGCGATCAACCGCCAGGTAATCTCCTACTACACCCAGCAGACGCACAACGCCCCCGACACCCGTAGCGACCTGCTCTACAAGGATGTGCTCCGCGACGAATCGCGCGTCGTCTGGCGCGGGATGATCAAGGTCGCCAAGGGAGCACCTCGCACGGACGGTTACCAGCGGAACGACGGGCTGCTCCTGTCCCCCACGGCCCGCGCGGATGCCATTCCCGGTCTGGAAATCGAGACCGACGATGTCCGCTGCACGCACGGCGCGACGGTGGGCGAAGTTGACCAGGATCAAGTGCTCTACTGCATGTGCCGGGGCCTTTCACGGCAAGAAGCGATGCACATGATTGTCGAAGGCTTCTTCCAACGGGTCTACGACCGGATTCCGGTTCCCGTCGTCCAGGAAACGTTGAGCCAGGCCGTGGAGCGCAAGCTGGGGTTGGGTCGGGACACATAGCAGTTAACGCTGGCGGGACGACGCTCCAAGAAGACCACGCCCTTCGCGGTTTTTCACGATCAGCGCTCAGGAACGTGCCACCCATCCTTCATCCCTCCGCCTTCATCCTTCTACCTCTAGCCTGCCGCATCCGTCCACAACAGAAAGTCCATCCGATGGGGTTCGAGCGCGTCGCCAACGTCAGTGAAATCGCCGAGGGAGGTCGGCTGTCGATCGAAGTGGACGACCTTCCCGCGCTGCTCATCCGGCTCGAAGGTCACTTCTACGCAGTGGAAGATCTCTGCACCCACGACGGCCAGCCACTGACGGACGGGCCGATCATCGGCGACGAAATCAAGTGCCCCCGGCATGGGGCGCGCTTTCAGATTTCCACCGGCAAGGCGATGTGCATGCCCGCCACCAGCGGCATCCGCACCTTCGCCGTGGAAGTACGCGGCGAAGAGGTCTTTGTCTCCGACGCCGCGGCCACCACACCCGCCAAGGCGCCGGTTGAAGCAATCGTTGCTGCCACCGCGGTTCCGGCCACAACGGCGGCTGTGAATGCGGACGGCAGCGCTCTTTCGCCCACCCAAACCGCGTTGGCGGAAGCCGAAACGCAGGATCAGTATCTCACAGCCTTGCGGGATGTCATCGATCCCGAGCTGATGATCAACATTGTCGATCTGGGACTGATCTACGGCGTCACGTCGCTCGACGGTGGCAACGTTGAAGTTGAAATGACGCTCACTAGCCCCGCCTGCCCGGCCGGTCCACAGATCGTCCATCAAGCCCGGATGGCCCTCGAACGACTGGAATCGGTCGAAGCCGCCACGATCAAGCTGACGATGTCGCCTCCCTGGACACCCGACCGGATGACGGACGAGGCCCGCGACCAGTTGGGGATTTTTTAGGGGTGGATGGTGGTGGGTTGGAAGTTGTCGGTTGAGTGCGACACACGATAGAAGAATCTTCGATTCCCGGCGTTTTCCCGAACGCCGGGAATCTGCGTTTGGGGGTGGGCCGAAAAGCAGGGAAGCGACAAAGCGGAGAAGCCCGAAGGGACGAATCAAAGATAAATTCTTGGCGTCCAACGTAGACGCCGGGAGTTGAATGGCCCCCTCGCCCAGTCTGCTGGGAGAGGGTTGGGGTGAGGGCGAGTTCGAATACAATCGACGATCAATTAGCGGAGAGCTTCATCGCGCGTCGCTTGACCTCCCAGGGAACGGTGTGTGGCTGACGGTGTCTCTCGGGAAGACACTCACCCGACACTTCGTGCCACCCTCTCCCGGAAGACCGGGCGAGGGTTAGTACGCGAACAAACTGGGATCGTGGAATAACTTTGCCTTTTTCCGCAGGTGGGCGGATACTCGGGCGTGGAAGGTTGATCGGCATTGATCGGCCAGACAGACTCCCCGCGCTCCGAGGATCGATCCATGAACACCCATGATCACGCACCCACACCTCCTGACTGCGCTTGCGGGCCGACGCCCGATCTGACATTGAGCCCGCCTCTGCCCTCGCGGCGGGTCTTCGTGAAAACGGCGGCGCTAGCTTCGGCGGCGACGATCGCGGCTGTCGGTTCCGGTTCTCCGCTGCTCTTCGGGAAAGAAGAGGCGGCTACCAAAAACGAGCCCGAAAACCTCGTCAAAGCCCTCTACAAATCGCTCACGCCCGAGCAGAAGGAGGAGTTCTGTTACGAGTGGGATTACAAGGATGACCGGGGCCTGCTCCGCGCGCATGTCTCCAACAATTGGCAGATCTCCGACGCGAATATCGGCGGCAAACTCTTCACCAAAGACCAGCAGGACATGATCGAAGCCATGTTCTGGGGCCTCTACCAACCCGATTGGCACGACCGCATCAAGAAGCAGCTCAAGGATGATGCGGGCGGTTACGGCAAGCACCAGTCGATCGCCCTTTTCGGCAATCCCGAGGAAGGCCCGTTCCAACTGGTGATGACCGGTCGGCATCTGACCATTCGCTGCGATGGCGACACCACGCCGCACGCGGCCTTCGGCGGGCCGATCTTCTACGGTCACGCTGCGGAAGAGTTCAACGAGAAGCCGAACCATGCGGGGAACGTCTTCTGGCCGCAGGCGCTCAAGGCGAACTCGCTCTACCAGATGCTCGACGGGAAGCAGCGCGAGCAGGCACTCATCGCCCAAGCACCTCCCGAGGCGCAGATCCATTTCGCCAAGGGGAAGCCGCCCGCCGGATTGATGGTGGCCGAGCTGTCGAAGGATCAGAAGGCGTTCGCCGCCGATGTGTTGGCGACTCTTGTCGAGCCTTACCGGCAGATCGATCGCAACGAGATCGAGAAGTGCCTGGCGGCGAACGGCGGGCTGGATCAGTGCCGGTTGTCGTTCTTCAAGTCAGGCGATCTGGGGAACAACGGCGTGTGGGACAACTGGCGGCTCGAGGGGCCGTCGTTCGTCTGGCATTACCGCGGCGCACCGCATGTGCATGTCTGGGTCAACATCGCCGATACGGCCGACTTTGAGATCACAACGCGCGGCTGAAAAATTTGATGGGGACTCCCGGACGAAATGGGCTTGCCCATGGCGTTCGGGAGGCTCATAGTACCCGTCGCCATGAAGGCGATCGATGACCCCTTCCCCGCATCGGTTCCCGCGTCTCGACCACCATCATCCGGTCGTCAACCACGCCCCGCCGATGCTCACGGTGAATCACGAGTGGATATCCAGCATCTTTCGTCACACGCTCAAAGACTCCAGCCCCAAGGGCGGTCACTTGAGCGCGAGTTTCCGAAGTTGGCACTCAGCCAGCTGACCTTGATCCGCATGCCCTTCGAGGAAGCCATCCTCACGTTCCGCTCGGAAGGCTTCCGGTCGATCGGCCTCTGGCGACCGCGGTTGGCCGATTTCGGCGAAGAACGGGCCGCGCTCCTGCTGAACGAGTCGGGGATGTCGGTCTCTTCGCTCAGCTTCGCGGGTGGATTCACCGGCTCCCATGGTTATCGCTACACCGAGGCCATCAACGACGGTTTCGACGCCTTGCGACAGGCATCGATCGTCGGTGCAGAGACTGTGGTCCTCGTGGCGGGCGGCCTCAACGGCCACATCACCAAACATGCCCGCAGGAATGTCGTGGACGGGATCAAGGCCCTCTCGGAACGGGCGGAGCAAGTCGGCGTGCAGCTCGCCTTGCGGCCCATGCGGCGAACCTTCCACCACACCTGGTCATTCCTCAACACCTGCGACGAGACGATCGACATCCTCGACAAGATCCAGTGCCCCAACGTGAGATTGGCCATCGACCTCTATCACTGCGGCCTCGATCTCGATTGGCGCAAATCCCTGCGACACATCGCCCCCTACACGTCGCTGGTCTTTGTGAACGATCTCCCTTCCCCGCATTCGACGGAGTACGAGATGTGCCTGCCGGGCGAGGGGATGCTGCCCATTCGCTCGATCCTCGAAGAAATGGTCATCGGCGGCTTTGAGGGGAAATTCGAGGTCCACGTCTGGTCGGAAAAGCTCTGGGAGCTCCCCCCCCGCCGCTTGTTCGCGGGTGTGCGGGAATCGATGGCGAAAGTCTGGCCGGCCGCATGGGAGAACTGGGCCCGGATGTATCGTCATCTTCCCCCGGGGAGCGAACCGCTCCCGCCACCGCGAATTCAACCTGCCGAGTAAGTGGTCGGGCGGATGCGGTGACCTCATCTGCCTCAAATCCGCGCATCTGGTGTGACTGCGGTCAAAAACGGGAAAAAACGGATCGTTCTTGACCGGTGACGTTGTTTACGCTGGCATCTCTTGGTGAAATCCACGCATACTTCAAGATCTTCGTGAGTTTGTTCCTCTGTCAGCAAGTTTTGTGCACAGTTGCCACACTCGCGAGGTTCTTGCCCGCCGGAACCTCCTGCCCTGGCCAGTGGAATGTCACGCGACTGGTATAGCCTCGAAGAATTGGCCCGACATCTGGGCCGCGATCGTCGCGAGATTGAAAAACTCGTGAACCGGGGACGGATTCCGGGCCGCAAAATCGCGGGCGACTGGCAGTTCCATCCCACGGAAATCACGCATTGGCTCGAGCAGGAGATGCGCGAGTACACCGACCGTGAGCTCGCGATCATCGAGCAAACCAACCGCACTGTCGAAAACTCGAACGCCTCGCCCATCGCCGCGCTCCTCAGCGTGGAAACCGTGCAGGTTCCGCTCGAAGCCCGCACCAAGCGATCGGTGCTGGAATCGTTGGTTGAAGTCGCGGGGCGCACTTGGCAGATCTGGCAACCTGCGGCTCTCCTCGCGGCCATCCAGGAACGCGAAGCCGTCCTTTCGACCGCCTTCGATCACGGCGTGGCCATTCCCCATCCGCGCAACCCCCTTTCCGATGCGCTGGGCCAGTCGATGATCGCCATGGGCCGCACCTCGTCGGGCATTCCGTTCGGTGCGCCCAATCGCGGTTTGACGGATATCTTCTTCTTGGTTTTGTGCCGGGATTCGAGGACCCACCTGCATGTGCTGGCCCGCCTGGGACGCTTGCTGCAAAAGCCGGGATTTGTGGATGATCTGCGAAACGCCCCGGACAGCCAGACGACCTACGATCTCATCTGTGCCGCCGATTCGCAGCTGACCGCCGGCTGATCGAACCGGGCGAGCCTCCCACCAGGAATGAATCCGCATGTCTCGCGAAGACGCTTCCGCTGAGCACGAGCCGCTCGACGTGATTGCCGTGGGTGCCCATCCAGATGATGTCGAGATTGGCTGCGGGGGAACGTTGGCTGCCCTCGTGAAACTGGGCTACCGGGTCGGCATCGTCGATCTGACCGACGGGGAGCCAACACCGTTGAGTCCGGGGCGAGAGAGTCGCCTGGAAGAAGCCCGGTTGGCCGGCGAAGCCCTCGGCATCCACTGCCGGATCAACCTGCTGATCACCAACCGGACGCTCTTCGATGGATACGGCCCGCGCGTAGCACTGGCGCGAGTCTTTCGTCAGTATCGCCCGAGGATCGTCTTCGGCCTAGCGGGCAAGACTCCCATGGCATCTCCCGACCACTGGCAGGCCATGCAGATCACGGATGCCGCCGTTTTCTACAGCCGGCTTTCCAAATGGGATGACGAATTCGGCGATCTGCCGGTGCACACCATTTCGCGACAGTTCTGGTATTCCCTTTGCCTGGGTTCGACAGAGCATCTGTGCGGCCCCAACTCGTTCGTCATGGATGTCTCCCACACGTTGGAACAGAAGTTGAATTCCGTCCGGGCCTACAAATCCCAGTTCCCCCCCCACAAGGAGCGGATCTACCGTCTGGTGGAGGGAAATGCACGGGTTGCGGGTGCGATGGCTGGTTTCGAAGCGGGCGAAATTCTCTTCTCGGCGACGGCCCTGGGGGTTCGGGATCCCATGACGGCGTTTCTCCCCGCCCCTCCGCCCCAGATTCCTTAATGCGACAGATGGCCAAAAACTTGCCGTTATCTTCCGCAGGCAAGATGTCTCCGGCCTTGGTTTCATCACATTTGTCAGCCCGATTCCGGGAAACCCTGTTGTGTCTGCCCGGCATTGGCTAGGATGACGGAAAGTCATGTGACGATGGTGATTTCCGACAGACCTGAAGTGACGACGACATTCAGTCGTATGCCCTTAAGCGGCGCCCCAACGCCCATCGTGCAGACACAACCGTGAAGCCTCTCCCGAACTGCCAGCGAGTGTCGAAATCATGAAGTTGCGAGTCGGTGCCACGAGTATCAAAGGGAATTTTCGTGACAACAACGAAGATGCCCTGCATGTGGACCCACAGGGCCGCTTCTTCCTCGTGGCGGACGGTATGGGAGGTCAATCCGCCGGTGAGCGGGCCAGTGCTCTGGCGATGGAAATCATCCCCAAGAAACTCGCCCATCAAATCCATTTCAGCAGTTCGCCTGCCGAGCAGGTGGTCAAGGTCATCGACGACGCCGTTGCCCTGGCTAATACCGAGATCATGGCCCTGGGCGAACTCGACTCCAAGCTCCACAACATGGGGACCACGGTCACCTTCGCCGTGATCGTAGGCGAGACGATGTACGCCGGGGGTGTGGGCGACAGCCGCACCTACCTGTTGCGAGGTCAGAATTTCAAGCAGCTGACCACGGATCATTCGCTGACCCAGGCCTTGGTGGATGCGGGAACCCTGACTGCGGAAGAGGCTCTGACGCACCGTTACCGCAATGTGCTTTATCGCTACCTCGGCTCGAAGGATGGCGCCCAGGGAGCGGGTGCCAAGCCTTACCCGCTGCAACCGGGAGACCGGATCGTCCTTTGCTCGGACGGCGCGACCGGTGGCGTCAGCGACCCCCAACTGCAGGCACTCCTCGCTGGCGGAAACGATCCGGAGAAGATCGCCGAAGAGATCGTCAAAGCCGCGGAAGCGGGTGGCTCCAAGGACAACATCACCGTGGTTGTCGTCCTCGTCGAGGCCTAGGATCCGGCCAGACGTTAAGTGCTGCTTTGCCCGGCAAAAGTAGGCCCTGTGGCACGGCACCTCACTCTTCCGGAATATCCGTCCGGGGTGCCGCTGGGCTGGAACTCCCGTTCAAGCACCGGGTTGTTCCCACGAACTCGCTCCTAACACACGTATTCGTGTGTGGCGGGGATCGTTCCCCCCTTTCCGGCGACAGGGAATTCTCCGGCATTACGAGCGATCCACGCGACTGATCCATTCCACGGGCCTCTTCGTCAGCTAGAATATTTTGAGAGGGTGCTGGAATTGGGCAGCCTGTAGCGCTTGTAACGATTGATTCGACAAGGTCTTTCAAAGGGATATTCATGCGACAAAAGTGGTGGCTGATGGCCGTGATGGCAGTCGCTGCGGCGATGCTGGCCGAGCCGATGATCTCCGTCGGCAGCGCCCAGGAAGCGGCGCCCGACAAGTTCCAGTTGGCCACCAAGGGGGCCAAGAAGGTCGAAGGGCTTTGGACCGTCTACTCGAAGGATCAGCAGATTCTCGTCGAGTTCAAACCGGCCCAGCTGCAGCAGGAATACCTGATGCTCTCGTCGCTCGCCCGCGGGGTGAGCGGTGTGGGGAACGGTTTCCTCAGCAGCGGGATGACCTGGGGTGATGATGTCATCTGGACGTTCCGCAAGGTCGGCGAGAAGGTTCATCTACTCAAGAAGAACGTCCGCTTCAAGGCCAAGCCCGGCAGCCCCGAAGCCACGGCCGTCTCGCTTTCGTACAGCGACAGCGTGATGTACGCCCTGCCGATCGTCGCCGAAACCGGCGGCAACGTGCTGGTCGACATGACACGCGTCTTCATGAGCGACGACGAGCAGATCGGCAAGAACTTCGGCGGCAGCTTCGTGCTCGACCGCTCGACCATCAACAAGGTCAAGGCCTTCCCCAAGAACGTCGAAATCGCCGTCAACGCGGTCTACGCGACATCCCTCCCGATCGACACCGTGCCCGATTCCCGCGGCATCCAGGTCGGTGTGCACTACAGCATCAGCCAACTTCCCTCCACCGGCTACAAGCCCCGCAAGGCCGATGACCGCGTCGGCTACTTCCTGACCGCCACCAAGGATTTCTCCGACAACAGCGATCAACAGCACTTCGTGCGCTACATCACCCGTTGGGATCTCCAGAAGGCCGATCCGACCGCCCGGCTGTCGCCACCCAAAGATCCGATCATCTTCCACATGGAACGGACGATTCCCATCAACCTGCGCCCGGTCGTGCGGGCCGGGATCGAGGAGTGGAACAAGGCCTTCGAGAAGATCGGTTTCGCCAATGCGATCGAAGTCCGCCAGCAGCGTGACGACGACGACTGGGATCCCGAAGACGTGCGCTACAACTCCTTCCGCTGGATCACCGCAGATGCCGGCTTCGCCATTGGACCATCACGCGTCAATCCGCTGACTGGTCAGATCCTCGATGCCGACATCCTCTTCGACGCCGGTTTTCTCCGCTCCTGGAGCCGCGACTATAACCTCTTCGCCACACCGGGCGAAAAGGCCAACGGTCTCTTCGACATCCACGCCGAACAGGGCAATACGCATCACACCCCCGGCAACGACCGGATGTGCCAGTTGAGCACCGGCATGCAGCATCAGATGGGCTTCGCCGCCTCGGCGTTATTCTCCCGCGGCGAGATGTCCAAGGATGGAAAACTTCCCGAAGAGTACATCGAGCAGGCCCTCAAGGAAGTGGTCATGCATGAAGTGGGCCACACGCTGGGCCTGCGGCACAACTTCAAGGCCAGCGGCTGGAAGTCGCTCGCCGATATCGAAGACCCCGCCAAGGCTAATGAAGCCACGGTCGCTTCGGTGATGGATTACTGCCCGGTCAGCATCGCTCTCCCTGGCAAGCCCCAGGGGGCGTACTACACCAAGACGATTGGACCTTACGATTACTGGGCGATCGAGTATGGCTACAAGCCGATCACCGGCGACGAACCGGCCGAACTGAAGAAGATCGCAGGTCGTTCTGCCGAACCCGGCCTCGACTATTCCACCGACGAAGACACCCGCGGCAGCGACGCCGATCCCTATTCGAACCGCTTCGACATGGGCAACGACATCGCCGCGTTCGCCAAGCGGCAGATGTCCCTCGTGAACGAGTTGCTCCCCAAAGTGGTCGAGAAGATCTCGACCGATGGGGACGGCTACCAGAACGTGCGCCTCGCCTTCAATCATCTTCTCGGGGAATACTGGGAAACAGCCAACTTCGCGGCCCGCCTGCCGGGCGGCCTCCTGGTGGCTCGTGACCACAAAGGTGATCCCAACGGACGGGCTCCGTTCCGAGTGCTGGATGCCAAGCAGCAGCGGGCGGCCACCCAGTTGCTTGCGGAGATGGCGTTCTCGGCCCCCAAGCTCGATCCCGGGGTCGTGAACTACCTCGCCACGAACAAGTGGTCGCACTGGGGCACCACGACGCCGACACGCCAGGATCTGGCATTGCATCAGCTTGTGGAAACCCAGCAGTTGATGCTGCTCAGCCGGTTGATGTCGTCGCTGACCCTCTCGCGTATTCAGGACAACGAGCGCAAGGTGGGTGCCGATGAGGACGCCTACACTCTGGCCGAACATCTCGATCTGGTTGTGGTTCCCACCTTCAGTGAACTGAACGATCCGGCTGCCGGCGATTACACGGCCCGCAAACCATTGGTCGACAGCTACCGCAGAAATCTGCAGCGTGCCATGGTCAAGGCCCTGGGAGGTATGGCCACCAGATCAACCGGCGCTCCTGACGACGCCCGTGTTCTGGCCCGGGTTCATCTGGACGCGATCAAAGCCAAGATCGAAGCCGCCCAGAAGAAGGACGGTGTGAAGCTCGACCCCTACACCTCAGCCCACCTGACGGATCTCAAGACGAAGATCGAACTCGTCGAGAAGGCCCAGCTGACCGTGAGCTCCGTCGATTAACGCTGACAGATTTCACTGTTGCAACTCACCCCGGTGACCAGTTCTGATAACTGGTCACCGGGGTTTTGCTTTTGCCACAGGAAGCGAAATCCATTACCGCCAGGTTACATGCCGACCCATGCGAAGTCTGAGCTGACCACGAAAGTTCAGGCAGCACCGACTTGAATGCCAGGTCGAGCAAAAGTCACCGGTTGGAATCGTCCAAATGATTACCCGAACGCTCCGCAGGGAATTCTTCATGAAGCGGCGACTTCTACCACTTTTACTCGTACTGCTGACTGTCACTCCGCCGGTGATATTCGCCGAGGAATTCCCCTCGAACCCACTGAGCCGCCTCGATCGGTGCGACGTTGTCGATGCGTTTCAAATCTCCGATTTAGTTTTTGTATTTAGAACTTCCCAGCTGCCAAAAGATGCTGAGATTCAGACAGAAATGTCCAAGCTAATACCAGCAGGCAACGCTGCCGATTTGGCAGAGCCGCATGGCGATATCCTGATATTGACTGAACAGTTTCTGGGATTCTCCACGTCGCTGAAACTCGCATCAGCGTCGGCGATCAATTCCCAAAACGGATTCTATTGGAAGATCACTTGGATCTGTTTACCTGAGGAGATCAATTCCTCAGGAGTCCCTTACCGCTTTCACGCGATGGTCAAGCCGGATGGTCGCCTGATGATTCCTGAATGCCATCTTTGCTGCGAAACAACTTTAGAGGACTTTGAGGATGGAACCGTCGCCAGCGACCGCAAACGTGGGCCTTCCCCAATGTTTTTCAGTGCTCTTTCCTTCGCGGACCTGAAGCAGAGCAAAGAGGAAGCGAGCCTTCATGGCGACGAGATACAGAACATTGCCACGAAGACTTTGAGGGAGTTCATCGAGAAGAACATCCCTGATCGCCCGACATTCCCCTACCGATTCCGTAGCCAGTCGATCATCGAACTGCCCGTTGGAATGATCGATAAACATCGGATTCAATATCAAAAGGTATGGGCCGTCGATTTCATACCCAGGGACTGCCCTGCGGACTCCATTTTGGAAATGAAGCCTTTCACAGTCTGGGTCACTCCGGATGGTTTTCCGTCGACGCTGTCATTGCAGAGATGGAAGGCCGAAAACCGTCGATCTGAAGTCGTCGCCGGCGGCAAGTAAGATTTGCACGATCATCGAGAGATGGCGGCCAACGCCTCTTGCTTTGTGAGGTAGCGGGGCCAGACTTCGTCGATGTGGGTGACCTGAAGGACTTCAACACAGTAGGCCGATACGTTGCAAAGGGCGAAGATCCCCTGTTCCTCCTCCTTGATCCGGTTCCAGCCGCGAACCAGCAATTCAATGAACGACGAGCCGAAGAATTCGACCCCCTCCAGATCGATCAGCACCCGGCGGGGCTGTGCCGCCTGGACAGCCGCCAGAAATGTGGCGGCGATCTGCTCCACTTCCATTTCCCGCAGCCGCTGAAGCGTGGCGGGAAATGAAATGACCGTCACGTTCTGCTCTTGGGTGACACGGACATCCGCCATCGCTGCCATCCTCTTGAATGCTGCCCGACCCGTGGGAATGCTGGCCTGTACCGACCCGACACAAGTGCGGCCAGCCTGATGGCCACCCGCTCCGCCAGATTGTGCCGAGTTGCGGGGCGCTTGCCAAACCTCGGGGCGATTTGCCACCTTATCGCCAGTGGAAATCTTCTCCAGAGCCTCCTCCCGATTCGGACAACTTCCCGATGCGTGTCGCCTACCTTGATTGTGCCAGCGGGATTAGCGGCGACATGACCGTGGCGGCCCTGGTCGATGCCGGAGTCGATCCCCTGGCATTGGAAACGGCGATCGATTCCCTGCGGTTGCCGGGGGTGCGGATCGAATTCGAGACCGTCATGCGGGGCGGTTTCCGCGCCCAGCACCTCAAAATCCATCACCCGCCGCAACACGCTCACCGACATCTCTCCGACATCCACGAGATTCTCGACCGGGCCGACGAGCTGACGATCCGGCAACGGCTGCTCGCCAAGCGGATTTTCCATGAAATCGCGGTGGCCGAAGCCCATGTCCACGGCTCGACGGTGGATGAGATCCATTTCCATGAAGTCGGGGCAGTCGATTCGATCGTCGACATCACCGCCACCGCCGTGGGATTCGACCTGCTGGGAGTCGATGAAGTCCTCTCCAGCCCGACTCCGACCGGTCGAGGCGATGTGATGATCGCGCATGGCCGCTGCCGGATTCCCACACCGGGGACGGCCGAACTGCTCAAAGGAATTCCCCTCGCCCAGGAGGATCTTCCCTACGAGCTGACGACCCCCACCGGTGCGGCGATCTTGCGGGTGATGGTCAACCGGTTTTCACTCGCCGTCCCGGAGATGGTCATCGAGAAGGTCGGCCATGGGGCGGGAACTCGCGACATGCCCGAGCGGGCCAACATCCTGCGGCTGTTCGTGGGCGAGGCGATCGCCGACCCCGAAAGCGACACCGTGCTGCTGATGGAAACCAACCTCGACGACATCAGCGGCGAGGTGGTCGGATACGTCCGCGAGAAACTCCTGGCCGAAGGGGTGCATGATGTCTGGACAACCCCCATCGACATGAAAAAAAACCGGCCCGGCATGCTGCTCAGCCTTTTGTGCCACCCCGCCGATGGTCCCCGGTTGGAGAATCTGCTCTTCACGGAAACCGGCACGCTGGGTGTGCGTCGGCAACTGCTGCGTCGCTCGAAGCGGGCTAGAAAGCCTGTCACGGTGCAAACCGTCTTTGGCAGTGTGGAGGGAAAACTAGGTTACGGCTCCCAATTGACCCCGAACTTCTCCCCCGAGTTCGAGAGCTGCAAAGCGGTCGCGGAAGCTTCGGGACGCCCATTGCGGGAAATCTACCGAGCGGCCGAAGCCGCCTTCATGACCAGTGGCGGCGTCTCACCCGAAGAAGTCCATGCACCGGCTGCACCCGCGAAGCGTCCGGCTCACAGTCATGATCATTCGCATGACCACTCCCATGATCACAGCCACGACCACTCTCACGACCATTCCCATGATCGCAGCCATGATCATGGGTCAAAACAAGGTCACTCTCATGATCATTCACACGACCACGACCGGCCGCCACGCGGGGAGTGACTTGCGGGCGATTCCCCTCCGGTTGCTTGATGCGACAGAGGCGGGCTGTTAATCTTCACTCACTCAACGGTAATTCTTGGAAACACAGGCGCTGATTTTACGGAGCGTTAGGTCATGGGTGTCAAAAAGACGGGGCGTGGGCGCCGCAAGATTGGTCGCAAGAAGCGTAAGATGCGTGCCCGTATTCGTCATCGCAAGTAATTGTAATCACATGGGTTACGTCGTCACTGTCAGATGATGTGACTTCTTGATCGACATCAAAGCCATGCCACTCGGATGTTCTTCTGAGTGGCATGGCTTTTTTCGTTTCACGGCCGATGAAATCCCTCGTTGCCTCTCGCTCCCTTGGCAAACCGCTTGTAGCATCGTGGAAAGCATCACACACCGCTGATGTGTCATCGCTCCCGCCGTTCTCTCCGCCCGCATCCCACCCGCTCCTTCGGGAGAAGTCTCCATGCAAAACACCGCTCGCTCCTCGCCGGAATCGTGCCATCGGACGCTTCTGGCGGGATTGCTCGCCTGGGGAGTCCTGCTCACTTCACAGGATACGGGTGTCGCGGCAGAAACCGTCGTGGATCCAGAGCTGGCGAAGCTGAACACTGCGGTCGAAGCGGCCCGGTTTCAGTGGCAGCGGAGCAGTGACGCCCGGAGCGAACTCGAACGCACCCTTCTCGATGCCCAGAATCAACTCCGCCGGGCAGCCAAGCCGCTCGATGCCTTGCGGGATCAGATCGGTGAGCTGGGAAAGGAAATCGAGGCCTCCAACAAGGAAATCAAGCAGGCCGTCGAAGAGTTCGCCAAGGAGAAATCGGAAGGAGAGGCCCTTCCCCCGGCCAAGTACCCGTCGGAAAAAGAGGCTCTGCACCGAAAAAAACTGGCCGCAGCCCAGTCCGCGAAGGAACCACTCGAAGCCAAACTCAAAGCCGCCGAATTGGAACTCAAGCCGCTTCAAGACGTGGTTGACCAGGCACGGGGGCGGTTGGAAGAGGCCCGGATTCTCGAGGAACGGGAACGGTTCGGCCATCTCCAAGCCGTGGCTCGACGCACCGGGTTTGAACAAGCGCGCGAAGAGGAATTGATCGCCCAAGGCCAACGCCTCACCTTCGCCCGACACATCGCTCCGCTGCTCGTTGAGCATTGCCACGCCTGCCACAACGGTCGGGTCGCGGGGGGAGACCTCAATCTGGAAACCTGGGCCGGCCTCCAGCGGGGTGGAGAGTCGGGGCCCATCCTTGTGGACCAGGCACCCGACAAATCGCTGCTCTACACCGAATGCCGCGATGCATCGATGCCCAAGGACGAACCCGCTTTGCACGGCGATCAGCTGCAGATCCTCCGCCATTGGATCGAGCAGGGAGCACCACTCGGAGTGGGGATCACCGAAGAGATGTCGATCGTCACCATGGTGCCAGCGGCTTCACAGACCCTCAGCCCCGCTGCTTCCGGCAAACCCGCGGCGATCACGGCCCTCGCGGCGAACGATGCCGCAGACCACGTCTTCACCGCCGGGTATGGGGAAGTCCTCGCCTGGGACAAAGCATCGCATGAACTTCGAACGCGACTGAGCGGCCTCCCCGAGCGGATCCACGCCATCGATTTCTCGCCAAGCCTTTCACTGCTGGCCGTCGCTGCGGGACGACCGGGGCGTGTCGGAGCCGTCAGTCTGTTCGACCTGTCCAGTCCCGCAACCCCATCGCCCAATGCGATTCCCTTGACGATCACCGTTGACGAAGCGTTGGCCGTCCGCTTTTCGCCCGACGGGAAGTGGCTTGCCGCCGGTGGTGCGGATCGGGTGATCCGTTGGTACGACATTCCTTCCCGGCTGGAGTATCGCTCCTCGGAGGATCATTCCGACTGGGTGACGGCTCTCGCCTGGACGCCCGACAGTGCGAATCTCCTCTCCGCCAGTCGCGACAAATCGGTCAAGGTGATCAGCGCGCGGACGGGAAGCATCGAACTGACATTCACCGGGCACGACACTCCCGTGATCGATGTGGTGGCCCTGTCCAACACCCAAGCCGCCAGCGTGGCACTCGAACCGAAAGTTTCCATCTGGAATCTGGCCGATGGCAAAGTGACCCAGCGGGTTAAGCTCCCCACCCTTCCCCGCCAACTGGCCTATCGTGGAGCATCGGCACAACACGCTTGCCTGGCCGTGAGTCTGGATAACGGCCACATCGCGATCTATAGCGGCGATGATCAGCAGGCCTTTGTGAAGAACCTGCGGCTGAAGGCTCCCGCGATGTCCCTCGAGTTCGAACCCACCACCGGCGATCTACTCGCCGGGTTGAAAAACGGAACCGTCGTGCGATTTGGTGCGGCCGACCTGCTTGAGAAGAAAGCGGAAGAAAGCGCCGAAAACCGCAGCGAATGGTTGGCGCAGCCAAAGTGAGGCAACGAATTCGCTCTCGCCCGATCCTCCGGGGAGGGTGGCCATCGAGGCGGGAGTGGATCTTGGCGAGTTACGCCGCAATCCACACAACGTTCGTCGGGAAGCCACGTGACTCGCGATGAAGTCGCTTGTTTTGAGATGTCGGTACGGTGGAACTCGCCCTCACCCCGACCCTCTCCCAGCGGACTGGGCGAGGGAGCCAGAAACGCGGTCAGAGCTTGTCGACGTCCGACGGGAGATGAGGTTCGAGCATGGTGGGACGCATCTGTTCGGCTTCCTGGACTTCCTCCGCCACTCGAGCATAGAGGGCGGCCTGGCTGCGGAACGGCTCGGCACCCTGGGCCACCGTTGTGCGGACATAACGCCCATCCGAGAGCAGCTTCTTCGCTTTGGCTGTGTCTTGAAAGTGGGTTCGCAACAGACTGAGCATGCGCGATTTCGCCCCCGGGGCACTGACGGGCACCAACAGTTCGATCCGCCGATCCAGATTCCGTGGCATCCAGTCGGCGCTGGAGATGAAAACCAGATCATCCCCGCCATGATGGAAGTACAACACCCGGCTGTGCTCCAGGAACCGGTCGACGATACTGGTGACGGTGATGTTCTCGCTCAGCCCTTCGATGCCGGGCCTCAGGCAGCAGATTCCGCGAATATTGAGCCGGATCTTCACCCCCGCCTGCGAGGCGCGATACAAGGCTTCGATCATCTGCTCATCGACCAACGCGTTGAACTTGGCGTGGATCATCGCCTTTTGACCATGTTTCTTGCGGTCGATCTCGGCGTCGATCAGCTCGAGGATTCTTTCCCGCAGTCCGAGCGGCGCCGCCTCCAGCCGGCGGAACCGTTGCGGCTGGCTGTAGCCGGTGACGGCATTGAAGAAGGCGGTCGCATCCGAGCCCACATCCTCGTCGCAGGTGAAGAGGCTGGCATCGACGTAGAGCCGCGAGGTGATCTCGTTGTAGTTGCCCGTCCCGAAGTGCATGTAGCGCTGGATCCCCTGGGGCTCGCGCCGCACGACGAGGCAGATCTTGGCGTGGGTTTTGAGTCCTTTCACGCCGTAGATCACCTGGACATCGGCCCGCTCGAGATCGCGGGCCCACTCGATGTTGCGGGCTTCGTCGAACCGCGCCTTCAGTTCCAGCACCGCCGTCACATATTTGCCGTTCTGGGCGGCCCGCTTGAGGGCGGCCACGATCGGGCTGTTCCGGCTGGTTCGATAGAGCGTCTGCTTGATGGCCAGGACGTCGGGATCGACAGCCGCCTCCTCGATGAACCGCACGATGGGGTCGAAACTCTCGTAGGGGTGGTAAAGAAGGATATCCCCCTTGGCGATCTCCTGGAACATGCTCTGGGTGGCATCGATTCGCGGCGAATTCCTGGGAGGCCACGGCTTGTCGCGATGGGCGTCGAATCCTTGCGTCTCATGGATCCGCATCATCACCGTCAGATCGATCGGCCCGTCGAGCAGGTAGACATCTTGCTCGGAAACCTCCGTCACGCCCATCAGGAATTCGAGCATCTCCTGCGAAGCGGCAGCGGCGAGTTCCAGCCGCACGCAGTCCCCCTCCCGGCGGGCGTCGAGGGCTTCAACCATCTCCCGCAGCAGATCGCTCGCCGCATCCTCCCGTAGCTCCATATCCGCGTTGCGCGTGATGCGGAAGGGAATGCACTCGACGACCGTCTCGCCAATGAAAAAACTCCCCACGAACTGTTCGAGGACATTCTCCAACAGGATGAAGCTGTAGCCCGCATCGTGTGGCAGGGTGATGATCCGTTCGCGGCCACGACCGAATGGAATGACCGCGAATTTGGAGGTTCCCGGCTCGTCCCCTTGCAGGCGGACGCACATGTTGAGCGTCTGGTTGACCAGTTGCGGGAAATCTTCCTTCGCGGGGACGCCGATCGGTGTCAGGATCGGATAGATCTTCTGGTCGAAAACCTGGCGAATGACTTTATGCTGCCGATCCGTCAACTCGGCCGGGGAAACTCGCCGAAGCTGGTCGGCTTGAAGCGCCGGCTCGATGACTTCCAGCAGGCAGCGGTACTGATCACGCACCATTTGATGGGTGCGCGCACTCACCGCTTCCAACTGCTCGGCGGGGGTCATTCCCGCCGGATCCCGGGAGGGGTTCTGTTGCCGCCGGAGCATCTGCAGACTGCCGACGCGCACCATGAAGAACTCATCCAGATTCGACGCGGTGATCGCCAGAAATTTCAAACGTTCGAGGAGTGGAATCGCCGGATCCAACGCTTCATCGAGCACCCGCTGGTTGAACTCCAGCCAGCTCAGTTCCCGATTGAAGAAACGGCTGTCGGCAGCAGGAAGCGGCGTGGCTTGCGACGGGGTGGTGGTGGTGACAGCGGGTGGGCTGTTGTCGGGGTTTGCCGCCATTTTCTCTTTGCTCACGGCCATGCTCTCTTTCGACGCCGGATTCAGCGACGGATTCCGTTGTTTTCACGACCCGACGAAAAATCACGCGAAGGGCTAATGTCTCAATTTCCGCAGCAGGACCGACATGCCGTAGGTCTCTTCGAAGAGCGAGCCGGTCTGCTTGAGGGCCAGTTGCTCCAAGGCCAGATCTTCGACCTGCGGCAAGCTGATGACCAATCGCGAGCCTTCACGGGCAAACCACAACTCGTGCAGGCGCTGGCTATGCGAGGCATCGAGGGCATCGGCCAACCGCAACAGAGCCGCCATCTTCACCACGGCGATCCGCTGATCTCGATCCAGCTGCGTGAAACCAATATGGGTCGGCTTGGGTGAGGTCTTGCGATGGTAGCGGGCCGTCAGGCCGATGAGCATCACATCGGTGCGGCTCAGCCCGAAAAGTTCGCTGTTCAGGATGAGATACATCGAGTGCTTGTGATAGCCACTCGGCCCGACATACAGCCCGATCTCGTGCAAGAGGGCGGCGACCGTCAGCAACAGCTCGAACCGCGGCTCCAGGTGATGCTCTTCCCGCAGTCCCTGGAAGAGGATTTTGCAGAGTTTCGCCACATGGCGGGCGTGGGCCTCGGCGAAATCGAATTTGCGGCCGAGTTCGATCGCCGAACGGACGACCTGGTTGCGGAAGTCCTCGTTGAGTGCACCGCGAGCCGCCATCTCCGTCAGCATGCCATCACGGAGGTTGATGTTGGCGACGTGGATTTCGTCGAGATGGAACGCCTTCGCCATCTGCACGTACGCCAACAGCGCCGGCCCCAAGGTTCCCGCATCGGGGAAAGAAATATGGTAACGGTGGACGATCTTGTCTTCGTTCAGGTCGAGGATGGTGTTCGTCAGTTGTTCCAGTTGATCGACCTTGAGGCGCACCATACCGTCGGTCCCCACTTCGCCCGCCAGTTGGTGCGCCGCGAAGCGCATATCGCCGCCCAGCGCAACGAGATGCTTGATCTCGCCCCGGTTGATGTGCTGGGCCACCTGCTCGATCACTCGCCGCATCTGGGTTTCCATGATGTGGCGGACAGTGGTGCGCGATGTCTGATACGCTTCGACGGTTTCTCGCAAACGCAGCGAACCGAGCCGATAGGTCTGGGAGAACTGGACATCACACTTCTGGAGGATCAGCACTTCCGTACTGCCGCCCCCCACTTCGATCACCATCGTCCCCCATTCGGAGAACCTCGGGTCGCCTTTGAGAAGCGGCTGGATCCCCAAATAGGTGATCCGGCTGACCTCTGCCTCGTCGATGACCTCGATCTGCAAGCCGGTGGCCGTGTAGATGCGATCCTGGAACGCTAGTTTGTTCATGGATTCGCGGACGGCACTCGTCGCCACCACGCGGATTTGATCGGGCCGTGAGAGTTCATACTCGGCGAGAACGCGTTTGTAACTTCGCAGGACACGGACGCATTCCTCGATCGTCCCTTTGTCGATGACCCCCTTCGAAAAGGCGTCGCGTCCGAGATTGACCGCCTGGGCCAACGTGCTGAGCAGATGAACCGAGCCGTTGTCGTGCAGTTCCGCGATCGCCATCCGGATCGACGTGGCACCGATGTCGATGACCGCCACGGGCCGGACGTTCCCCGATGACCGGTGGCCACCACCGGCCTCAGTGCTTTCCAGACCTCGCAGACCTGTCGACATTCCGGCTCCCTCCCGGTCAACGCCTCAACCGCCCCACACCTCTGAACAACGTCCTACGACTTGACCGCCTTTTCTTCCACGAGCTGACGAATCCACGCGGCCGCTCCCAGCGCGCCAGCGTCGTCACCCAGTTTGGCCACCTTCACTTCGCTCGTCCCGACATACGCGGGCATCACATGGTTGGCTAGCGCGGCTTCCACCTCCTCGACGAACAACTTCGGCAAAGCCTCGACCAATCCGCCCCCGAGGACGATGATATCGGGCAACAGGAGATTGATGGCTCCCGCAATCGCCACCCCCAGATGCCGCGCCCCGTCGCGGACGATCTTTTCGACGATCGCATCCCCTTCGCGAATCGCTTCGGCAAGCGTCCCGCTGCGGATGTTCGCGAGATCGGTTCCCGCCACCCGCATCAGTTGCGGTGCCTGGCCACGATAAGCCGCCTTCGCGATCTCGGCCGACATCGACAGCCGGCTGGCAACCGTCTCCAGGCAACCTCGTCGACCACAACCGCACATCGCCCCATTGGGAACCACGGGGATATGGCCCAGTTCCAGACACGATGACTTGCGACCGCGGAAAATCCTTCCCTCGTAGACCAATCCCGCGCCGATGCCCGTCCCCGGAAAGACACCCAGCGTGGTGCGGGCACCGATGGCGGCACCAAACTTGGATTCGGCGAAGACACCCGCATCGACATCGTTGAGGATCGTCGCGGGGCAGCCGAACCGCTTCTCGAGCTGATCCTTAAGGGCGACATCCTTCCAACCGAGATTGGGGGCTTCGATGATGACCCCCTTGTCGAGATCAAGCGGGCCGGGGCAACCCACCCCAATGCCACGCAACTGGGTCGCGGGAACATCGAGTTCGGCCAGCAGCTTTTCGATGCTGTTGCAGATCCGCTCGACACCCGCCTCGGCCCCTTCGTGGCCGCGGGTCTTCTTCCGCCGGTGGCCGACCGCCTGCAGTTTCCGATCAAACAGACCGGCGTGCATCTTGGTGCCGCCCAGATCGAATCCCAGCCAGTATCCGTCGTCATGCGAAGCAGCGATCATGCGCGGAATTCCCGGTGGTGTGACAGAGAGGAGGTGATCGAAGAGGGGCGACCGTGGCGAGGCGGCAGGCAAACATCCGATAGCGGGCGGGAGAGACTGATCCACCAATCCCTCCCCTCCCGCCGAAACCGGATTACCGCACTACGACTTCTTGCGATTGGCGATGGCCTTCTGCAAGGCGACACCCATCTCACCGGGGCTGCGGGCGACCACCACACCGGCGGCTTCCAGAGCGGCCATCTTTTCTTCGGCCGTCCCGGCGCCGCCGGAGATGATCGCGCCGGCATGACCCATGCGCTTTCCTTCGGGGGCGGTCTGGCCGGCGATGAAGGCGGCGACGGGCTTGGTGACGTGGGCCTTGATGTACTCGGCGGCCTTGATCTCGGCGTTGCCACCGATTTCACCGATCATCATGATTGCCTCGGTACCGGGATCGTTCTGGAAGAGTTCCAAGAGGTCGATGTAAGGGGTGCCGATGATCGGGTCCCCACCAATGCCGATCGCGGTCGACTGGCCCAGACCCAGGTTTCCGAGCTGCCAGGTCGCTTCGTAGGTGAGCGTGCCACTCTTGCTGATCAGCCCCACGGTCCCGGCCTTGTGGATGTAGCCGGGCATGATGCCGATCTTGGCGATGCCGGGGGTGATCACGCCGGGGCAATTCGGACCAATGAGGCGGCTCTTGGGATAGTGGGCCAAAGCCTTCTTGACCCGCGCCATGTCCAGCACGGGAATCCCTTCGGTGATGCAGACGATCAGTTCGATGCCGGCATCGGCCGCTTCGAGGATCGAATCGGCGGCGAAGGGGGGCGGCACGAAGATGAGCGAGCAGTTGGCACCGGTCTTGGCACGGGCTTCGGCCACGGTGTTGAAGACGGGGAAGTCGTCGACAGTCGTCCCCCCCTTGCCGGGAGTGACGCCACCGACGAACACGTCTTCACCAGGACGATGCTCCTTGGCATACGCCCGGCACTGCTGGCTATGGAACAGACCGGCCTTGCCAGTGATCCCCTGGCAAATGATCTTGGTGTTCTTATCAACAAGAATCGACATTTCGGAAATTCTTTCTGGGACGATGAAGCCTGGATGTATGAGATTCGGGTTCATTCGCAAGGCTTGGAAGAGCGATGCGAGACCACTTATTGAGAAGACCGACTTGAGAAGACCGACTATTGGATGGAGGCGACGGCCTTCTTCGCGGCGTCGGTCAGATCGAAGCCAGTGGTGATTTTTTTGCCACTCTCGGCCAGCATCTTGCGGGCGAGTTCGACGTTGGTTCCTTCCAGCCGCACGACGAGGGGGACTTGGATGCCGATTTTGTCGTAGGCGGTGAGGAGCGCGGTCACGATTGTGTCGCACTTCATGATGCCGCCGAAGATGTTGACCAACACGCCCTTGACGTTCTTGTCGGCGAGAATGATGCGGAAGGCTTCGGTCACCTGATCGACGTTGGCACCGCCGCCGACATCGAGGAAGTTGGCCGGTTCGCCGCCGTGGAGCTTGATGAGATCCATCGTCGACATGGCGAGGCCGGCGCCATTGACCAGGCAACCGAGGTTGCCGTCGAGCTTGACGTAGCTCAGGCCCCACTTCTGGGCTTCGATTTCCGAAGGCTCTTCTTCGGCCAGATCGCGGTAGGCAAGCACGTTCTGATGGCGGAAGAGGGCGTTGTCGTCGAACGTCACCTTGGCGTCGAGGGCGAGGAGGTCACCTTCTTCGGTGACGACCAGCGGATTGATCTCCGCCATGCTGCAATCGTTGTCGAGGAAGAACTTCGAGAGCTGGCGGAAGAATTTTTCGGCGTTCTTGAGGGCGGCCCCTTCGAGACCCAACGCGAAGGCCAATTTGCGGGCCTGATAGCCTTCGAGGCCGTAGACCGGGTCGAACGCTTCGGTCAGGATCTTTTCCGGATGGTGGGCGGCCACCTCTTCGATATCCATCCCCCCTTCCGAGGAGACGATCAACACGGGGCCGGCGACTTCGCGGTCGACCACGCAGGCGGCGTAGATCTCGCGGGCAATCTTGAGGCCCTGCTCCACGAGGAGCGTCTGCACCTTCTTGCCCTCTTCACCCGTCTGGATGGTGACGAGCGTGTTGCCCAGCATCCGCTTGGCATGGGCGGCGGCGTCATCGGCCGACTTCACCAGCACCACACCCGGTTGCTCCGACTCTTCCTTGAAGCGACCCTTGCCGCGACCACCCGCATGAATCTGCGACTTGACCACCACGACAGGTGTCCCCAACTGGGCGAAGGCGGCTTTCGCCTCTTCAGGGCTCTTCGCGACGATCCCCTTGGGAACCGCGACGCCCGCTTTGGCCAGAAGTTCTTTTGCCTGAAACTCGTGAATCTTCATGCGTTCTTCCGTTTGTTCGGAGGGCCCTTACCCCGGTGAAACCCCGCGGCAAGTCGACGGCCAGGTGACTCGAAATGGCGGGACTGTTCAGTCCACGCAGCGCGTGAGATGATATCGGGCGCGGGAGCGGGCTTCCAACGGACGCCCCCGAATTGATGATTTTCTCGCATCCCGGCCCATGCGTCCCACCTCTGAAAACATGAGCACTCCATCCTCTCCCGCAACCCGCCCGGTAGCCCGATTTATGCCCCTTCCCGATGAAATCGCCAGAACCGGGATCACCACCGCCATTGAGATCTGGCTCGATGCCGGGAGCGGTCGCGGCCTACCCGCCGCAGGGAAACTGGTCAATATCGTGGAACTGGCCTGCCACATCGAAGCCACCGCCCGCAAACCAGGAAACGTCCATCCGACAGCCAGTTTCGTCGACTTGTCTTATGCAGATTTCATTCAGGCCGGAACCCGACTCGGAACGTTCTGCGGTCTGAGACATGTGGGCCATGGCGAGAAATCACTGGCGCTTGGCGAGTTCATCGAACAGGCAACCCGTGCTTCCCAAGGGAATGCCCCATCCAACGTGAACCTCGGGATCGTCCTGCTGATGGCCCCGCTGATCCTCACTTGGCGCGAAGGGATCAATCGAGCCGAATGGGAGATGGCGACCGCGAATCTCGTGGGCGGATCAACCATCGAAGATGCAGCGGCGACGTTTCGCGCGATCGCTGCTTCGCGGCCCGGTGGCATGGGGAAGGTTGCCGAGCAGGATGTCGCCGCGCCGCCGACTGTCACGCTCCTGGCGGCGATGGAACTGGCCAAAGAGCGTGACCAGATCGCCGCCTGCTACGCCACCGGCTTCCAACCCCTGTTCCAAGCCTGGCTGCCATGCCTCGAGCGATGGATCGAGGTCGTCACCAGTGCGGCTGTTTATCCGGGTGCCACTGCTGCCTCGCCCAGCAGTGTCTTGCTTGCTCCCCCCAACTGGGAAAACGCCCCCTGGTGGGAACTCGCCACCATCGGCCTGCAACTCGAAATGCTGGCGAAGAGCGGCGATTCTCTGATCACCCGCAAAAATGGCCTGGAAGTGGGCCGGAAAGTGCAAGAATTCGCTGGGCAAGTTTTACTGGCAAAGTGGCCTCACACCGACGCCAGCTGGACTCTCCTCGACGAATTCGACAACTGGCTGCGGGCCGACG
Source organism: Planctomyces sp. (assembly GCA_013822855.1). Lineage (GTDB taxonomy): Bacteria > Planctomycetota > Planctomycetia > Planctomycetales > Planctomycetaceae > Planctopirus. The sequence goes on from PNLE01000005.1 coordinate 31,166, forward strand.
GCCACAAACGAAACCCCGGCACCACCGCCGACTTCATCGCTGCCACTTGGTTGATCTATTTACGTAGTAGGATCCGCTGTGCGGACCATATTCAATACGCCACTCCATACACCTCAGTTGATCACGTAGATTTCTGACAAGCCAACAATCATTTCACATTCAACATGGTCCGCACAGCGGACCCTACATCCCTTAACCAACGAAAACCCACCATGCCCGAATTCCGCGTTCGTGTCACCAAAGATCATCTCGTCTTCAGTGCCGCCCATTTCATCACGTTCAACGGCAACATCTGCGAGCGGCTGCACGGCCACAATTGGCGCGTCGCCGTCGAGATCACGGGGCCACTGGACGAGAACAGCTATGTGTTCGACTTCATCGCCCTGCGGGATGCGACGCAGAGGCTCGTCCACGAGTTGGATCATAAGGTCCTATTGCCTCTCCAGCATCCGACGATCAAGGTGGAGGTCGGCAGCAAGGAGGTTGAAGCCAAGTTCGAGGATCGCCGCTGGGTCTTCCCGCTGGAAGACTGCGCCCTGCTCCCCATCGCCAACACGACCGCGGAACTCCTGGCCGAGTGGTTCGCAAAGCATTTGTGCGAAGTCGTCCGCGCCTGGCCGGGCCAGCAGGTGAAGTTCGTGCAGGCGGAAGTCGAAGAAAACTTCGGCCAATGGGGGATCTGCAAGGTGGAAGTGTAAGGGAGGAGAAAAAGAAAGAAGGCGGGAAGGGAAGAAGCCAGAGTTTCGTAGGGCAGGCTCCCGCTTGCCGGAGCGACATGCGATTTCGTGACGCCTACATGCCATTTGCCGGCAAAACCTGATTTGAATTGATTATGGAAAACGCCCATGCCGCGAACCGTGCATCGAGCAGACATTGTTTTGACAATTGCCGTGGTGCTGTATGTCGGATCGTTTATCGCACTCTCACGAATCGGAATCCGCGAGGCTCAAAAGTTCAACTCGCACGGATACTACTTTGTCGAACCGACAAGCACGACCCGTGACCGCATCCACGTCTCCCTCTAGATCTTCTTCTTGCCGCTGGTGCAAATCGACTATTACGTCAACGGAGGTATCGGGCCATCCATTCCGCCATTACGAGAGATCAATTAAATACAAATTGCACCTCGCGAAAAACTTCCGATTCAAGTTTCGTAGGGCAGGCTCCCGCCTGCCGATTGCGATCACTCAAGTGTAGGGTGCATGGAGTCCTCGGAATGCACCATGCTTGCTTAGGTCAACCAAAGATGGTGCATTGGCATGTACATTACAAAATTTTATCGATTCGTTTGATCCTGATCGTCGTTTCATCACAATTCGCGAGCCTCTCATGCCCCATGCCGTGCTGCTTGGCGATTCGATTTTCGACAATGCGGCTTACGTGGCCGAAGGTTCCCCGGTCATCGAGCACTTGCGGAAGAGGTTGCCGACAGACTGGCAGGCCACACTTCTCGCCCGCGATGGAGCCGTAGTGGAGAATGTTCCCCGGCAGTTGCAGGGCCTTCCTGACGGAACAACTCATCTGGTACTCAGTGCCGGTGGCAACAACGCTCTCGAAAGCGCCCCGCTCTTTCGATCCAGCGGAGCGGATCTGCCAGCACTTCTTCATGACCTGGCGGAGATGCAGCAAGCGTTTCAATTTGAATACCGGCAATTGCTTTGCCTGCTGGCCAACCGCGTGCCGAACATCGTCGTCTGCACGATCTACGATTCCATACCCGGCTTAACGGCCACGGATCGGATGGGATTGTCGCTTTTCAACGACATCATCGTCCGCGAGGCGGTCTCGGCGGGAGTTCCTGTGCTCGACCTGCGGTTGATCTGCGACGAGGACCGCGACTACTCGTCAATCTCACCGATCGAACCGTCGGAGATCGGAGGATCAAAAATCGCCCGTGCGATCGCTTTGATCCTGCGCGGCCATGATTTCTCGTTGGGTAGAACCGTGATTTACTCGTGAATCCGCGCCCTGAATAGATCCTTACAATGGCTCCTTTCGAGACTTCGTTGGCCACCTGAGTTCCAATGGCCCCCTCACACTGAGGGCGACAAATGTGGGGTGCATGAAGCCTTCGGAATGCACCATCCCTGCCGATCACTGCGAAGGAAGATGGTGCATTGGCATGCACCCTACCGATCGCTTCCTCGAAAATTCCCAGTGGACGCCTGCCCGATATCCGTTGGATTCATGAAATCATTTCCGACAACCTCAGGCAGACGCTGAGTTGAATATAGGACAGCAGCAGAATCCATATCATAAACCCCAAGATGGCCATCCAATGCAATCTTCCGACGCTGGCGAGCAACAGGGGAACGTAGAGGGCAGAAGTCATCAGCACCAATACTGTAGAGACTGCAAGAAAGATGACAGCATCATCAAGGTCGCTTGGAAGAAATACGCAGATTGCCAGAAGTGTATAAACCCCATAGCCCAGACCGGCCCACAGCAGCCAGAGATTGCGAGGGCTGCGTTCCATGAGAAATCTCCCAAGGTCGACAATGTGAACAGAGAGCGGACAGAGTTTGTCAGCTTCCGTCCTGTGAGTCATCGAACTCGCCTCTTCAGGCACCCAGAGAGAAACAAGCACATAGGAAAACCAGTTGAATCCCTGAAAGCATGAGAATCCAAATAACGAAGGACAACAAGGCAAGCCAGTGCAGGCGGCCATTCGTTGCTGCGATGCCGAGAATGAATAGCAAGGCGATCACAGGGAAAAACCACACTCCCTGAGTGAGCAGAATCAGTGTCTGCAGATTGAGATCCCTGCCGAGCATTATGACCAAAACTGTATAGAGTCCATCGCCCAAGCCAGCCCACAGCAGCCAAAGATTGCGGTTGGTGCGTTCCATGGAAATCCCTGAGCACGAGATCGGGAGCCGATTAGATGTCTCGCGAGACGTTGGGGCGAATCTGGATGGTGATTGGTGTGCTGATGTGGCTGCCGGGGTTGGGAAATGTTGTGGTGCTGGGCGTGCTCGCTGCCGCAGCGGTGCCACAATGGATCCTGATCATCGTCGGAGTGGCCAACCTCCTGCAACTCACCGTCGCGACGTTGGCGATCATCGGAGGGTGGCGGTTGATTCGGAATCGGCGCGGCGGCCGGTCAATATTGACGGGGCTATCGTGGCTCTTTTTCGTCGGGCCGCTGATGTCTGCCCCCTGCTGGCTGGTGTTCGTCTTTGGGATCCTCAATGAGGATCCATTGCGGGGCGAGATTCCGAGCTGGACGACCCTAACGATGTTTCTCACCTTGACCATTGCAACAGTGGTGTTTTCTATTCCGGCCTATCTTTCACTGCGGCTGTTGCGAAGTGGGGAATTTGGACAGGCGATTGAGGGCCGCTAGAGCCCGTCAGCTGGCAACGGAGTTGCTCACGGGCGGCGTTGTCCCAGAACGTCTGGTGCAGAGAGTCTTCGGAATACACCATGCTTACACACAAAACGAAGTTCGTGCATGGGCGTGCACCCCATCGGTCGATTGAGATGATACGCGCACGTGACATCCGCAATTGGCAGGCAGAGCCCGCCCTACGGATCAGTCTATAAACACTCGTTAAACCAGTGGGTCAATACCCGCCACACGCCAATTTTGAAGAGAACGAAGATGATTCAGACGCAATGCTGCGTGGTGGGTGGTGGGCCGGCGGGGCTGATGCTGGGGTGTCTGCTCGCGCGGGCGGGCGTCGAAATCGTCGTCGTCGAGAAGCATGCCGACTTCTTCCGCGATTTTCGCGGCGATACGATCCACCCGTCGACGCTCGAATTGCTGTATGAACTCGGGCAGATCGATGAATTCATCAGCAAGGTGAATCCCCAGGAATATCCCTCACTCGATGTGGTCCTCGACGGCCACGTGGTTCACGGGCCGGATTTCACCACTCTGCCGACCCACTGCAAATTCATCGCTATCGCGCCGCAGTGGGATTTTCTCAACTTCATGGCTGACTTTGCCAAGCGCTATCCCACTTTCCAGCTGATGATGAGCACCGATGCGACGCAATTGATCCAGGAGAATGGCGTCGTCGTGGGTGTGAAGGCCCAACAGGGTGAGGAAACGATCGAGATTCGCGCCAACCTGGTGGTCTCGGCGGATGGCCGAAGCTCGAAACTTCGCGAGCAGGTTGGGTTGGTGGCCGATGAAGTCGGCATCCCGGTCGACGTGCTCTGGTTCCATCTGCCGAAAACGCAGGAAGACCCGCAAGGCCATATTCTGGGGCGCGTCGGCGGCGGCACCATGATGGTGACCATCGACCGTGGAACCTATTTCCAATGTGGCCAAGTCATCGCCAAAGGTGGCTTCTCCGCTGTTCAGGGAGAGGGACTGCCCGCTTTTTGCCAAAAGATCGTCAAAATCGCTCCCTTCTTGGAGGAAGCCACCCACAGCCTGAAGGATTGGGACCAGGTCAAACTGTTGTCGGTGCAGATCAATCGACTTCCCCAATGGGCCGTCCCCGGCTATCTGTGCATCGGGGACGCGGCCCACGCGATGTCGCCTGCGGGAGGTGTCGGTGTCAATTTCGCCGTTCAGGATGCCGTGGCCACATCGAACCTGTTGGCAGAAAAACTGCGGACAGGTTCCGTCACTCTCGAAGACTTGAATCTCGTCCAGAAACGCCGCGAACGACCTGTGAAAATCATTCAACGCCTGCAGGCCTTCGCCCACAAGAAACTCTTCAATCCCGAGCAGGGTTTCCAGAGCCGGGGGATCGGCATGTTCGCCTTCCGGTCGATGGTCACCCTCTTCGCGCCCATCGTTCGCCGCAAGATGGCCCAGATGATCGGCCTGGGGCCGCTTCCCGAGCATGTGGAGACGCGGGAGGTTTCTGCGTAAGCGGGTTCAATACGGGTTGAGAGAGGGCGTTGTTTGCAGGGATCGCGTTGGGCCCATCAGGTTGCTCTGTGGAGTGCACGCCGGCTCCAAGTCGCAGGAAAATCCTCTGAGCGCCAGCGATGCCCGCAACGTAACTCGTTGAAACAATAATTTGATACCCGCCGCTTGCTGACACCTGAATTTCCATCAAGACATCTCAGCCAAAGCCATGAATTCTCAAAGCTCCTTACCCCAGAGACCAGAACTTAGCCGGTCACCGGAAGTGTTTCGCTTCTCGTCTTTCGAGCTGTTGGGATCGCTGGTGCTGTTCTTTGTGGCAGCGCCATTTCTGGAGCAACTGCCCGGACGCGATCTCATCGAAGCGGGATTGCTAAGCCTGGTGATGGTGCTGGGTGTGCTGGCAGTGGGTGGCGACAGATGGACTCTGGCCGTCGCCCTGTTGTTGGCGATGCCCACGCTCGTCGCCAAGTGGGCCAGCCACTTACATCCGGAAGCGATCCCTCCGGAGCCACATCTGGTGGCGAGCACGATTTTTTTTGGTTATGTGATCACACACCTCATGAGATCCATCATCCGCGCCCCGCGCGTCGACGAACGTGTGATTTGCGCCGGCGTCTCTGGCTATCTGATGTTGGGAATGATGTGGATCCCCGCCTACATCCTGGTGGCGCGACTGACGGCCCCGTCACCTGCGTTCCAGATCAGCAGCCCATCCGGCACCAGTGAGGAATTGGATGCCTTTCATGCGCTCTATTTCAGTTTCATCACCCTCACCACCGTAGGCTACGGGGACATTCTTCCCGTCTCCCGTGTAGCACGGATGCTGGCGAGCATGGAAGCAATCGCTGGCGTGTTCTATATGGCACTGCTGATTTCTCGGCTCGTCTCGGTCTATTCGAGCAGTCCCGTCGCTGTCGACAGTGATCGACAGCGCGGAACCTGAACCTGACGCGGAGCCATCGCTCGGCCGCCAGACCATCTGAGCCCACCAGGCCAGCCTGAGGTGTTATCGTCGGCGCGGGCCAGGATGGCACAAACGATCCGTGTGGCAAACCTATGGGATCACGTGGCATGAATCCGAATGAAATCAGTACCCACACCCGGATTCAGCGAGGCCAGTCCCACGAGGACGAAGTTTGCCACTTCGCCATCACACAGCAGTCACGCACCGGGGCGCATATGGAGGTAGGCGGCGAGGACGTCGTAGAGGTCGTGGGAGATCGCCACTTCCTCGTCTTCGAAGTCTTCCAGCCAGGCGCGGTTGGAGCGGGCGGCATCGGCGATGGCGCGGCGGATTTCGCCCAGACGCACCGGGACGCGGTCGTCCTGTGCCAGAACGTCGCTGTCATCGCCGGTGAACAAACGGAGTCGATGTCGCATGATTCATCCTTGAAAGGCAGCGACCAGATTTCTCGGTGACCACTTTCGGTCACCACCAGTCCCGTGTTCGAGGGTTCCACCCCGGCACATGTCTGGCTCGTTTTATGTGATCGACCGGCGGGACCCGCCGAAATCAATCATTTTGTTCCGAAAAATCGGGTCACGCTGCAAGCGTCAGTTACTCTCGCCAGGCACGACCTTCCCGGCATGCCTCGCGTGCGGCCTAACCTAATCCGTCCCACGGATTCAGCGGTATGCCAGTTCTTCAGGCAGAATCGGCGATGGAGCCCCCGGTGGTTGAACCTCACCGGCGAAAGCCGCCGAAGAAGACAATCCGCGACTTGACCCATGAGAAGAATTGAAAGAATCGGTATTGTCTGTTTCTCCACGGCGAACTCCGCAGACTGCCCAGCGGCACAATGTGGGTTCTCCACCGCGCGATTGGTGCCTGCGGGCCGCGTTCAGCAGCACACCTCACGCATGATTCATGGCCTTTAGAGACATCACGGATGCCGTCTCCCGTTCCACTGACCCATCGCATCGCCCAGGATTTGCAATTGCGGCCCGCCCAGGTGGAGGCCGCGGTGCGACTGTTCGACGAAGGGAACACGATCCCCTTCATCACCCGCTATCGCAAAGAGGCGACGGGGAATCTCGACGAGGAAAAGCTGCGACTGATTCACGAGGAGTTGACGGCGGGCCGTCAACTCGAGGAGCGGGCGACCGCCATCACCCGGTTGCTGCAACAGCAGGAACAACTGACACCCGAACTGGCGGCGGCGATCACTTCGGCCACTTCGCTCAAGCAGTTGGAAGACCTTTACCTCCCCTACCGGCCCAAACGCAAGACCCGCGCCACCATCGCGAAACAGCGCGGGCTCGAACCCTTCGCCACACGCGTTTTTCGGGATGACCAGACGCTGGGCGATTTGAAAGCGGCGGCGGCGCCTTACATTTCAACGGAGAATGAACTGGCCGGTGTCGACGACGTCCTCGCCGGTGTGCAGGACATCCTCGTCGAGTGGATCAGCGAGAGTTCGGCGGTCCGCGAGGCCTGCCGGCAGGTGCTGCGGCAGACGGGGCGGCTGCAATCGACGGGAATTGACAAAGCCACACCCCAGGCCCAGGCCGAGTACCGCGACTATCTCGACTTCGCCGACCTCTTGATGAAGGTTCCGCCACACCGCCTGCTCGCGCTGAACCGGGGCGAGCGGCAAGATGTGCTGCGGATCAAAGTGACCTGGGACAAGCATCGCGCCCAATTCGTCACCGAGCGGACGCTCAACGTCGATTCCCGCCGCTATGCCGACTTCGTGCGGCTGGCCATCACGGAATCGCTGGAACGTCTGTTGCTCCCTTCGCTCGAAAGGGAATTGCGGAAGGACGTGACCCTGAAGGCCGAACGCCACGCGATTGACGTCTTCGCGAGGAATTTGCGAAACCTGCTGCTGCAGCCGCCACTGTCGCCGCAACGGGTGCTGGCGATCGATCCGGGACTGCGGACGGGGTGCAAGCTGGCCGTCCTGAGTGAAACGGGGGATGTGCTGACTCTAGATGTGGCCTACATCACCGGTAACGCCGAGCGGCAGCTCGAGGCCCGCAACAAGATCGTGCAGCTCATTCGCGAGAACGAGGTCAAGACGGTCGCCATCGGCAACGGGACGGCTTGCCGCGAGACCGAGGAATTGGTGGCGGGGGCGATTCGCGATGAACTGCCGGACGTGCGCTACATCATCGTCAACGAGGCCGGGGCGAGCATCTATTCGGCCAGCACCATCGCCCGCGAAGAGTTTCCCGAATTGGATGCGACGGCGCGGGGGACGATCTCCATCGCGCGGCGTTTGCTCGATCCCTTGAGCGAACTCGTAAAGATCGAGCCGCAGCATTTGGGCGTGGGGATGTATCAACATGACATTCCGCCCAAGCAGCTGAAATCGGCACTGGATGGTGTGGTCGAATCTTGCGTGAACTACGTGGGAGTCGATCTCAACACGGCCAGCTCATCGTTGCTCAAATATGTCTCGGGGCTGAATCATCTTTTGGCTAAGCGGATTGTCGACCGGCGGAAGACTTCCGGGCCGTTTCGCAGCCGGGCGGAATTGCTGGAGGTCCAGGGGATCGGCCCCACGATCTTCACGCAGGCGGCGGGGTTCTTGAAGGTCGCGGGGACGGAGCCGCTCGATGGAACCTGGATCCACCCGGAAAGCTATGTCGCCACGAAGACTTTGCTCCAAAAATTGGAAGTGCCGCTGGCGGAGTCGACAGGCGAAGGCCAGGCATCGCGCTGGCAGACGGTTCTGAGCCAGCATGCCGATCGACTCAAGCGAGCGGCGACAGATGTTCCCCAACTGACGCGGGAAGTCGGCGTGGGTGAGCAGACGCTGCGGGACATCTTGGAATCGCTGCTGCGTCCGGGCCGCGACCCGCGGCTCGACCTGCCGAAGCCGGCCTTTCGGCAGGACATCCTCCGCTTCGAGGATCTGGCCCCGGGACTGGAACTGGAAGGGACGATTCTGAACGTCGTCGATTTTGGAGCGTTCGTGGATGTCGGGCTGAAGGACAGCGCCTTGATCCATGTCTCGAAAATGTCTTCGCAGTACGTCCGCAACCCGCATGAACTCGTTTCGGTGGGTGATCGCGTGACGGTGTGGGTGGCGGATATCGACAAAGAGCGTCGCCGGGTCGGCTTGAGCCTGATTCGACCTCAACCCTCTCTTTAGCCATCCCTAGCCATCCCCATGAACGATTTGGGGCCGTGAGCCACCAGAGCCGAAGGTTCAATCGCTCACTTCGGCGTGTTGCCAAGAGCCGATGTGATCGCTGAACGACCATCTTTTCGTCGATTTTCAGTGATTATTCGGTGAAATCTCGGCGAAACGAAGTCGGCACACCACTTGCTTTACATTTGTTGCACTTCAGCAGGGGATGAACTGGTGATTGAGAGCACAATCTCGCTCACCATCCCCGAATGTGGGCAAGGTTTTTGTACGCCTTGCCAGAATTCGCTCGATGACTGCTGAAATCGAACCCCCTTTGAGGAGAGACATGATGAAGAGCTTGATGAGCGGTGCCGTGGCGATGACTTTGATTGCCGGTTTGGTGGGATGCAGCGAAAGCCCCATGCAGCCTCAGGCCGATATGATCCGGCACGAAACGAAGCGCGAAGCCAATGACGTTCGCAACAGTGCCGACAGCCAAGCCGAAGCGATTCGCAACCAGACGGGCAAGACCATCACTGGCGAGTCGAAGTCCGGCGTGGCGGAAGACACGGCTGACTATGTTGAAAAGATCGGTGAGCGGAAGGCCGACGCCATTGAGAAGTCCGGCGAAAAGAAGGCTGATCAGCTCGAAGAAGTGAAGCCATAAGCCGGTTGACTGCCATGACCACGGCCGCCGAAAGGAACGTGATTCTTCTAGAATCCTTCCTTTCGGCGGCTTTTTCTTTGAACGAAGCCGGGATGATGAGGAGATATCCCCCTACGATCCTCAAAGAGTCATTCGGCATTGATCGGAGCGGCCACAACGCTACGGCAGGTATCAACCAGCGCGGCGCGATCCACCGGTTTAGAGATGTAGTGATCACATCCGGAATCGAGACAGCGTTTTTTATCCCATTCCATGGCATGCGCCGTCAGGGCGATGATGGGGTGGGCGAATCCCTTCCGCCGTAGCGACCGCGCCAAAGTATAGCCGTCCATTTCGGGCATCTGCATGTCGGTCACAATGAGATCGAAGAGACCGATATTCTCTAGTGGGCCTTGAATTGTTCCGTCGGATGTCATCGCCTCGAGCGCGAGTTTCCCGTTGTCGAAAACAGCGACAGTCGCCCCGGCTTTGCGGAGGTGAAAGGCGATGAGTCGCTGATTGTCCAGTCCATCCTCGACCAGGGCGATATTCAAACCTTCCAAAGGGAGACGTTTGACGATCACCGTCTCTGGCTCATTCTTCGCTACAGGTGTCGAGACACTCATCGGCTCCACATCCACCATAATTTGCGGTGATACCTCCGACAGTCCGGTCGAGATGGTGAGTTGGAAGACACTCCCCTTCCCCGGTTCGCTGGTGATCGTGATGTTTCCACCGAGGAGTTGAGCCAGGCTTTTGCTGATGCGCAGGCCAAGACCGGTGCCGCCGAACTTGCGTGTGGTGCTGGTATCGGCCTGCACGAACGCACCGAAGAGTTGACTCATCTGCTGAGGTGTCATCCCGATGCCGGTATCAGCGACATCGATCACGATTAGACTCGGAGAAGTGTTTACATCGGTACGCACCCTCATCGAGACCTCGCCGTTTTCCGTGAACTTGATGGCATTGCCCAGCAGATTCACGAGAATCTGTTTGAGACGAACCGGGTCGCTATGAATGATTGCGGGAAGAGGTTCCACGAGATTCAAGCTGAGATTGATCCCTTTGAGAGAGGCCTTGAACTGCATCAGAGACTCGACATCCTTGAGGAGATGCCCGAGGTTGGTGGGAATCTTCTCGACCGTCATCATGCCGGCTTCGATCTTGGAGAGATCAAGGATATCGTTGATGATCGCCAGGAGATGATCGCCGTTCCGGCGAATGGTTTCGATGCACTCCACACGTTCGGCCGAAGTCGTCCCCGCAGGGTCGCTATTGTCGGCAAGGAGTTCCGTATAGCCGAGAATGGCGGTCATCGGCGTGCGAATTTCGTGACTCATATTGGCCAGAAAATCGGTCTTGGCACGGTTGGCCGATTCGGCGGCATTCCGGAGACGCACCATCTCCTCGGCGTGACGCTTGAGTTCCTCCTGATGCTGATGCTGCTCGGTGATATCACTTTCAATCGCCATGAAGCCGGAAATCTGGCCCCGTTCATCGCGAAGCGGATCGATTTCGATGCGGATATAGTATTCCCGTCCATTCTTTGAATAGTTGACGACTTCATCCGTGACGGGAAGCCCTTGGCGGATCGCATCACCGATCCGCTTGATCGCCAATGGGTTGGTGTTGGGCCCTTGCAGGACGTCTCCGGGTCTTTTTCCGCGAAGATCTTCCAGTGTGTAGCCGCAGATGCGGGTGAACCCTTCGTTGATCCATTCGACGCAGCCGGTGCGATCCGTGATCACCACGCCGTTAGCCGTGCGGCGGGCGATCTCCGCCAAGCGGTTGACCTCCGAAGTGCGGTTCCTCACCTGCCGTTCCAGCTCGATGGCCCTCGATTCGACTGTCTCACGAAGCTGACGCTCCAACCGGTTCGATGCGAAGACCTTCTTGAACGATTCGAGATTGGAACAGAATCGCCAGGAGAAGATGTTGAGCGCGAGCAGGAAGAACGCCAACAGTCGATAGGCGGGCCAGGCGAACATCAACATCGACATGGCGTAGCCGCAGATCGCGCAAAGGAGAAAAATCGCGGCGAGGTCAAACAGCTGCTGGTTGCGGTCCTCGGCCCGCTCGTCGAAATAAGATCTCATCCAGAAAATAAAGATCCGTAGATAAGCGACGATCACCGTGGCGCTCAGCACCAGCAGCGTGATGATCCAGGGCCAATCGCTCTTTCCCTCGGGAGTGAGGAGACAATGCGTGCGGGGCATGTAGTAGCCGCCGCCGGTGAAGAAATCGACGAGTGACGCACCGGTTCGCGATGGCGCATGATCCCCTCTATTGACGGGTGATAGCGCTGAAACGGACGAAGAAGAGATCGAGGCCGGGAGCGGGCACATTTCCTCAGTGGTGGCGAGGTGAAACTCCGGGATGACATTCCGACGTGACGCCAGGGGCTGTGAGCGGAGTGGACTCCTCTCCGAAAGTTGAGAGGCGGAATCACTTTTGAACGCGGACCAAGTCGACCGATCCCAGGCGATCAACCCGAGAAACGAGATGGCCACCGCCACAGCGAACCAGCGGGGATCTCGGGCATGACTCGTAGCGGGGGGGATGACCGGCGGGGCGGGCGGCACCGCAATACTCCCGGAAAGGATTCTGCAGGGGATTCGGTGGGTCTCGACACGGCCAATACGGTGATCATCGTGGCCTGCCGTCTCCATGAATCAGTTCGCCCCGCTCAACGACAGCCCGACCAGTGTTTCCACTCACGCTGCAACTGGAAAAGGTGGCATTGGCAGCAGAGTCGGGGCACAATCCATTTCCCCTTAGGTGAACGGCCGGGAGGGAGAGCGGGAGATCTTTCCATCCCTTTCGGGTCACGCCGCCACTGAGTTGAACCACTGAGTTGAAATAGACACTGATTGAATCAGCCATGAAGGACGATCCGCAAATGCACGCACTCATGTTCGCACGACGGTTGTGCTGTTTGGTCGTAGTCGGACTCGGGGTCGCCATGTTGGTACATGACGCCAAGGCCGCCGAGGAGTTGCCGGCGGCGACAACGCGGTGGAATGGGTTTGCCGTCCACACCGTCGAGAGTGACGGCCGCAAAGGAATGGTCGTCGCGCCGGGAACTGTGGCTGCCATTCCCGAAGGACGAGGGAAGCCGTGGGTTTGGATCGGCGAATTTCCGCATGTCGTGACCGACTTCGAAACGCGGATGCTGCGGGCGGGTTACCACATTGTCTACCTGCCCACGCCCAACCAGTTCGGCATGCCCCCGGCGATGAAGGCCTGGGAGGCCTTCTACTACCAGCTGACCAATAAGTACGGCTTCGATCGAAAGCCCGCCTTGGTGGGGATCAGTCGCGGCGGGCTGTATGTCTACAGTTGGGCGGCCCTCCATCCCGATCGCGTGAGCAGCATCTATAGCGACGCCCCCGTCTGCAACATCCTCAGTTGGCCGGGTGGCAAGTCGCAAGGAGCCGCTTTCAAGGGGCCGGGGAGCGAGCCGAACTGGAAGATGCTCAAGGAACTGGCCGGGCTGGCGACGGATGCCGAGATGGCGACGGCGGGCTTGAGTCCCATCGACAAGCTGGAACCACTCGCGAAAGCGAAGCTCCCCCTGCTCCACGTCTACGGCGATGCCGATGAAGTGGTGCCGTGGGACGAGAACACCGGAGAGTTAGCAAAACGCTATCAAGCCCTGGGTGGCGAAATCAGGCTCATTCCCAAGCCCGGCGTGAAACACCACCCGCACGGGCTGCCCGATTCAACGCCGATCGTGGAATTTGTGACGACGAACTGGGATCTGGCGAAGTAGGATCGAAGTTTCACTTTTTCATGTACGATCGTCCGACCGAGCATGCCACCGAAGAGGAATGGAGGGAGATCATGAGGGCCGGTATTCCCCTTGAAGTTCTGCCGACAGATCGACCGGCGACATTGAATCGCCGATCGCGGATTGGTTTCACGATGCTGGAACTGGTGGTCGTGCTGGTGATCATCTTCGTGCTGATCGCGCTGCTGTTGCCGGCAAGACGATCAGCGAGGGAGCCAGCACGGCGAACGCAATGCAAGAATAATCTCAAACAGATTGGTCTCGCACTACATAACTACCACGATCAGTATGGATCGTTTCCACCGGCGTTCACCGTCGACACCGAGGGTAAGCCGCTGCATAGCTGGCGGACGCTGATCCTGCCGTTTCTCGATCAGGAAGCACTCTACAATCAGATCGACCTGAGCAAGCCGTGGGATGATCCGGCCAATGCCGTTGCAAGTGCCACCCGTTTATCAGCCTACAGCTGTCCATCCGCAACGTTGAAGGAACCCCACTTGACGACCTATCTGGGCGTGGTCGGCGAGATGGCTTTCTTCCACCCGACCGTGATGCGTAAGTTGGCCGACTTTGGGCGATTGGGGACTTCCGAAAAGGTCGCCGTTCTCGATGTCAATGCCGAGCACGCGGTGCCGTGGATGTCGCCCATGGATTCCACTCCCGAGTATCTCCTGACGTTCGGATCAAAATCGAAACAGTCGCACCCCCATGGACTGCATGCGATGCATGTGGATGGAATCGTGCAGTTCCTCAGCGAAGACTTACCGATGGAGGAGCGGCAGAAGATGTTGGTGATGCCGTTGGAATCCAAGCCTAAGAAGTAGATTTATCTGGTATTTGAATGATGAGAGCCAAGGTTCATACGAAGTCTTCCATTCATTACGAGCCAGTTCATCAGGCGACGAGAAGCCAGAGGAGCGACCATGCGATCAATGACTCGCAACAATCGAACTTGCGATATCCGTCGCGGCCCATTGCACAAAAATTGCTCTCGCAGTGGCCACCTGGTTGTCAAAATTCTTATCGCCATCGGGATTGTCTTCACAGTGATGGCATTGCTAACGCCTCTTGACCGTGGGCGAGAAGCTGCTCGTCGGACTCAGTGCCGCATTAACCTCAAGCGGATCGGCTTGGCACTGCACAGCTACCACGATCAATATGGATCGTTTCCACCGGCTTTTACCGTCGATGCTGAAGGGAAGCCGCTCCATAGTTGGCGGACGCTGATCCTGCCGTTTATAGATCAACAGGCGCTTTACGACAAAATCGACTTGAGCAAACCGTGGAATGATCCGGCCAATGCCGAGGCGCTGGCCACGCGGCTGCCCGCCTATTGCTGCCCGGCTTCCATCGCATCGCTAGACAAGACCTCCTACATGGGTCTCGTCGGGGAGAATGTTTTCTTAGCTCCGATCGGGCCGAGAAAACTGGCCGACTTTCCCGAGGGAGAGAAATCCGAAGTGGTTGCCATTCTGGAAGTCGATGCCTCACAAGCCGTGCCGTGGATGTCTCCCCAAGATGTCGGTCCCGAGTATCTCCTGACATTCGGGCCGGAGACGAAATCGTCACACTACGGGTCACTCCATATCCTGCAGGTGGATGGCCGAGTCTCTTCCCTGAGTTCAGATACGGCGGGCAAAGAACGAGAGAGGATGATCTCGATCCAACGAGATAAACCGCCGAAGAAGTGAGGAGACCGGGGCGGGAATCAAGAGGTTTCGCGGGGCCGTTCGGCTGGCCTTGGGAGGCGAGCGAGCCGCCACCAGGCTTCGTAGATTCCCAAGGGGAATAGCCAGCTGACCCAGGAGAGGATGGGATCGAACCAGAGGGGATCCCACCAGAGGAAGTCGGCGTCGACGACCAGCGCGCTGCCGACCATCAGCCGCAGCGTGACCGCCGAGCAGAGCAGGACGAACGCGCGCTCCATCCAGCGCTGATGGAGTGCGTAGCGGCGGGAGACGGCGGCGCGCCAGCCGAGGATCAGGCAGCCCGCCGTGGCCAGCGAGAGGGTGATGAACGAAACGGTGGCCACCGGCCCAGCCGCCGCCCACCACGCCATGACCAGCCCACTGGGGGCCATCACACCGACGACGCCCATCACCTGAGCTCGTCCCAGCCAGCGATGAAACACGGGCCACCGCCGCCTCAGGCGGGGGTTCAGAAGGAGCAGCCCCGCCAGCAGCGCGAGCGGCCCGGAAACGATATGGGCATAGAAGGCCCAGGCATATAGCCCGAAGAAGTACCCTTCCCGGCCATGCAGAAACTCGGAATTGAAGTTGGGCGGAACATAGTCGCCAAAGCTGGAAACCACCACCACCACGACCCGCACAACCACCAACACCACCAGCCAGACGAGGACTCGCGTCAGGAAATGGAGTGAGAATGATGGCATTCGGGGAGCCGTAAAGTTGCAGGCTGGGAGTTGGAGCTGACTGCAGCTTAGCGTGGGCTGGAGACGGGAACGAGGGGAATGGCTTCGCTGGAAAGCGGTTAGTCCGTGTCTCCAAGACCTCCTCGTCGGCCATTGAAAAAACTCGAAAACCGATTGACATCTCGCGCGAGCTGACACTACCGTACTATCTCGGTGGTACAGCTCGTCGTTTTGGGGTGCCTCAATGCTGCCGCACATCGATCCCGCCAGCGGGATCCCGATTTATGAGCAGATTGTCCGGCATGTGAAGTTCTCCGTGGCGAACGGAACTTTGCGGGTGGACGAGCAGGTTCCCTCCGTGCGCGAGATGGCGATCTCGACGGCGCTAAACCCCAACACGGTCGCCCGCGCTTATCGGGAATTGCAGAACGACGGAATCCTGATTGCCATTCGCGGCATGGGACTGGCGGTGACTCCCGCCGCGCCCCAACTCTGCCGCAAATTGAGGTTGGATCTCATCCGGGAACGATTACGTTCCGTGCTTCAGGAAGCCGCCCAGTACCAGGTGGATGCCGACGAAATTCGCCAACTTGTGGAAAGCGAGCTGAAAAAGCTCAATTCTCGCAAACCCCCTTCGGGAACATGACATGCCTTCCGTGATTTCCATGCAGCAGGTGTCGAAGCGGTTCAAATCGATCCAGGCGCTCGACAATGTCTCGTTCGAAGTCCCGGCGGGCTCCGTCTGCGCTCTCCTGGGAGCCAATGGGGCGGGGAAATCCACCACGATTCGCACGCTGCTGGAGTTGGAACGTCCCGATGCCGGCCGATGTGAAGTGCTGGGGATGGAGAGCCAGAAATACAGCCGCGAGATTCGTTCCCGCGTGGGGTATGTCGCCGAGAAGCCGTCACTCTACGACTGGATGACGGTGGAGGAGACGGGCTGGTTCGCCGCGGGGTTTTATCCGCCGGGATATCAGGCCGCGTTCGAGAAGCACGCCCGCCAGTTCGATCTGAATCCCCGGCAGAAAATCTCTGAGCTTTCCAAAGGCACTCGGGCCAAAGTCGCTCTGGCGATCGCCCTGTCGCATTATCCGGAGCTACTCATTCTAGATGAACCAACATCGGGGCTCGACCCCTTGGTGCGGCGAGAATTTCTGGAAAGCATGGTTGATGTTGCGAGCCAGGGACGGACCGTGTTTCTGTGCAGCCATCAAGTCAATGAGGTCGAGCGAGTGGCGGATCTTGTCGTCATTCTGCTGGGTGGCAAGCTCGTTTGCATCGAGAGCCTGGACAATCTGAAGCACTCGACGCGGGAAGTCATTCTCACCTTGCCAGAGACCAATGCCACCGTTCCTCCACTTCCCGGTGTGGTGCTTTCGCAAGTCGCCTTCGAACACGAACACAGCGTGATCGTGCGAAATCTCGATGAAGAAAAGATCTCTGAACTGTCCCGCTTAGGAATTCACTACGAAATTCGTCGACCCAACCTAGAAGAGATCCTGCTGGGACTACTGCGAGAACGGCGTCGCCCCTCCAGTGACCTCCCGCTGCAATCTGTGTGAAAGTCCATCTTGGTACGCCAGTGAAGCTCACACCGGTTTTCGTGCCGATGTTCTGCTGTTAGCGAGTTTTCAGGAAGATCACCTATGTTCTCTCGCAGCTATACACGCATTGTCTGGAAAGAGTATCTCGCGCAGCGAACGCTGTGGTTCGCCTTCTTGGCGGGAGCTTTGCTGCTACAGTTGCTGTTCCTCGGATTCTCTCGCGATCAACAGCAAAGCATGCAAGACTACCCGTTCCATGTCGCCTCGCTGCTGAGCATCTGCTACGCGGTGGCGGGAAGCGCCATGCTCTTCGCGGCGGAACGGGAAGAGGAGACTGACCGCCTCCTGCAACAACTCGCTGTGCGGCCTTTTGATCTACTCGCAGGAAAGTTCTCCTTCTCATTGGTCAGCCAGACGCTCTTTTTCGTCGTGACGCTGCTTTCCGCTGGCTTGACCTGCTCGACACATCAAGAATTTCGCAAAGGCTTCCAGCTCCTGCCGCAAGATGTCGCTATCGAATCCCACCTGCCCTACATACTTCTGGCAATCGCCACGACAGTGACCGCCTCGATCCTGGTCGAGAAAGTCACTGTGGCTGTCGTGGGAGGAGTCGGATTGCTGGTGCTCTCCTTGGGGATGTTCACACTCATGGGAGAACCTTCCATCATCCCCAGCAACCTCTCCCGCGAGACGTTACTCATGGTGATCATGCCGCTTTTTTCCTTATCGATGCTGGCCATGGCCTATGTCCTTGGGTTGAATTGGGTTCGAGGGCCATCCTCAAATTCCTCATTACGATGGACGGAACTAGGGAACACCGTAGTTTGCGCGCCACTCACCCCGTTCTTGAAATGGGCGGCGCTGCGAGCAAATCCAACACCGCGCCTGTTGGGTGTGCTGTGCTGGAAAGAATTCCGATCGGCGCTATCAATGACATTGATCGGTGCTTTTCTCCTGATCACAATCCATTGCATCTCGCAGCGATTCACGCATTCACATAACTTCTACAGCAATCTCCGCCTTCTAATCTCGGGTGTTTTCCTTGGCTGGATCGGTCTCCTCGGACTCCTCGTCTACTTCGGAGACGAGGTTCGCCAACGAAAAAAGTTTTATGAAAACCATGGCATTCCTCCCGAAATGATCTGGCTGGCGAAGCAAGGCGTGTGGGGGTTATGCCTACTTCTACTTGGAGGCTTGGGGCTCTTTGTCATCTTCAAAGACGAACTCGATCCCGATTCTCAAACACTCTTTTCCCCGGCGAGATCATTGAGCAAACTCTCATCAATCAACCTAGCGATGATCTCGTCCACAGCCGCATGCTTGTGTTACGTCGTGGCCCAATTCCTGTCCCAATGTTTGCAGAAACTGCTTCTGGCAGCCGGCGTACTGGCGATCGTTTGCTGTCTGTTTTTTGCCGCAAGTTGCTTGGTCTTCATGCTGGGGATTCCACTTTGGCTGAGTTTCGGCCCGCTGATCGTGGGGTATCTGGCAGCCACCTTGTATCTGCTCAATGGCTGGATCAAAGGGACTCATTCGTGGTGGCGATGGTGTGGCCAGATGCTGTGGGCTGGTTGGCCGCTGATTGTGAGTGTGTGCGCGATTTGCGTCTGGCGAGTGGTCGAGATCCCTCTGGTCGATCCCGGTTTCGACTGGAAGGCCCATGAACGACAAATGGCCGAGTTCGATCCGGAATGGACCCGTCAGTGGCAGAAAGTGAGATCTCCAGAAGTCCCTATCGACCCAGGACGACGAATCAAAAGCGATGCTCAAGCATTGGCATTTCTGCGGAAGATCACAGACAGGATTGCAGCCGGAAATCCTCCAAAGTTACATCCTACCATTCGTTTAGGGACACCCAGCCACTCAGTAGCCAGCTATTCAGGATTCAATTACTTTGACCTTATTGAATCAGGCTCCTTTGGACCCCGCAACGAGATTTCTCTGGAGCAGCAAGGGGAGGAGCTTCGAATCAGGATTCTACTCAACATGTATATGTTGATGTCTCAGCCCGATGATAGATACAGCGGAACGTGGAATCACAATCTAATAAGATTCCACCATCGACTACGACGGTGGGCTCAGCTTCCAGGACAGACGCCAGCCCTGCTGGATCAACTACTCGCATTTTCCAAGATTCTCACTGATTTGCCTTCCACAAAAATACAGGATCGTTATGTCCTGACCAGGCAAGCCCTTGAAAGCCGCGATTTAGGAAAAGAGTATTTCACAGACCGATCGCATGGTTTCATTCATCTTCTCAATAGTTTTCCCATTTCATGGTTACCCGGAGAGCGAACACGAGCTATCCGACTACTAAATCAACAAACACGATTCCTGCTGAACAGCCAACCACTATATATCCGCTCTGCGGAGCTTGCGGACATTCGAAAATGGGAGCGCACGACGCCGTTGATTGCCTTATCAAACGTCGAATTGCAATCAACGATCCAAGAAGATTGGTCGCTCAATCGAGCTGTCTGGGAAACCGATGCTGTGGCCCGACTGGAGAAGTATCGACTTGAGCACGGGCACTATCCGCCTCGCGTGGAAGATATCTACGCTGAAAACGAGCGGATACTTTTCGGAATCTCGCTGCATGAATACCGCTATGAACCTCATGGGTTGCCCGGCTTTCTGATTGTCTCCACGAACCAGATACTTTCCCCAGGGCAACCCGTCCTCTTCCGAGAGACGCCTCTCCGGACATCTCCAGGAGATTTGATCACGGCACAAGACCTGAAGGCAATGAACACATTACCGGAGCTGACGGAAGTGAAACGGCTGATCGATGAAGGAAAGACTCTTTGGCCATACACTCTCGATCACAATCGAAATCGTGAAGGTCGCAGTTTGAATTTTCATCGACGTCATGGCTCGTTCTCTGCAGTTTTGGAGGCGATCAAGCACCCTGAAAGCCTCACCGATCGGATCAAGATCATTCATTTTAGTGATTAACAATACTATTGAGCCTGTTGCTAGTACTGCCCGACCTCCTGGTGTTGTGCTTCGATGTGCGGCAATGCCCTCCGTTATCGAACTTTACAACCTGCCCCTCCGTCTTTTGACTTCTATTGTCCACAGGAAGGGATCGTCAATGCAGTTGCGGCCGGTGATTGAAGCCGTGTTGGAGGACTATGCGCTTCCGCTCAGTGGCGACCACGGGATCTCGCATTGGGCGCGGGTGCTGGAGAACGGGTTGAAGCTGGCGGAGGAGACGGGGGCCAGTCGCCGGGTGGTGTCTCTGTTCGCGGTGCTGCACGATTCCCGGCGGGTCAACGAGTATTCCGATCCCCAACATGGGCCTCGTGCCGCCCAGTTTGCGGCCACGTTGCGGGGCCGTGTCTTCGAACTGGATGATCTGGAGTTTGATCTTCTCCAGCTCGCCTGTGCGGGGCACACCCACGAACGAACACATCCCGACATCACCATTCAGGCCTGCTGGGATGCCGATCGATTGGATCTTGGACGGGTAGGGATCACGCCGAATCCCGCCTATCTCAGCACAGAAATTGCCAGGCAGCCCGCAACGATTAGCTGGGCCGATGGCCGTGCGAGCTTCCACTTTGTTCCGCCGCTGGTGCTGGAGGAGTGGGGAATCGACCTGAAACACGGCTCCCGCAGATAGTCGTCTTTGCCTGTTCAAGGCTGCCTCGCACACCGGTGTGTCACCTGGGGGTGGTGCGGCAGATGTTGAAGGATCTGGCGGGTTAGGGGCTGGTGGCGATGGCGGGAGGAGCACTGCTGGGCGAGCCAGCCGTGGCACCCGGAGTTGGGGGTCGTGACGTCGTAAAGTGGTGGGACTCGCCCTCACCCCGGCCCTCTCCCAGCGGACTAAGCGAGGGGGAAAGGAGAGTCCACAGCAGATTCCCGGCGTTCAAGACAAACGCCGCTAATCGGACGCGACATCACGGTTTTGTGAGGGAATGGCGAAGGCTGCTGGTCGCTGCAATGTGGGTGGAGGGTTGAACTTCCGCCGGTTGGCTGCTAGGGTTCCGTAGTTCGGGAGGCCTCTCTTTGAGGGGCTTTCGTGCGCAGCGACTGACAAAGGCCGCTGCGATGGGAATCATCGGCGGGCCGCAGGATTTGCAGCCGCTCTTTCGCTTTAGGGGTAGGGATCACTGTATGGCGACGAAGTACGTATTTTTCTTCGGGGATGGCAAGGCTGACGGCAACGCCAAGATGAAGAACGAGCTGGGTGGCAAAGGGGCCAACCTGGCGGAAATGACGAACATCGGCCTGCCCGTCCCTGCCGGTTTCACCATCAGCACCGAAGTCTGCACGTATTACTACGGCCACGAGAACACCTACCCGCCAGAACTCGAAGCCCAGGTCGACGCGGCCATGGCGCTCGTCGAAAAGGCGATGGGGAAAAAGTTCGGCGACACGACCGATCCGCTGCTGGTCTCCTGCCGGTCGGGTGCCCGCGAATCGATGCCCGGCATGATGGACACCGTGCTCAACATCGGCCTGAACGATGTGACCGTCGAGGCCCTCACCAAGGCTTCCGGCAACGAACGTTTCGCCTGGGACAGCTACCGCCGCTTCGTGCAGATGTACGGCGACGTCGTCATGGGCCTGAAGCCCGAGAAGAAGACCGACATCGATCCCTTTGAAGATCTGCTCGAAAAGAAAAAGCATGCCGCCGGTGTGCACTTCGACAACGAACTGAGCGTCGCACAGCTCAAGGAGCTCGTCGCCGAGTTCAAGGCCGCCATCAAGGCCAAGACGGGCCAGGACTTCCCCACCGATCCCAAGAAGCAGGTC